>CAYOSS010000015.1:0-29295 GCA_964406705.1 uncultured Eubacteriales bacterium
CGCCACATATATGAACTACGCCACCGGAATAGCCGAGAACGGGGAGTATGACGACTCGCTGTTCGGCAAAAACGGCGTAAACGATATGGAGTTCAAGGACCACGGGGTCATCTGGGTTTCCGAGGAGGAAGACCCCGAGTACGGCGGGTATTATTACCTTTACTGGGGGCAACTGTCGCCCCAGAACCCGCAGGACCCCTACGCGTTGGAGCACAATGTGTACGAGTACGCTCACAAATGCTTCCGCTCGAAAGACCTTTACAACTGGGAAGAATGCGGAGTGTTCGCCGGGAACTATATCGCCGCCGTGGAGAAGGATGACTGGAGCGAGTGGGCGTATTGGGCCCCGCAGTGCATCAGAAACCCGGCTAACGGAAAGTACTATCTCTACTGCAACGCGTATATTTGGCAGAATTACGGGGTGGAGGGTTTCTCGTCTTCCTCGTACCAGTATGACAGGTTTTACATCTGCATATTCGAGTCGGACACCCCCGTGGGTCCCTTCCACGAGCTGTATGACATCGACCCAAAGACCGGGAAACGCGTGCCGACGATCAATTTCCAGAAGGGTTGCGGCTTCCAGTGGAACTGCGCCGTTATCGACATAGACCCGTTCTTCGACGACGACGGGCAATTCTACCTCTACTTCAACAAGCACGCCGACGACCACTACGGGCGGTTCAACGGGTCGTGGGGCGGTAGGATGATCGATATGACCCATATGGATTACACCAGCGTGACGCCCCTGACCTTGGGCGGATACTACGACCTCACCTACGAGCGCGCGGAGAACGGCTGCCTCGACATCGAAAGCATACAGGGCGGGGAAAAGTACTGGAAAAACGAGGGGATCAACGAGTCCCCGTATATGCTTAAGCACAACGGGAAGTATTACCTGACCTGGGCTTCGGAGGGCTTCGGCAGTCCGTCGTACTCCGTCCATCAGGCCGTGGGCGACAGCCCGTTGGGGCCCTTCCGCAAACTGACGACGGAACAGGGCAACCCGGTGCTTGACGCGTCCATATTCGGCATACGAAGCGGAACGGCGTGCCACTCCTTCGTGGCGGCGGGCGACGAGCTTTACATCACCTACCACCGGCACAACTTGGCCGGGGCGGATGAAGCGGTGCAGTCCTCCGATACAAACAAGGCCGCCTGCGTGGACCGAGTCAACTGGGTCACGAACTCCGACGGCTTGGAAGTGCTGAGCGCGAACGGGCCGAGCGTCACGGCTATGTGGCTCCCCGAGTCGATCAGCGGGTACACGGACCTTTCCAGGACGGCGGACATTGAAGCGAACACGGGCACCGGCGTTCGGTACCTGAAGGACCGCGTGCTGCCCTACTACGCGGTCACGGAGAGTATGGCGTACCGTGTGGAGCCGGGCGAAACCGACGGCAATATCGAGATTACGCTGCGTTGGGACAAGCCCGTGAGCGTCTCCGCGCTGATGGTCTACAACGCCAGGGAAATGGATTACGCGTTTTCCAAGGTGTCCCAGATACGCCTTAAACTGGCGGAGAAGCCCGCCTGGGCGAACAAAAATTACGAGTACGCGGTGATAAAGGACCTCGCCTACCCCTCGGATTTCTGGGACCCCGAGACGGCGGATTATGTGCCGATGGGCCCCGCCATCGCGACTTTCGACCCGGTAAAAGTTACGGAGATCACTTTTATCTTTAAGCCCAAAGACCGCGTGATGGTAGACGCGGAGATGATGGACGAGGCGGGGCTGAAACTTTCCGAGATTGTTGTGTTAGGAGGGAAGTAGGATGGAGAACACGGCGAAGGCCCCGGGTATTATCGGCAATAAGCCGGAAGCGGGCGACCCGAAAAACAAGAAGAAGCGCGTTCTTATCATCGTGATCTGCGCGGTATTGGCGGTGTTAGTCATCGCGGCGGCGGTGCTGATCCCGATCTTCCGGAACGGCGGCGCGGCGAACTTCCCCTTCTTCGGCAAAATCGCGAAGGCGAGCAACACCGTCAACCACCAGTACGACAACTGGGCGGTGTATCCCGGCGACCCGTCAATGAAGATCGACGGCGAGTTGGACGAGCCGCAGTGGCAGGGTAAGCAGTACTTCAGGAACACCTACCTGTTCAACAACGGCGTGGGGGATTTCCCCGTGCTGCGGGTCACCGCGTTCCCGACGGAATACGGGATCTACGTAGGCTCCGAAATCGACGATACCAACCTGTGTTTGCAGGGCCGATTCGGGGACCGCTCGTTTGACGAGGCCTCTTATTGGTCTCTCCAGTTCGCCGTCTCGGGAGGCGGAGAGCCGGAGCTCGTCAACGGGGATATGACCAGCGTGCACGAGTTTTACATTTGGATGAACGCCGATATTTTCGCGAAATACAACGGCGTCGACCGCGCGGTTAAGGTGAAGGGCAAGCTGAACTCCGAGCAGACCGAGGGCGCCGTGTTGGAGGCGTTCTTCCCCTGGCAGACGTTGGATGTGGATATTTCCGGCGGGGTGCCGGAAAGCGTGGCAATCCTGCCGACCTATTTCGCCGTCATCAAGGGCGAGGCCAAGACGGAGATGGTGCGCAGCTACAACCTCTTCCACGCGAAATATTTTTCTGACTGGCCGCATTTCGACGAGAACGGCTACACCTGCGCCGACGCCGAGAACGCGGTGGTGGGCGACGGGAAGTTCGGCTACGCCAAAAGCTCCACCTGGGACATTACGGAGGAGCCGAAAGGTATCGTGCGCTCGCGGTACAGCGCGGAGTACAACCATATCTATTTCCGCGACGCCTACGGCCCGGACTTCATTGTCGAGACGACTATGGTCCCGGTTAAGGATCACGACAACAAGGGCGCCGCGGCGGGGATAGTTTTCCAGTCGCTGAACGGCATTTATCATTCCGTGCTTGTGGATTTGCACACGGAGAGTATGGTAGCGGGCCCCGGCGGGACGAAAAACTTCGCCGAGTACAGTTTGCGCACCATCAGCAACGTAAACGGCTGGACTAACCACACTCTGCCCGTGGAGAAGCAGCGCGTCACCGATCCGGCGAAGACGCTGGGCGTCAAGCTCACCGCCATAAAACGCGGGAGCGCCCTGTGGTACTTCTGCGACGGGAAGTTCCTCTACGCCGAAGAGCTGGAAGAGATGGATACCGACGTGATGCCCGGCTTCTTCGCTCTGGGCGCGGACGTGATTTACCGCGACTACTCCTGCAAGGCGGCGACCAACGAAGAGATTACTTCTTATCTGAACAAGGCGGGCGTGTACACCGTCACCGTGAAGAACGAAAACGCGGGCGGCTCGGTAAAGGCCGCGGCGTCGGTAGTTAAGGGCGGTAGCTACGACCTCACGCTGCGCACAAATTCCGGCTACAGGGTCAGCGCGATACTGATTAACGGCAAGAACCGCACCGCCGAGGCGAGAGCGGCCGCGTCGGAGGGCGTGTGGACCGTTTCCGGGGTCACCTCCAACCAATCGGTGGAAGTCCGCTATACCAAAGTCTCCGGGACGGCGTACACCGGCACGGTGACCGACGGGAAAAAGGGTATAGGCGCGGCTTACAGCTTTGTAGGAAAATCCGACCCGCTGCTCTATTACGAGGGCAAGGCGGACGGCAGCGGGAACTTCTCCGCGACTGTCCCGGCGGGGACATACGAGTTGCGCCTTGCGAGCGACGGGTACCGGCGTGTCACGCGCACTGTTTCCATTCCCGCCGCGAAAAAGGGAACGTTCACCCTGACGGAGTCCAACTTGGCCGCGTCCGTCACGCTTTCCGGGGGTACGGTGTACTCCGCCACCGATGTGTGGGATCTTTCCAACGAGTCGAACGGCGTCATCCGCGTTTCCTACAACAACGGGGCGGGCAAGCTGAAGCCCTACTATTTCCGCTCCGCGGCGAAGGATTTTGTCGTGGAGATGACTCTGCACTACGCGACCGACTTCCAGCCCGGAGTGACTTATCAGGACTGGCTGGGCGGCGGCATTATGGTGAACGACGGGAGACACTCGGGGTGGATCATCAACTGGTCCGACGGCTTCGTCTGCGACGATTGGAAGACGCAGCACTGCCCCTCCGCGACGGGAGGCAAGCGTTTGGTGTGGCCGGATCCGGTGGACGTGACCCTTTCCATCGCCAAGGTCGGCTCTCAGGTGACGGTGTACTTCGACGGGAAGTACGGCAGCACTATCCCGTTCAGCCAAATCGCCGACGATATCGACCCGAACGCCACGATCGCGATCGGTATGATTATGATGGCGGACAACACCTCGGATCTGGAAATCAGCAAATACAGCCTTAAAACGGGGACCGCCGCGGCGATGTCGTATATAGCGGAGCACGGCGGCGCCAGCTCGGGGACGCCCTCGCAGAGCAGCGCCCCCACCATCCCGGACGGGGTGCTGACTGACGCCAACGACCGGAACTTCGCCTACCGCCTGGCGGACGGGTATCGGTACCGGAACGGCAGCGAGCGGTCCGAGTTCAACGCCGATACGACCGTTTTCATCGGAGACAGCTTCTTCGAGATGGAAAACGACTGGACGAATTTCTACACGGATTACTTTAACGGGAAGAATGTCTTCACGGCGGCTATCGGCGGCACGCGGGCGGATCAGTGGATCAGCCTGATCGACACGATATTCTACCGGTTTAACGGGTTCGCGCCCAAAAACATCGTTATCAATTTGGGGCAAAACGACGCGGCGGCGATGATCTCCCCGGAAATCATCGCGAGGAACCTGCAGACGGTGATCGAGAAGCTTCACGCCAAATTCCCGTCCACGAACATTTACTACTTCAACGTCACTATGCGCCGCGTCAGCGGGAGCGGCGCCGATTTGAACGTGATCAACCAAAACATTCACTCGACAAACGTCGCTATGAAAAACTGGTGCGCCGACGGCGACAGGAGCTATGTGCACTACTTAGACATCGCGCTGGACGACCAGTGGGATGCTCTCGGCGAAGGTCGCCGCTGGACATCGGAGTATCTGAAGGGCGACAACCTGCACCCGAAGCTTGAGACATACCGGTATTACATCGATATGTTGGATGAGGCGGGCTGCGTCATTAAGTAACCGGCAACCCGCGGCGCGCGAAAGCTTGGCTCTCCCCTTAGCGGGGAGAGCTTTTTTATGGGAGCGAAAGGGCGGGACCTGGCGAGGAGAAACGGGCGTGAGAGATACCGAAGCAAAACCGTCGATGACGGAACAGTCAGATAAAAATAAAAGCCGAAAGCCCTTAAAACAAAGGCTTTCGGCGTTGTTTGGCGTCCCCGGCGCGATTCGAACGCGCGGCCTTTCGCTTAGGAGGCGAACGCTCTATCCTGCTGAGCTACGGGGACATTTATGAAATTTTAGCACTTCGATCGTTCGCCTTTTCTAAAAAGGCGAGCGGTCTTACGTGACCTTAGGAGGCTCGCGCTCTATCCTGCTGAGCTACGGGGACATATTTTCCGGTCGGCACCACGATGGGGGCGCGACGGACCGTATTTGATTACGCGGAGGGGCGGCGGGGGAGCCGCCGGGTCGGGCTCGCCGGGCTGCCGACGACTCTCGGCGGGCAAGCTTCTCGAGGAAGACGACCCGTCTGCCGGCGCCCCTTGCCGAGCGAGCCCTATGCGATAGAGCCGGCCCTGCCTGCTGATGACTCTCGGCTGTGTAAGCCTCTCCGGGGAAATGACCTGTATTCCGGCGTCTCTCAGTGGGAGCGCCGCCTACCGGGGCAGCCCCCCGCCCGGTGCGCTTGGTGCGGGTAACAGGATTTGAACCTGCATGCCTCGCGGCACCGGATCCTAAATCCGGCGCGTCTGCCAGTTCCGCCATACCCGCGTGCCGTGCCGCTCGCTTCCCGCCGTAAAACTGGGGCGTTCTCTCCTACGGTGTGTATGATTATACCACGACAGCGCCCGCTTGTCAAGCCGGGAAGAGGGGCCCCTGAGTTCGGGGAAGCGGGGGAGGGGATGCCGGCTCCTCTAAATTCGGGAAAGCCGCTCCGTCCTACGGCGCGGGGCTTTCTTGGTACGCGGTCTCCTCGGCGCGGGGGTTTCGAGGCTCTACGTCAGCGCGCGATCCATTTGGTTCGGTGCCTCGCCGGCCCGACGTCTCGCCGGAGAGTGATCTTTCTGGCGCGGGATTTTCGCGGCGCGCGGTCTCCCCGGCGCGAGTTTTTCGCGGCACGGCGCTTTCCGGCGCGCGGTTATCGCGGCGAGTTGGATCGCCGGCGCGGATGCCTCCTCGGCGCGTCGCATTACAAGCGCGTGACTACCTCGGCGCAGCGGGCACCTACCCGCTCGCCCGTATGGGGAAGCAGCCTTCAGCGGCACCTCTTGACGCGCTGCCATAGCGATAGCGCCTGCCCGCTCACCCGCGCGGGGAAGCCGGTTACCCCGTGAAGCGGTTGACCCGGTCGCCGCGTCGCCCGCCCGCTTACCCGTGTTGAGAGCCGGTCTTCGCGCCCTTGGCGGAGAACTTCAGCCCGTCGCGCGAGAGGACGTTCGTCTCCACGGTGAACATCAGCCGCTCCCGCTCCCGCTCCCGGCGGAAAGCTATATCCGCCAGTCTATCGATAAGCGCGGAGTACGGTACGCCCATCGGCTCCCAGAGGTAGAACGAGAGCGAGCCGGGGATAGTGTTGATTTCGTTGACCCATACCCGATCGGAGCCGGCGGTGTCCAGGAGAAAGTCCACCCTCGCGACGCCCGAGCACTTCACCGCGGCGAACGCCCGGCACGCGAGGCTCCTGATCTCCTCCGCCTTGGCGGGGGGCAGGTCGGCGGGGCATTTGCGCGTGGCGGACGCCATTCCCTTCTCGCCGCCGCCCTCATATTTATCTTTATAAGAAAGAATATCTCCCGCCGATACCGGCTCCTCCAACAGCGACGCTTCGCAGTTCTCCCCCTCGCCCAAGACCGCGCAGTTGATTTCCCGCAGGTGTTCCACGGCGCGCTCGGTCATTATTTCCCCGGCGAACGAGCCGGCGAGCTCTACGGCGGCGGCGAGACCCGCCTCGTCCGCTACTTTCGTGATACCCACGCTGGAGCCCAGGTTCACGGGCTTAATAATCAGCGGGTAACCCGTCTTTTCCGTGATTTCGCGCTCCACGCCCGCCCTGTCGGTGGCGTACCGGCGGGCGGTGAAGGTTACCGAGGGAAGTACAGGCAGCCCCGCTTCCCGGAGGACCGCTTTAGACACGGATTTATCCATACTCACCGCCCCGGCGAGCGGGGAGCAGCCTATGTACGGCAGCCCCAACATTTCGAGGTAACCCGCCACGGTGCCGTCCTCGCCGTTTGTCCCGTGGACTATTGGGAACCCCAAGTCGACGCGGACGCTCTCCCGCTTGCCGTAGCCTTTTTTGTCGGCGAGCTTCGCCCATACCGCGCCGTCCTCCCTCACGAGGGCGACCCGGCGGCAGTCGCTAAGCAGCCCCGGAATGTCCTTGAACGCCTCGATGTCCGTAAGCCGCTCGCCGGTGTAGAGCTCGCGGGTTTTCGTGATGTAAACGGGGAGGATGTCGTACTTCTCCCGGTTTATGGCGTGCATAGCCTGCACCGCCGAGATAATGGAGATCTCGTGCTCCACCGACCGGCACCCGAAGAATACCGCTATGGTTGGTTTCATTTCGCTTGCTCCTTTTTTATGTTGATAAGCCGGCGATCCGGCGACCCGGCGCGCCGATGAGCCGACAGGTGATTGGTTGGTGGGGCCGCCGAGCCAACGCGCTAATCGGCCGGTGGGCTGCCGCCCCCGGTGGGCTGTCGCCTCGGCGTGCTACTGTCCCGGCGTGCCGCTGATCCTGCGGTCCGATGATCCGGCGAGCTAATGAGCCGTCACGCCAATGAACCGGTGGATTGCCGACCCGCCGGGCTTTTGATCCTGCGTGCTGCCGTCCCGGCGGACTGATGATCCGGCGACCTGACGACCTGACGGGTTGCCACCCCCGGAGGACTGCCAATCCTGCGGTCCGATGATCCGGCGAGCTAATGAGCCGTCACGTTAAGGACTGCCCAAGGCTACTTCAAATAATTGTCCGGCAGATCGTTTTCGAGTAGGACGGCGCCCGATGGGGTGACGAGCGAGCAGGCCCGGTTGAACGCCCCGGCGAAGCTGTGCTCCACGTAGATGTTGCCCTCGTCGAAGCCGGCGGCGAGCGCGCCCGCCCTAATCGGGACCGCCCGCTCCTCGCCTACCAGGATTATTATATCGCACACCCCGGCGGCGTTAGAACCGAACTCGCGGTTGTACCTGTCCTCTTGTTCGCCGAGCTCCACCATTCCCGGGGTGACCAGAATTTTGGGGGACGCGTCGATTTCCTTTAATACGGACAAAGCCGCCGCCGCGCCGTGGGGGTTGGAGTTGTAGGCGTCGTCTATCAGCAGAGCGCCGCCCGGCAGGGTTTTGGGCTCCAGGCGGTGGGGGACGGGCTTCAGCGTGGATACGGCGTACTCAATATCGCGGGGCTCTACGCCGAGATCCAGAGCGACTGCCGCCGCCCCCGCTATGTTCACCGCGTTGTGTGCCCCGAGCAGGCGCGTCGCGAGGTTCAGGGCGACCTCCCCGTAGCGAAGCGTCATACGCAGCCCGTCCCGCCCGTGGGACAGCCCCGTGACCCGGCAGGAGCAGTTTTCCCCCTCGCCGTAGAATACGCGGTTCGCCCGCCCCGTCTCGCCGCGCAGGTACTCGTTGTCGCCGTTGAGATAAATCTTGCCGCCCTTCGCCGCGACGTAGTCGGCTAACTCAAGCTTTGTCGCCTTGACCGTTTCCACCGAGCCGAAAGTGTCGAGGTGCTGCGGGCCGACGGAGGTGACTATCCCTATAGAGGGGTCGGCTATGCGGCAAAGCTCCGCGATGTTCCCGCGCCGCTTAGCGCCCATTTCCGCGACGAATACCTCCGTCTCCGGGCGAAGCCGCTCCCGCACGGTGCGCACGACCCCCATCGGGGTGTTGTAGCTTTCCGGCGTGGCGAGGGTGTTGTACTTCTCCTGTAAAATCCTCGCCAAAATGGATTTTGTGCCGGTCTTTCCGTAGCTCCCCGTAACGCCTATCGTGATAAGCCCCGGCACGGAGCGCAGCCGGCGTTTCGCGTCGTGAGTGTAGCGCGCCGCTATCGCCTTCTCGAGCGGGTAGGTGAGGGCCCAGCCGAGGAGAGTGGGGATAGGCGGGATGAAGGTGAACACCACCGCCGCGTAAGCCGCCTTCAGGTAGAGCAGGGGCAGGAGGGCGGCGGCGGCGAAGAGCAGGCATTCCGCAACAAGGAGCCGCTTCACCCGGGCGGTGAACTTGAGCTTTATGGTGGAGTGCCTTTGCAGGTTTACCGCGCGGACGATTTTCGCGGAGGACACGGCGGCGACGCACGCGAGGAGCACCGCGCCGTAGCTTTTGGGGGTGACTGCGGCGAGCGCGAGGGTCAGCCCGACGGCGGGCAGGAGCAGCCGTTTGGAGAGCCTGCCCTTAAGCCAGCGGAAGTACCGGGCGGGGTAGTAGCCGTTTTGCTGAAGCATTTGAATTTGCCGGAGCGTGCCGAACACGCCCTCTACCGAGAGCAGCCCAAGCGCGATAAAGAACAGTATCCTCATCCGTCCGCCGCCTCTTTTCGTGCGGATTAGCGCTTTACGCCGAGAAGCTGCCGGACATCGGGTTTGCCGTTGCCGGCTGTCGGGTTACGCCGAGAAAGCCGCTATTGTCGGGTTATGCTGGGGGAAATGTCGGCTACCCGGTTATGCCGAGGAAATTATCGATAATCGGGTAGACCGCGCCGGGGCGTTCCGCGAACACCCAGTGACCCGCCCCGGGGATCACGCAAAGCCCGCAGTCGGGAATGGTCTTCTCCATACGCCGCGCCATATAAAGGGGGGTCGCGGTGTCGTTCTCGCCCCAGATTAACAGGGTGGAGGCTTTGACGGCGGGCAAAACATCGCCTATGTCGGAGTTTACAAGCCCGTTCAGCGTCTGCCGCAGGACGGGGGGCGCAGCCGCGTAATCCGCCGAGCCGAAGCGGGAACGCAGCCTCTCGAGCGTCCCCGCGGTGTGCTTTTTCAGCGGAGGGAGGGTGAGGAAGCGCCGCGCGGTCTTGTACGCGAGGACCTTCAGCCGTTTAGCGGGGGAGGATTTGGTCCGTAGTCCCGCCGCCCCGAAGAGGATCATCTTTGGCGGGTTTAGCAGCCCCGTCCCCGCCATATAGAGGGCGACCCGCGCCCCGTGGGAGTGGGCGATAATGACGGGGTCGCGTATGTTCAGGTGATTTAGCACCGCCAGAACCGCGTCGGCGTAGTCCCGCACGGTGAGGGGTTTTTCAGGGAGGGAGCTGCCCCCGCAGCCCGGGAAATCGAGGGCTACAAGGCGGTAGCCGGTCCCCTCAAGGCGTGAGATTATCCCCCGGAACGCGCCGGAGTCGCTGCCCCACCCGTGGAGGAAAAGTATAGTGCCGCGCCGCGCTGCGGGCGTGTTAGCTGTGTACCCCGGGCCGCCCGTATCGCGCGGATTGCCTGTATCTTGGGGGTTGCCCGTATTCTGCGGGTCGCCCGTATCTTGGGAGCTGTCTGTATTTCGGGGGTCGTTTGCATAATCGGGACCGCCCGTATCGCTGTAGGACAGGCGCCCGCCGTTATAGTCAAGATTCATCGGACACCCGGCTTTCGTTTCTTTTTAGCTGGCTGCTGTTGGCTGATGGCTGGGGGAGCTTTCTCTCGCTGCGCGAGGGAGTTTTGCGGGGCGAGGACTTTGGCATCGCCCGGCTCCGGGGCTTCTTCTCGCTGACACGAGGGTGGCTTGGCGGTACCGGGAGCTTAGCTCCGCCTGTTAAGGCAGATTTCTTCTCGCTAACGCGAGGGTACCTTATTTATTCCCCCAGCGCGGCTGGGGAACGATGTCCGCTTTTCTTCTCTTCGCCGACAGGCGCGGCTGAAAGAAGAAAAGCGGACAGAAAAGAAGTTCAGCGCGCCGGCTTGCTTCTACGCCGAACACTGAGCGGTTACGGGGTAGCCGCCACCTATACCGTTACCTTTGTGCCTAAGAGGATAGTCCGGAGATACCGCCGACGCCGGCTCCGGGACCCCGCCGGTGTCATTCAGAGCCCGCCGAGCCCGGTACAAAAGGCTCGCCGGGTCAGGATGCCGCGCCGTTATCGATTGGGGCTCGGTTATTGCGGGGTAGCTTTTTGCTTGTCGGTCGGGGTAAACTCGCAGATATGCAGGGAACCTCCTCTCTTCCCGTATGGGGTAGCTGTCGCGCTACTCGGTAGCCGAGGCGGAATCAAGAAAGCCCCCGACACCACTGAACTACCCTTCGCACCGGCGAACCTCCGGGCTCCCTGGCAGGGCTCCCCGCACATTCGCGAGCCTGCCCGAACCGGCAGGCAAAAGCTATCCTATAGCACCAAGCCCAAAGCGATAGCGACGAGCTTTCCTAAACCTGCGAGCCTTTTGCATCCAACTCTGCGAGCCGAGAATGAACACGGCGGGGTCCCGGAGCCGGCGTCGGCGGAACCACTGCACCAACCTCGTAGGCACAAGGACCGCCGTACAGGTGGCGGCTACCCCCAAACCACTCGGTGAGTGGCGTTGAAGCAAGCCGGTCCGCCTGAACTTCTTTTCTGTCCGCTTTTCTTCTTTCTGCCGGACCGTTCCGGCACAGAGAAGAAAAGCGGACATCGTTCCCCCAGCGCAGCTGGGAAAAATTAGAAAGCTACCCTCGCGTAGCGAGAAGAAGCCGCCTTAACAAGTAGAGCCGAGTAAGCCGCCGGTATAGTCGAGCTACCCTCAGCCGAGAGTGAAAAGCGGACCCGCTGCCCAGCCGCGCCGGGAAAGGCGAAAAGACGGCCCTCGTGTCAGCGGGAATAAGCCCCCGGGGATGTGGCGAAGCCCAACCGCCTTGCCGCCGGCAAAATTTTTCTTTTCCCCCTTGTAGAGCGCCCCGAAATGTGCTACAATAAACGGTAGCGGTTAGTGCTATTATAGCAGAGTTCGCGGGAATTTGCAAAGGTTTTTTCGGGGAGGAGGAGGGCGCTATGGCGCGTGAGATTGTCGACGCTATCCGGGAGGCGGAGGAGCGGGCCGCGGGCATTGTCGCGGAAGCCGAGGCCCGCGCGGAGGAGATCCGCCGGGACGCCGCCGCCCGCCGCAACGCCGTGGCGAAAGAGGAAAAGTCCGCCTCGGAGCGCGGGGCGGGCGAGATTTTGGCCGGGGCGCGGTCCGCCGCCGAGGAATCTCTCTCCGCCGCCAAAACAGCCGCCGACGGGGAGGCGGAGCGCCTGCGCGAGGTCGCTTTCTCCCGCCGGGACGATGCCGCCCGCGCCGCCGCCAAGGCGATGTTTGAGGGGAAGATTTAGCCGGGCGCCCGGTGCTGCCGCTTTTATTCATTGGCAGGGCGCCCGGTGCCGCCGCTTTTATTTGTTGGCGGTCAGTTAGCGCCGCCTTCTTTTGCAGATTGCCCGGCGGTGCCGACTTTTGCCGGCCGCTTGGCGGTATCGCTTTTTGACGGTCATCCGGCTGAGCTATCTTTGCCGGCCGCCCGGCGCCGGCATTTTATGCCGGACATCCAGAGATGTTACTTTTACCGCACTCGGTGGAGCTGTCTTTGCCGGTCGCTCGCTGATGTTGACTTTTGCCGGGCGCTTGGCGGTGCCGTCATTTGCCGGTAACCCGGAGGGGCTGCCTTTTACCGACCGTCAGGCGGCGCCATCTTTTGCCGGTTGTCCGGCGGCTCCGCCTTTTGGCGGGCATTCGGCGGAGCGGAGCCGCCGGCGGCAGCCTTTGGATGCCATATTTACCGGGAGAGGGGGTGGTTCTTTGGCGAAAATGCCTATGCTTCGCGTGGAGGTAGCCGCGCATAAAACCAAGCGTAAGGCAATCTTGGAGTACCTGCAGCGCTCGGAGCGGGTGGAGATCCTCGACGAGGGGTGCCGGGAGGGGTTCTTCCGGCAGGATACCGAGGCCGAGGTGCAGAGTTTCGAGCGCAACCGCAAGGCGGCCGAGCGTGCCCTCGCCATTCTGGATGAGTACGCCCCGGTGAAGAAGGGTATGCTTTCTGGCTTTAAGGGGCGGCGCGAGGTCTCCCCGGCGGAGTTCGCGAGGGAATCCGCCCGCGAGAAAGCCGCCGTGAGCCTTCTCGCCGAGATAGCGGGGCTTCAGGAGACCGTGGCGGAGACGCGCGGGGAAATCTCCCGTAAGCGCGCGCTGATCCCCCAGTACGCCGCCTGGGAGAACCTCGATATTCCCACGGTTTTTACAGGTACGGATAAGACCGCCGCGTTTTTCGGGGTTTTTCCGGGGTCAAAGACCCTGCCCGAGATATACGAAGCGGTGGGAGCCTCGTTCGGAGAGCCGTTTTGCGTGGAAATAGAGGGCGTTCTCCCTGAGCAGACAGCGGTGTTCGCGGTTTGCCGAAAGGCGGACGCGGGCGACTTCGAAGCCGCCTTGCGCGGGGCGGGGTTCGCGGCGGGAGCGCCCGTCACTCACCACACCCCGGCGGAGAAAACTCGCCGCCTCGAAGCAGAAATAGCCGCTCTTGAGGAGAAATCCTCCGCGGCGGCGGAAAAAATCAGGGAGTTGGCCGGCCGCAGAGCCGAGATAGAGCTCGCCTGCGACTCGTTTACCGCGCGGGAGGAGAAGTACCGCGTTATAGCGGAGCTTGACCAGACCAAAAGCGCGTTCGTAGTGACGGGGTATGTCGCGGAGCGTGACTTCCCGCGCCTCGAGAGGGATTTAACCGAGAAGTTCGGCGCGGTGGTGGAGTGTTCTCCGGCGGGGGACGACGCCCCCGTGAGGCTTCAGAGCAACGCCTTCACCGCCCCCGCCGCCGGGATCACCGCTATGTACGCTATGCCGGGCAAGGGAGACATCGACCCGACGCCCCTGATGAGCTTTTTCTACTACCTGCTGTTCGGGATGATGCTCTCCGACGCGGGGTACGGGCTGCTCCTTTTGATCGGCTCGCTCCTTCTTATAAAGATATACAAGCCTGAGGAGAAGATGCGGCGCAACCTCCAGCTTTTCGCCTACTGCGGGGTGTCGACCTGCTTTTGGGGAGTGATGTTCGGCAGCTATTTCGGAAACGCGATACCGACTATATCCGAGTTTTTCTTCGGGCACAGGGTGAACATTCCCCCGGTGCTGTTCGACCCGATGGAGGGCACTTCCGCCGTGACTATGCTCATCCTCAGCCTCGCGCTGGGCCTCGTGATGGTGGTGGCGGGGCTTGCCGCGAACATCTATACATTGAGCCGCAACGGCGACCCCTGGGAGGGGATTTTGGGCAGCGGCTCGTGGATATTGGTGCTCTTGGGAGTGGCGGCGCTCGCGGTGGGGTTCGTCTCGTTCGCCCCGCTGAAAACCGCGGGGATAGCGGCGGCGGCGCTCGGCGTGCTGATGCTGTTCGCCAACGGGGTGCGCAAGAAGGGGTTCCTTGGGATATTCTCCGGCCTTGTCAGCCTTTACGACGTCACCGGTTACGCGAGCGATTTAATGTCTTTTTCCCGGCTGATGGCGCTGGGGCTTACCACCGCCGCGATGAGCCAGGTGTTCAACCAGCTTTGCACTTTGGGTGGAAAGGGTTTCTTCGGCACGGTGCTGTTTATAGTGGTGTTCGTTGTGGGGCACTTAATCAATTTCGCGCTAAACGCGTTGGGCGCGTACGTCCACACGCTGAGGCTCCAGTATGTGGAGCTTTTCTCGAAGTTTTATGAGGGCGGAGGGCGAGCGTTCGAGCCGTTTAGCGGGCATACTAAGTATATAAAAGTCAGGGAGGACGAATAGTATGAGTATGGGAACTGTATACGCGCTTTTGGGGGCGGCGATAGCCACGTTTATGGCGGGCATCGGCTCCATCAGGGGTGTCGGAATGGCGGCCGAAACGGGCATGGGGGTGCTCTCGGAGAACCCGTCCATGTTCGGCAAACTGCTCGTGCTGGAACTGCTGCCCGGCACGCAGGGGCTGTACGGGTTCATCGTCACGTTTATGATACTGCTGAATATCGGCATTTTGGGCGGCAGCGCGGAGATGACTACTCTTAAAGGGCTGCTCTACCTCGCGTCCTCGCTGCCCATAGGTATCGGGGGGCTGATTTCCGCCATAGCGCAGGGGAAGGCCGCCGTCGCGGGGATTTCCCTCTCGGCCAAACGCCCCTCGGAGTTCTCCAAGGCTATGGTCTCGACCACTCTGGTGGAGATTTACGCGCTGTTGGCGTTTATCGTCTCGCTGCTCTCCGTGATCGGCGTATCCAACTTATAAAAACGCGCGATGGGCAACGCCGAGAATTTAACCGCGAGGATAGTTTCCGACGCCCGCGCCGAGGCGGAGGGGATAGTCTCCGCCGCGAGCAGAGAGGCCGAGGAGTCCGTAGCGAGGGCCAAGGCGGAGGCTGCGGCGGCGGGGAAGGCCGTCATAGCGGAGGCCGAGAGAAAAGCCGCCGCGATAGCGGAAAACGCCAAATCCGGGGCGGCTCGGGTGCGCGCGGGAGTGCTGCTCGCCGCGAGGCGCGAGGAGATAGACTTAGCGTGCCGGCGGCTGTTGGAGCTGCTCGGCGGCTGCCCCGTCGAGGAGTACTTCTCCCTGTTGGAGCGGCTGGCCCTTAAAGCGGCGACCGGCGAGCCGGGAGTGTTGGTGATGTCCCCCGAGGACGCCGGAAGGGTGCCGCCGGGCTTTTCGGAGCGTCTCGCGGGGCGGGGGATTGCCGTCGAGCCCGGCGACGTCGCGGGGGGCGGCTTTGTGCTGCGCTACGGCGACATCGAGATTAACTGCCTGTTCCCCGCGCTCTTGGAGGAGCGGCGCGCCGCCGTTGAGGACGCCGTCCGCGGGGTGCTGTTCGCGTAAGGGACGTCGCGTGCCGGTAAGCTCGCGTAATATTCAGCGGTAAAACTTTAGAGGAGAGAGGGGGGCGAACGTGGCGCCGCGATCCGTAGGGTATTCCGTGGGGAACGTGCGGGTGAAGGAAAATTCGCTGTTAAGCAGGGAGCAGTTTGAGAGGCTGCTTTCCTGCGGGAGCGAGCGGGAGCTGCTTATAAGGCTGCGCGAGTTCGGCTACCCCGATTCCGCCGGCGCGGACGAGCTGCTTCGCGGGGAGACCGCGAACCTGCGCTCCTACGTGTTGGAGGTTGCCCCCGACCCCTCGCTGTACGATGTGTTCCTCATCCCCCGGGACTTCTCCAACGCCAAATCCGCCATAAAAGGGGTACTGGGCGCGAAGCCCTACCGCCATTTGCTCCGGGACGGCACCGTCCCCGGGGAAGCAGTGGCGGCGGCTGTGGAGGAGCGGGATTTTTCCTCTTTGCCGGAGCATTTAGCCGGGGCCGCGAGCGGGGCATACACCCTTTTGGCCGAGACGGGCGACCCGCAGCTCTGCGACGGGACGCTGGACAGGGCGGCGGGGGAGGCCGTAATAGACAGCGCCCGGGCGCGTCGGCTGCCCGTTCTTACGAAATACTGCGAAACCGAGGTATACTACCGCGATATAAAGGCGGCGCTCAGGGCGGCGGCTGCGGGTAAGCCCCGGGTGTTCTTGGAGGACACGCTGACCCGCCGGGAGCTGTGCCCCCGCGGGGAGCTGATCGCCGCCGCGCTGGCGGGGACTGACGCCGTGCTGGCATTCCTCGGGAAGAGCGGACACGTCAGCGCCGCCGCGGCGTTCGGCGAGTCCCCCGCGAGCTTTGAGAGGTACGTGGAGGGCGAGCTGCTTGACATAGCCGGGAGAGCCGCGTCCGTCACGATGGGCGAGGAAGTGCTGCTGGGGTACTACTTCCGCAAGAGCGCGGAACTGCGGACGCTTCGCACCATCGCCGTGGGGGTCCGCGCCGGGCAGAGCGCGGAGGCTATTCGCGGGAGGGTGCGGATTTGACTAAGATAGCGGTTGTGGGCGACGCCGACAGCATCAGGGGCTTCGCCGCCGTGGGGCTGGACACCTACCCGTGTTCCCCGGAGAAAAGCGAGGTCGCCGCGCTGCTGCGCCGTCTCGCCGGGGAGAATTACGGGATAATCTACATCACCGAGGATGTGTTTTCCGCCGCCGAGGGCGAGGCGGAGAGGTACGACGACCGCCCCACGCCCGCGATTATACCGATCCCCGGGGTGGGGGGAGGCACGGGCGCCGGTATGCGCCGGGTGAGAGATTCCGTGGAGAAGGCTGTAGGGTCAGACATCGTCTTCGGGGAGGATTGACCTGGCGGTCGGCGCTTGCTTCGCCTCGTTGCGGCGGGATTGCCGCGCGTAGGGGTGTTCGGTGGTTTCCGCCAGTCTTGGTTACACCCGGTTCTGGGGGCTGCTGCTCGCTGCGCGAGGGTAGCTTTGCGGTGCCTGGCGGCTCCGGCTTTGCCCATTTTTGGCGGACTTCTTCTCGCTAACGCGAGGGTGATTTTCCCGTTTTTCCCAGCGCGGCTGGGGGAACGTTTGTCCGCTTTTCTTCTCTGTGCCGGAACGGTCCGGCAGAAAGAAGAAAAGCGGACAGAAAAGAAGTTCAGGCGGACCGGATTATTCTTACGCCGAACACTGAGAGGTTACGGGGTAGCCGCCACCTGTACCGTTGCCCTTACGGTTCGCTAACGCGAGGAGAGCCCGGAGATACCCCCGGCGCCGGTTCGGGTCGGCTCGCCGTATTCATTCCCGCCTCGCAGAGTAGGATGCAAAAGGCTCGGTGGTTTGGGAAAGCTCGCCGCTATCGAACTGAGCTTGGCTCGTGTGGGGTAGCTTTTTGCTTGCTGGTCGAGGGGTAGCTCGCAGATGCGCAGGAAGCCCTTATCGGGGGAACCCGAAGATTTGCCGGCGCGAAGGGTAGCCTGGTGGCGACAGGTAGTCCCCATACCGGAAGCGCAGCGATTTATAGGATAGTCCACCGGTACTGGAGGCTCCGGCTCCGCCCCGCCTGCCGGGAGCGCAGCGGCTCGCCCCATACGAGGGGAAGGCTCCCTGCATATCTACGAGTCTACCCCAACCACCAAGCAAAGAGATGCCCCACGAGAACCGAGCCTTAATCGATAGCGGCGAGCTTTCCCAAAGCAGCGAGCCTTTTGTACCGGACACGGCAAGCCCCGAATGACCCCGGCGGGATCCCGGAGCCGGCGCCGGCGGTATCCCTGGGCTACCTTCGTAGGCACAAGACCCGCCGCATAGGTGGCGGCTACCCTCAGACCACTCAGTGTTCGGCGTAGAAGTAAGCCGGCGCGCTGAACTTCTTTTCTGTCCGCTTTTCTTCTTTCAGCCGGACCGTTCCGGCTCATAGAAGAAAAGCGGACACGTTTCCCAGCATAGCTGGGGAAAAAATTAAGCTACCCTCGCGTTAGCGAGAAGAAAGCGACGAAAATGGATGGAGCCAAAGGTAGGGGAGCCATCGAGCCTGCCGGTCGGGAGAAGAAAAGCGGACATCGTTCCCCAGCCCAGCTGGGAAAAGCTGGAAAACTATCCCGCGAAGCGAGAAGAAGTCTACAGAAATAGGCGGAGCAAAGCCGGCGGGACCGCCGCGCCGCTTCGTCGAAGAAGATAAAACCAAGTCAGCTAACCTCATATTGAAAGGCAGGGGTTCTTTTGGCAGGAACCGTAGTGAAAGTCGCAGGGCCGCTCGTGGTCGCGGAGGGGATGCGCGACGCGAATATGTTCGACGTTGTGCGGGTGGGCGACGACCGGCTCATCGGCGAGATAATCGAGATGCGCGGCGACCGCGCCTCCGTGCAGGTCTACGAGGAAACGGCGGGGCTGGGGCCCGGCGCGGCGGTGGAGACTACCGGGATGCCGCTGAGCGTGGAACTGGGGCCCGGGCTGATCGGCACGATATTCGACGGCATCCAGCGCCCGCTCGCCCGGATAATGGAGGTCTGCGGCACGAACTTGAGACGCGGGGTCGATGTCCCCAAGCTTGACCGCGAGAAGAAGTGGACCTTCACCCCCGCGGTAAAGCCGGGCGACCGCGTGGAGTTCGGCGATGTTTTGGGCACGGTGCCCGAGACCCCCGTCGTGGAGCACAGGGTCCTTGTTCCAAAGGGCTGCGATGGAGTGGTCGTCTCCGTCTTTCCGGGGGAGCGCGCGGTGGAGGACACCGTGGCGGTCATACGGACCGACGGGGGCGAAGAGAGGTCCGTCACCCTGCTGCAACGCTGGCCGGTGCGCGTGGAGCGCCCTTATAAGCGAAAGCTTTCCCCCGACGAGCCGCTGACCACCGGGCAGAGGGTCATCGACACCCTCTTCCCCATTGCGAGAGGGGGAGTGGCGGCGGTACCCGGGCCGTTCGGCTCCGGTAAGACGGTGGTGCAGCACCAGCTGGCGAAGTGGGCGGCGGCGGACATCATAGTCTACATTGGCTGCGGGGAGCGCGGCAACGAGATGACCGACGTGCTGAACGAGTTCCCCGAGCTGAAGGACCCCCGCACCGGGAGCTCGCTAATGGAGCGCACCGTGCTGATCGCCAACACCTCCGATATGCCGGTGGCGGCGCGCGAGGCGTCCATTTACACCGGGATCACAATAGCGGAGTACTTCCGGGATATGGGCTACAGCGTCGCGCTTATGGCGGATTCCACTTCGCGGTGGGCGGAGGCTCTGCGCGAGATGTCGGGGCGCTTGGAAGAAATGCCCGGCGAGGAGGGTTACCCCGCGTATTTGGGCAGCCGTTTGGCGCAGTTTTACGAGAGAGCGGGGCGAGTTATCGTCTCGGGCGGCGGGGAGAAGGAGGGCTCGCTGTCCGTCATAGGCGCGGTCTCGCCCCCCGGCGGGGATATATCCGAGCCGGTCTCGCAGGCTACGCTGCGCATTGTGAAGGTTTTCTGGGGGCTGGACGCGAACCTCGCCTACAAGCGGCATTTTCCCGCGGTAAACTGGCTTACCAGCTATTCTCTCTACGCGGATTCGCTGGCCCCCTGGTTCAACGCCAATGTCCGGGACGACTGGAGCGCGCTGCGCGGGCGAATGCTCTCCCTGCTGCAGGACGAGGCCGAGTTGGAGGAGATAGTGAAGCTTGTCGGTATGGACGCGCTCTCCCCCGGCGACAGGCTGAAGTTAGAGGCGGCGAGATCCATCCGCGAGGACTACCTCCACCAAAACGCATTCGACGAGACGGACACCTACACCTCCCTCGAAAAGCAGTATTATATGATGACCGCCATTTTGATGTTCTACGACAAATGCTCAGAGGCGCTCTCGCGCGGAGTGTCAATCGACAGCATTGTGAAGCTCCCCGTGCGGGAGAAGATAGGGCGGCTTAAGTATGTTCCCGAGGGGGAGGTGGCCGACACGTTCGGCACTGATATGGGTATGTTGGAGCAGGAACTGCGCGACGCCGCGCGGGAAGCGGAGGAATAGACGATGCCGAAAGAGTACAGAACCGTCCGCGAGGTCGCGGGGCCGCTGATGTTGGTCAGCGACGTTGAGGGAGTGACCTACGACGAGTTAGGCGAGATTGAGCTGCCCGACGGCGAGACGCGGCGGTGCAGGGTGCTCGAGATCGACGGGGGCAACGCCCTGGTGCAGCTGTTCGAGTCCTCCGCGGGGATAAACCTCGCCGGCTCCAAAGTCCGCTTTTTGGGGAGATCCATGGAGTTGGGAGTTTCCCCCGATATGCTTTCGCGCGTGTTCGACGGGCTGGGCCGCCCCATTGACGGCGCCCCAGAGCCGATCCCGGAGAAGAGGCTGGACATCAACGGCACGCCTATGAACCCCGCCGCCCGCAATTACCCCAACGAGTTTATCCAAACCGGCATTTCCGCGATAGACGGGCTGAACACCCTCGTGCGCGGGCAGAAGCTGCCCATATTCTCCGCGTCGGGGCTGCCGCACGCCCAGCTCGCGGCCCAGATAGCGCGTCAGGCGACGGTGCTGGGCGACGATCAGCGGTTCGCGGTGGTGTTCGCCGCTATGGGGATAACCTTTGAGGAATCCGACTACTTTGTGCAAAGCTTTAAGGAAACCGGGGCTATAGACCGCACGGTGATGTTCGTCAACCTCGCGAACGACCCTGCCATTGAGCGAATAGCGACCCCGCGTATGGCGCTTACCGCCGCCGAGTACCTGGCGTTTGACCTCGATATGCAGGTGTTAGTTATACTCACCGATATAACCAACTACGCCGACGCCCTGCGCGAGGTGTCCGCCGCGCGAAAGGAAGTCCCGGGGCGACGGGGCTACCCGGGGTATATGTACACCGATTTAGCGTCTCTTTACGAGCGTGCCGGGCGGCTTCGCGGGAAGGAGGGTTCCATCACCCTGATACCCATTCTCACTATGCCCGAGGACGACAAGACCCACCCCATCCCCGACCTCACCGGGTACATCACCGAGGGGCAGATAATCCTCAGCCGCGAGCTGTATCGCAAGGGGGTTACCCCGCCCGTGGACGTGCTCCCCTCGCTCTCGAGGCTGAAGGACAAGGGCATAGGCGCGGGCAAGACCAGGGAGGACCACGCGGGGACTATGAACCAGCTTTTCGCCGCGTACGCCCGGGGCAAGGACGCCAAGGAGCTTATGGTGATCCTGGGCGAGGCGGCCCTGACCGATATCGACAAGCTGTACGCCAAGTTCGCGGACGAGTTCGAGCGGCGCTACGTTTCGCAGGGGTTCACCACCAACCGGGGCATAGAGGAAACACTGGACCTGGGCTGGGAGCTGCTCTCTATTTTGCCGCGCGAGGAGCTGAAACGCGTGAGCGACGACCTGCTTGACAGGTACTACAAGGGTTAGCGCGTATGGCTGTGATGAACGTCAACCCCACCCGAATGGAGCTCACCCGGCTGAAAGGGCGGCTCGCCACGGCCAGACGGGGGCACAAGCTGCTAAAGGACAAGCGCGACGAGCTTATGCGGCAGTTCCTCGACCTTGTGAGGGAGAACAAGAGGCTGCGCGCCGAGGTGGAGGAGGATTTGGCCGCGGTGAACGCGGATTTCCTCCTCGCCGGCTCCGCTATGGAGGACGGGGAGCTTGACACCGCTCTGCTATACCCCAAGCAGTCGGTGGAGCTTGATATATCCTACAAAAACGTGATGAGCGTGGAAATCCCGGTGTACAGCGTCAAGACGCGCACCGCCGACTCTTCGGACGTGTTCTGCTACGGGTTCGCGGGCACCCCCTTCGCGCTGGACGACGCCGTTACGGAGCTTGCCGCGCTGCTGCCAAAGCTGCTGCGGCTCGCCGAGGTGGAGAAATCCACAAGGCGGATGGCCGTGGAGATAGAGAAGACCCGCCGCCGGGTCAACGCGCTGGAGCACGTGATGATCCCGCGATACGAGGACACGATCCGCTCGATCACTATGCGGCTCGAGGAGAACGAGCGGTCGAACCGCGCGCGACTGATGAAGGTCAAGGATATGATGTTGGCGGACGCGCACGATTTTCACTGATTTGAGGCGATCCCCGGGGCCTATCTCTTGTTGACGGCAGATAGCCTTCAGCTCTTCGACCGGGGAGGTTTGGCTCGCTGACGCGAGGGTAGCTTTGCGGTGCCGTCAGATCTGGCTTGCCTGTTGCGGTGAGCTTCTTCCGCTTCGCGGGAGAGCTTATTCGCTTTTCCCAGCGCGGCTGGGGAACGTTTGTCCGCTTTTCTTCTCTTCGCCGGAACGGCTCGGCTGAAAGAAGAAAAGCGGACGGAAAAGAAGCTCAGCGCGCCAGTTGGCTGTGTGGTTTACGAAAATCGGGAGGAGATGTCCCCATCGGGCGGGTTGTGGGTAGCTGGCTCTTGTCCGTTGCCCCGCTGCTCGCTACGCGGGGGTAGGCCGGATGTACCCCCGGCGCCGGTTAGGGCTGACTTGCCGGTGTCATTTTGGGCTTGCCTGTTTGGGATAGAATCGAGCCTACTCGTTCGGGAGGTGCGCCGATATACAAGGAACTTTCCTCTCCCGTGTGGGGCAAGCCGTCGCGCTTCCGGGGGCGAGGGCTTCCTGCCGCCACCGGGCTATCTTCGCGCCGGCGAACCTCCGGGCTTCCCCTGGCAGGGGTCCGCTGTACATCTGCGAGCCTACTTGTTCAGGGGTTCGCGGGTGTACCGTGAGCTACCCCTGTTCGTGTTGGGCGAGCCGGTGCGCTCGCGCGTACTGACGCCCCCACGGCAAGATGAAAAAAGGAGGCGGCGGGAGTGCCGTTTGCCAATGAGAGGGAGCGCGCGGGGGAGGTAGAGAGGATCCTCCGCGAGGCGTACCCCGAAGCGGGTTGCACCCTTACCGAGGAAAGCCCGTTCCGGCTCCTTGTGGCGGCGAGGCTCTCCGCCCAGTGCCGCGACGACCGTGTGAACGAGGCGACACCCGCGCTTTTCGCCCGCTTCCCCGACCCGGCGGCGATGTCCGAGGCTACCCCCGGCGAGATTGAGCCGTATATCCGCGCCCTGGGGCTTTACCGCGTGAAGGCGCGGGATCTCGTGGCGATGGCGCGCGCCCTTGTGGAGCGGCACGGCGGCGCGGTCCCCGGCACTATGGAGGAGCTTACCGCCCTGCCGGGCGTCGGGCGCAAGACCGCGAACCTAATACTGGGCGACGTGTTCGGCGTACCCGGCGCGGTGGTCGCCGATACGCATTTGATACGCATTTGCGGACGGCTGGGCTTTACGGACACCCGTGACCCGTACCGCGTGGAGACGCGCATGCGCGAGCTGCTCGACCCGGCGGGGTCGGCGGCGTTTTGCCACAGGGCGGTGGCGCACGGGAGAGCCGTATGCCTCGCGAGGCGCCCCGCCTGCCCGTCTTGCCCCCTGCGGAACCTCTGCCCGTCGCGGGATCCGGGCTCCTCGCGGGGTCTCGACTCTTCGCGGAATCCGGGCTCCTCCGGCGACGGATAGCCCGCGCGTAATATGCCGGCAAAAAATCCCGGGGAGCGTGACTGCCCCCCGGGTTTTTGTATATTGGCGCGCCCGCCGGGGCCACGCCCCCGCCGACTTAACTCGGGTCGCCGGTTTACACCTCACCAACCTATCGTGGGCCGCCAGGCTTACATCCTCGCCGACTTATCGCGGGCTGTTGGTCTACCCCCGTTGTTTTATCGCGGCCCTCGGGGATTATACCTCCGCCCGCCTATCTCAAGCCGCCCGGCTTACACTTCCGCCGACTTATCTTGCCGCCGGCCTACGCCTCCGCCGCCGCCTTGACATAGTTGATTTTCCCGCCGGAGAGCAGCACGTCCCGCTCCATCGCGGTGACGTCGAGCAGCAGGGGGATACGGCTTTCCCCTACCTCGAGAGTAAACCGCCCCGAACGGATTCCCTCGACACAGCCGCGAAGGGTGAGGTCCTCCATTTCGGTAACGAGCGCGTAGTCGTCCGGGTTCTCGAAGGTGAGGGGGAGGATCCCGGAGTTGATCAGGTTCGCCTTGTGGATCCGGGCGAAGCTCTTGGCCACCACCGCGCGGACCTTCAGGTAAAGCGGCACAAGCGCGGCGTGCTCGCGGGACGAGCCCTGCCCGTAGTTCTCCCCCGCGACAATAAACCCGCCCGGGTTAGCCTTAGCCCTCGCCGGGAAATCGGGGTCGGCGGGGGTGAGGCAGTAATCCGACAGGTGCGGAATGTTGGAGCGGTAGGGGAGGAGCGACGCCCCGGAGGGCATTATCGCGTCGGTGGTGATGTTGTCGCCGAGCTTAATCAGCGCCTTGCCCGTCACGGTGTCCGCGACGGGCTCGCCCACGGGGAACGGCTTGATGTTGGGCCCCTTCACGACCTCCCCCTCGCCGGTGGGGGAGACTACCATATTGTCGTTCACGGTGAAGTGTTCGGGCGACGGGATATCGAGGTCAACCGTGCCGGAGAGGGTGCGGGGGTCGGTCAGCGCTCCGGCGAGCGCGCTCACGGCGGCGGTTTCGGGGCTTACGATGTAGACCCCGGCGTTCGCCGTCCCGCAGCGGCCCTTGAAGTTGCGGTTGATGGTGCGCAGCGACACCGCGCCTGTGGCGGGAGCCTGTCCCATACCGATGCAGGGCCCGCAGCCGGACTCCAAAATCCTCGCGCCGGCGTCTATCATATCCGCCAACGAGCCGTCGCGGGCGAGCATTGTAAGCACCTGCTTGGAGCCGGGAGCTATCACTAAGCTCACCCCGGCGGGGACGGTCTTGCCGCGCAGGATTGCCGCGACCCGCTTCATATCCCGGTAGGAGCTGTTGGTGCACGAGCCTATGACGACCTGATCCACCTTTAACCCCGCCACCTCGCGGACGGGCTTCACGTTGTCCGGGCTATGGGGAAGGGCTGTGAGGGGCTCCAGCGCGGATAAGTCCACCGTGATTTCCTCGTCGTAGACCGCGTCGGGGTCGGCGGATATGGGGGTGAAGTCCCCCTCGCGGCCCTCGGCCCTGAGGAAGGCTCTCGTCACCTCGTCGGCGGGGAATACCGACGTGGTCGCGCCGAGTTCCGCGCCCATATTGGTGATTGTCGCCCGCTCGGGGACGGAGAGCGCCGCGACGCCCTCCCCGCGGTACTCCAGCACCTTGCCCACTCCGCCTTTAACGGTGAGCCGGCGCAGGATCTCTAAAATAACGTCCTTCGCCCCGACGAATGGGGGGAGGCTCCCGGTAAGCTCGACCTTCAGTACCTTCGGCATATTGAGGTAGTAGGTGCCGCCGCCCATCGCCACGGCGACGTCGAGCCCTCCCGCGCCAATGGCGAGCATTCCTATCCCGCCGCCGGTGGGTGTGTGGCTGTCGGAGCCGAGCAGCGTCTGCCCGGGGACCCCGAACCGCTCCAAATGCACCTGGTGGCATATCCCGTTGCCGGGCTTGGAGAAGTATATCCCGTGGCGGTTCGCCACCGTGCGGATATAGTTGTGGTCGTCCGCGTTCTCGAAGCCCTGCTGCAGCATATTGTGGTCCACATAGGCGACGCTCCGGCGGGTCTTCACCTTGTCAATCCCCATAGCCTCCAACTGCAGGTACGCCATTGTCCCGGTGGAGTCCTGCGTGAGGGTCTGGTCAATGGCGATCCCGATTTGCGTGCCGGGGGTCATCTCCCCCTCGCGCAGGTGCGAGGCTATCAGCTTTTGCGTAATGTTGTAACCCATCAGTCGTTTTCTCCTTTGCTGTACATCTCGTAATACCGGCGCAGCTCCCCGTCGGACATAGCGGTTTCCCGACCGGCGGCGAACTCCGCGTCGATGCTCTCCTTCATCTTCTCCACGACGGGGCTGGTCTTGCTCACAGCCGCGTCGCCTTTTAGCGAGTATTCCGTATTGATCCAGTGCGCTATTCCAGCGAGACCGCTCGTGTTGCTGATCATCACCTTTGGAGGACGGCCTAAAAGCGCCCCGGTGTCGAAGATGTTGTATATCTCCTCGTCCTTCATAAGCCCGTCCGCGTGGACCCCCGCCCGCGTGACATTGAAGTCGTCCCCCACGAACGGGGTGCGCGGGGGTATATCGTAGTGAAGCTCTGTGCGGTAATAGTCGGCGATTTCCGTTATGGCGAGGGTGTCCATCCCGTCAAGAGTGCCCTTTAACTGGGCGTACTCCATCACCATAGCCTCGAGCGGCGTGTTGCCGGTGCGCTCGCCTATGCCGAGGAGCGAGCAGTTGACCGCCGACGCCCCGTAGAGCCAGGCCGCCGTAGAGTTGGGGACGGCCTGGTAGAAGTCGTTGTGCCCGTGCCACTCGATAAGCTCCGATGGGATCCTCGCGTGGTGGTTCAGCCCGTATATGATGCCGGGGACGCTCCTCGGCAGCGCGACGCCGGGGATCGACACACCGTAGCCCATCGTGTCGCAGGCGCGTATCTTCACCGGCACGCCGGACTGTTTCATAAGCTTGCCGAGCTCGGTGACGAAGGGCACCACGAACCCGTAGAAATCCGCCCTGGTAATGTCCTCCAAATGGCAGCGGGGACGGATCCCCGTTTCTATGCAGTCGCTCACGACGGATAGGTAGTGCTCCACCGCCTGGGCGCGGGTCATCTTTAACTTCTTGAAGATGTGGTAGTCGGAGCAGCTGACCAAGATCCCGGTTTCCTCTACGCCGATGTCCTTTACAAGCTGGAAGTCCTTCTTATTCGCCCTGATCCACGCGGTGACCTCCGGGAATTTGTAGCCCCGCTCGAGGCATTTGTACACCGCGTCGCGGTCCTTCTTGCTGTAGAGGAAGAACTCGCTTTGCCGGATTATCCCCTTGGGTCCGCCGAGCTTGTGCAGAAGGTCGTAAAGGCGCACAATCTGCTCGGTTGTGTACGGCTCGCGGGACTGCTGCCCGTCGCGAAAGGTCGTGTCGGTGATCCAGATGTGCCGGGGCATATTCATCGGCACGAGCCGGCGGTTGAACGCTATTTTCGGTACCTCGCTGTAGCGGAACATCTGGCGGTAGAGGTTGGGGCGCTTCACGTCCTGCAGCGGGTACTCGAACTCGGTTTTCTCGAGCAGGTTGGTCGCGGGGTTGAGCTTCAGCTCCTTCACGCTCTTCATACTAAGGAGCGGCCTCCTTTGTGAATAATAGTCTTATTATACACTACGGCGGGGCAATTTCAACCCTCGCCGCAGAATTGCTTGTTTTTATAGGGGAAAACTTAACGAAATTAGTATTTTAGCGGGATAAGCTTAATATTCGCAGTTGCCCGTTATTGCGGTAAATGTTTGATCCCGGTGGCGAGAGCCTTGCTCCCGGCGGTCCCGACCACGAGGGCTATCAGCATCTCCGCGACGCCGTTCACCGCGATGACGGTGCTCAGTATTGCCCTGATCGTCGTCCCGGAGAAGGGTGTGTCGCCGAAGAAGAGGTTGAATGCGGTGAGAAAGAGCAACGTGTTCAGCACCGCCGCCGATACCGACGCCACCGCGTAGGATATGACGCGGGTCCTGTCGATTTTCTGCAAGGCTTTGAATATCCAGCCGACCGCGAAGCCCATCAGTACGCGCGGGACGAAGCACATCACCGCGTAGAGAGCAGGGTTCTCGTGGAAAAGCGTCGCCGCGAGCGGGTCCACCACCGCTCCGAAGCCGAAGCACTGTAAGAAGCTCGTCGCCCCGAAGAAGAAGCCCGCCGCCGCGCCGTAAAGGGGGCCCAGCGTCGTCGCGGCGAATATCACAGGGAGGAACACGGTGGTCGCGTTGATCCCGCCGGGCATCGGTATGTACCCTAAGGGGGTCGCGTCAAGCACGAAAATCAGCGCCACGTACAGCGCGAAGAGCGCCAATGTGAATGTTTTACGTCTTTTCATATGTATCCTTCTTTGATGCTGTTCCTGTCGGGGGATACAGCTCGATATGCGGGGGTTCCGGGGTTCGCCGGGGGGTCGGTTTCGCCCGTTTCGGCGGACTTGTCGCGCTTTACGGGTAGCTCGGCGGTTCCGACTGGCTTAGGCTCCGCCCGTCCCCCCGTTAATTTCTTCTTGTTACGCGAGGTAGCCTTTCTGATTTTTCCCTAGCTTCGCTGGGGGAACGATGTCCGCTTTTCTCTCTCGGCCGACGGGCGCGGCAGCCCCCTGCCTTTAGCGTCACCCGGTTCCGGGGGCTTTTCTCGCTGCGCAGGAAAGTTTTGTGGCGCCGTCAGCTTCTGCTCCGCCCTGTTTGGCAGATTTCTTCTCGCTGCGCGAGGTAGCCCTTCACTTTTCCCCAGCGCGGCTGGGGGAACGATGTCCGCTTTTCTTCTCTGCGCCGACGGGCGCGGCTGAAAGAAGAAAAGCGGACAGAAAAGAAGTTCAGGCGCGCCGGCCTCTTCTACGCCGGACACTGAGAGGTTATGGGGCAGCCGCCACCTATGCGGCGGTTCTTGTGCTCACGAGGGCAGCCCGGATGTACCCCCGGCGCCGGTTCTGAAAGCTCACCGTATTCATTCCCGCCTCGCAGAGTCGGATGCAAAAGGCTCGCAGGTTAGGGGAAGTGCGCCGCTATCGTTCGGGGCTCGGCTCTGCGGGGTAGCTTTTTGCTTGTCGGTCGGGGGTAACTCGCAGATATGCAGGGAGCCTTCTTCCCCGTGTGGGGTAGCCGCTGCGCTACCCGATAGGTGGGGCGGAACCGGGAACCCCGCAGTCGCTGTTGGGCTATCCTATAAACTATAAACCGCCGCGCTTTCGGGGTGGGGGGTTGCTAGTACCTCCGGGCTGCCCCTCGCGCCGGCGAACTTTCGGACTCCCCCGGCAAGAGCTTGCTGCACACCCGCGAGCCGTCCCCGACCGGTAAGCAAAAAGTTGCCCCACAAGAACCGAGCCCTATTCGATAGCGGCGCGGCACCCTGAACCTGCGAGCCTTTTGCATCCGACTCTGCGAGCTACGAATGAACACAGCGGGGTCCCGGAGCCGGCGTCGGCGGGACCCCCCGGGCTTCCCTCGCGAAGCGAAGCGCAAGGGCTGCGGTTAAGGTGGCGGCTACCCTCAGACCGCTCAGAATGCGGCGCAGGAGAAAGCCGGTCCACCTGAACTTCTTTTCTGTCCGCTTTTCATAAGGGGCCCCCGCGGCGCCGTAAGGCG
>CAYOSS010000016.1:0-29147 GCA_964406705.1 uncultured Eubacteriales bacterium
CTCATTCCACTGCTCCTCCTCTCCCCACGACGCCTTACGGCGCCGCGGGGGCCCCGTATGAAAAGCGGACAGAAAAGAAGTTCAGCGCGCCGGCTTACTTCTACGCCGAACACTTGGCGGTTGTGGGGTAGCCGCCACCTTCACCGCAGCCCTTGTGCTTCGCTTCGCGAGGATAGTCCGGAGGTACCCTCGGAGCCGGTTTGGGAAGCTCGATGAGTTCATTTCTGCCTCGCAGAGTCGGATGCAAAAGGCTCGGTGATTTGGGAAAGCTCGCCGCTGTCTATCTGAGCTCGGCTCTTGTGGGGTAGCTTTTTGCTTGGTGGGTGGGGTAGGTTCACGGGAGTGCAGGAAGCCCCTGCCGGTGAGAGCCCGGAGGTTTGGCGGTTCGAGGGATAGCCCGGTGGCGAACGGTAGCCCCGTTACCGGCAGCGCGGTGGTTTAGGGGATAGCCCGGTGATGCCGGGGCTCCGGCTCCGCTTCGCCTACCGGGAGCGCAATGGCTCGCCCTACACGAGAGGGAGGTTCCCCGCATATTTGCGAGTCTGCCCTGACCGACAAGCAAAAAGCTGCCCCACGAGAGCCGAGCCC
This sequence comes from uncultured Eubacteriales bacterium, assembly GCA_964406705.1. GTDB lineage: Bacteria > Bacillota > Clostridia > Oscillospirales > Acutalibacteraceae > CAZRRV01. The sequence continues at coordinate 589 of CAYOSS010000016.1, forward strand.
AAATCGATAGCGGCGAGCTTTCCCAAACCTGCGAGCCTTTTGCATCCGACACTGCGGGCTACGAATGAATACGGCGGGGTCCCGGAGCCGGCGTTGGCGGGACCTCCGGGCTACCCTCGTAGGCACAAGACTTGCCGCGCAGGTGGCGGCTGCCCCCAAACCACTCGGTGTTTGGCGTTGGAGCAAGCCGGTCCGCCTGAACTTCTTTTCTGTCCGCTTTTCTTCTTTCTGCCGGACCGTTCCGGCACAGAGAAGAAAAGCGGACATCGTTCCTCAGCCCAGCTGGGAAAAATTAAAAAGCTAACTTCGCGTTAGCGAGAAGAAATCCCGTAGGGCGGACGGAGCCGGAGTTGCCGGCGCCAAAAAGCTCCCCCACGCAGTGAGAAGCAGCCCTCGGATCCGGGCGGAGCGAGCCGCCGGTACCCCTGAGCTATCTGCGCGGCGAGAAGCAGTCCCCGGACCCGGGCGGAGCCAAAGGCAGGGGGGACCGCCAAGCTCCCCGACGCGCGGCAAGCCCGCCATAACAGGCGGCGATAGAGCTCCCAGCACCGTCAAGCTCCCCGCGAAGCAGGAGAAGCTCACCATAACAGGCAAGCCGGAGCTGGCGGGCCCCTCTGAGCTACCTCGCGCAGTGAGAAGAAATTCCCGGTGCCGGGCGGAGCCAAAAGCCCCCCGGTATCTCCGAGCTATCCGCGGAGCAGGACAAATCTGCGGTAATAGGCGAAGCCGAAGCCCCTCTCCAACCCCGCAAACCCGCCCCCTCGCGGCGGGACAACCCTCCCCCCTGCGGGGGGCCGCCCCAACTTTTTGAGATTATGTGTTGTCATTCCGCGCCTCGTGTGGTATAATAGAGTAGCGGCGGGGAGCCGCGATTTTGCGCTGCGAGGGGACTGCTATGACCAAGATTGATATTTTTTCCGGGTTTTTGGGCGCCGGCAAGACTACGCTTATCAAAAAGCTGATAGCCGAGGCGTACCGGGGCGAGAAGTTAGTCTTAATCGAGAACGAGTTCGGGCAAATCGGCGTGGACGGCGCGTTTCTCAAGGACTCCGGGATCGAGATCACCGAGATGAATTCCGGGTGCATCTGCTGCAGCCTTGTGGGGGATTTCGGCAAGGCTCTGCGCGAGGTGCTGGACCGCTTTCACCCGGACCGCATTTTAATCGAGCCTTCCGGCGTGGGCAAGCTCAGCGACGTGGCGGAGGCGGTTCTGCGCGTGGGGGACGACGTGTGTGTCAACTCGCTTACCACCGTTGTGGACGCGGGCAAGTGCCGGATTTACGCCAAAAATTTCGGCGAGTTTTTCAACAATCAAATCGAGAGCGCGAAGACGGTGGTCCTCAGCCATACCGCCAAGTGCGACGAGGAGCGCCTCGCGGAGTGCGTGGATTATGTCAAGGAGCATAACCCCGGCGCGACGCTCGTCACCGCCGACTGGAACCTGCTGCCCGGCTCGCGGATATTGGAAGTTATGGAGAGGGACGGCGCGCCTTTGGCGGAGGATTTGGCGGCGCTCCGGGAGCAGGCTCTGCTTGACGAGGCGGCGCACGCCGGTCACCACCATCACCACGACCACGACGACGACGACGATGATGACGATCACGATCACGACGGTGACGAAGATCACGATCACGGCCACAACGATGACGACCGCTGCGGGTGCGATCACGACGACCACGGCGAGGATCATGACCACGACAACCACGATGACGATGACCACGATCACAACGGTGACGAAGATCACGATCACGACGGGGATCACGGCCACGGGCACCACCATCACCACCACCACGGGGACGGCGAGCACGACGCGGACGAGGTGTTCGACAGCGTCGGTATCGAGACCGCGCGTAAGTTCGCCCCGGAGGAGATTTCCGCCATTTTGGAGGAGCTTCAGACCGGCTCTTACGGCACGGTGCTGAGGGCCAAGGGCGTGGTGGACAGCGGCGGGGAGCAGTGGATCCACTTCGACTACGTCCCCGGCGAGCCGGATGTGCGGCGCGGTCCGGCGGATATAGGCGGGAGGGTGTGCGTCATAGGGACGGACATCCATGCCGACGAAGTCCGCGTGCTGTTCCGTTAGCGGGGGCGGGGTATGGAAATCCCGGTCTACTTATTTTTAGGGTTCCTCGACTCCGGGAAAACCTCTTTCATCCAGGGCGCGTTGGAGGACGCCAATTTCAACGAGGGCGAGCGGACTCTGCTCCTCATTTGCGAGGAGGGCGAGGAGGAGTACGCCCCGGAGAGGTTCGTGTTCCCCAACGTGTACCCCGAGCGCGTGGAGGGCGAATCCGCGCTTGACGCCGCTAATTTACGCTCCCTGCAGAAAAAGCACCGCGCCGAGCAGGTTATGGTGGAGTACAATGGGATGTGGTCGCTGAGAACCTTCATCACCGCGATGCCGGACGAGTGGGTGATAGCCCAGCAGACCGCTCTTTTCGAGGCGGAAACTTTCGCCTCATTTAACGTCAATATGCGCAATCTGGTTTACGAGAAGTTGCAAAATTCCGACTGCGTGTTCTTTAACCGCGTCCCGTCGGGCTTTGACATTATGCCGCTTCACAAGGCGGTCCGCGCCGCCAACCGCAACGCCGAGATAGCCTACGAGTACGAGGACGGGCGCGTGGAGGGCGACACGATAGAAGACCCCCTCCCGTTCGACGTGAACGCTCCCGTTATAGAAATAGCGGACGACGATTACGCCCTTTGGTACCGCGATGTGATGACCACTCCCGAAAAGTACTCCGGAAAGACGGTTAAGTTCAAGGGGCAGCTTGCCACCGGGCCCGATATGCCGCGCGACACGCTCGTGATCGGGCGAATGGTGATGACCTGTTGCGTGGAGGATATACGCTACGGCGGGGTGGTCTGCGCCGATGTCCCGGCTAAAAAGTGGCGTACCCGCGACTGGGCCGTGCTGACGGCCAAGGTCCGCCTCGAGCGCAACCGCCTGTACGGGGGGGACGGTCCCGTTCTCCACACGCTCTCTCTCAACCCCACGACCCCTCCCGAGCAGGAAGTAGTCACCTTTTAGCGGGGGCGGGGAGTGGGCAGGATTATAGCCGTCGCGAACCAAAAGGGCGGCGTGGGCAAGACGACCACCGCCGTTAATCTTTCCGCCGCTTTGGGGGAGGCGGGCAAGTCCGTGCTGTTGGTCGACGCCGACCCTCAGGGCAACTCCACAAGCGGCTACGGGGTGGACAAGAGGAGCGTCAAGCTTTCCTCCTACGATCTGATGACGGGCGAGGCGACCGCCGCGGAGTGCGCCGTTCCCACGGAGTTCGCGGGGGTGGCGCTTGTGCCCGGGAGCATAGACCTCGCGGGGGCGGACCTGGAGCTCGCGGGCAAGAGCCGGCGCGAGAGCCGGCTTAAATCTGCTCTGGCGGGCGCGCGCGAAGAGTACGACTTCACCGTAATAGACTGCCCGCCTACGCTGGGTCTTGTCACCCTCAACGCGCTGACGGCGTGCGACACCCTGCTGATTCCCGTACAGTGCGAATACTACGCGCTTGAGGGGCTTTCCCAGCTGATGGGCACGGCGAGGCAGGTTAAGAGGCTGTACAACCCGGGGCTGGAGCTCGAGGGAGTGCTCCTCACTATGTACGACGGGCGGCTCAACCTCACTCAGCAGGTGGTGGGGGAGATAAAACGCTTCTTCGGCAAGAGGTTGTTTTCCACCGTGATCCCGCGCTCCGTGCGGCTCTCCGAGGCGCCGAGCTTCGGGAAGCCCGTCCTCTACTACGACGGGCGCTCAAAGGGCGCGGAGGCTTACCGCTCTTTGGCGAAAGAGATCCTTAACAAGGGGTGAGATGAATGGCGAAACGTGGCTTGGGGCGCGGGCTCGACTCGCTTTTCTCGGAGAACAGCATTGAGAAGGAAACCGCCGTGACGGTCCGCCTTTCCGATATAGAGCCCAACCGCGACCAGCCGCGCAAAGCCTTCGACGAGGCCTCCCTCGAGGAGTTGGCCGAGAGCATCCGCGAGAACGGGCTGCTGCAGCCCATCGTGGTGCGCCCCTTGCCGGGAGGCCGCTACGGGATTGTGGCGGGGGAGAGGCGCTGGAGAGCCTGCCGGATGGCGGGCCTTAGTACAGTCCCCGTGACGGTGAGAGAGCTGTCCGACGAGCAGGCCGCCGCGCTTGCCCTTATAGAAAATCTTCAGCGCGAGGACTTAAACCCCGTGGAGCAGGCGGAGGGGTACCGCTCGCTGATCGAGCGCTTCGGGCTGACGCAGGAGCGGGCGGCGGAGAAGGTGGGAAAATCCCGCTCCGCCGTCGCGAACTCGTTGCGCTTGCTCAACCTTACCGACGAGGAGCGGGCCTCCCTCGCGGCGGGGGAGATAACCGAGGGGCACGCGAGGGCGTTGCTCGCTTTGACGGGTGGCGCGCGTGAGAGGGGTTTTGCGCTGGCGAAGTCCGGGGCCACCGTCCGCGAGGTAGAGAACCTCGCCCGGCGCGCCGGTAAGCCCGCGTCCGCGCAAAAGCCCCGCCCCTACAACGAGGCCTGTCTCTCGCTGGAGCGCGCGCTGGGGCGCCCCGTGAGGGTCAGCAGGAACAAGAGCGGGGGAGTGCTCCACTTGGAGTTTTACAGCGAGGACGAGCTGTACGAATTTGCCCGTCGCCTCGGCGGGGAATAACGGAGGGTCACGCTATGTTGGATATACGGAGAATTCGCCAGGATCCCGAGGGGGTGAAGGAGGCTCTTCGCCACAGGAACGCGGATTACGACGCGGCCGTGGACGAGCTTTGCGGGATAGACGACCGCCGCAGGGCGGCAATAGCGGACGCGGAGAGCAAGAAAGCCCGGCAAAACGCGGTCTCCCGGCAAATTCCGGCGCTGAAGAAGGCGGGGGAGGATGTAGCCCCGCTGATGAGCGAGATGAAGGAGCTGTCCGACGCCGTCAAGCGGGACGACGCGGCGGTGGCGGAGCTTGAGGCCCGGCAAACCGCTCTGCTGCTTTCCATACCGAATATTCCCAGCCCCACCACGCCCATAGGCAGGGACGACACCGAGAACGTGGAGGTCCGCCGCTGGGGAGAGCCAACCGAGTTCGCCTTTTCACCCAAGGCGCATTGGGATTTGGGTACGGATCTGGGCATTTTGGACCCCGAGACGGCGGGCAAGGTCACCGGCACGAGGTTCACCTTTTACAAGGGAGCGGGCGCGAGGCTGGAGCGCGCCGTGGTGAACTTCTACCTTGATAATCACACAAAGAACGGCTACACCGAGGTTTTCCCGCCGTTTTTGGTGAACCGCGCCTCAATGACGGGTACGGGGCAGCTCCCCAAGTTCGAGGAGGACGCGTTCAAGCTCTCCGACGGCGATCTGTTCCTAATCCCCACGGCGGAAGTGCCGGTCACCAATATGCACCGGGGCGAGATACTGGACGGCGCGACGCTGCCCCTCAAATACTGCGCCTACTCCGCCTGCTTCCGCGCCGAGGCGGGCAGCGCGGGGAGGGACACGAGGGGGCTGATCCGCCAGCACCAATTCAACAAGGTGGAGTTGGTTAAATTCTGCAAACCCGAGACTTCCTATGACGAGCTGGAGAGCCTCACCCGCGACGCGGAGAGGATGCTTCAAATTTTGGGGCTGCCCTACCGGGTCGTGGCGCTCTCGACGGGGGATATAGGCTTCTCCTCCGCCAAAACCTACGACATCGAGGTTTGGATGCCGTCCTACGGGAGGTATTTGGAGATTTCCAGCTGCTCCAACTTTGAGGATTATCAGGCGAGAAGGGCGTCCATCCGTTACAAGGACGGCCCCGGGGACAAGGCGAAGTATGTCCACACGCTGAACGGCTCCGGGCTCGCCATAGGCCGCACGGTCGCCGCCATAATGGAGAATTACCAAAACGCGGACGGGAGCGTTACCGTCCCCGCCGCTCTGGTGCCGTATATGGGTGCCGACCGCATAACGGGGGTCGGTTTATGAGCGAAGTGAATGTTTATTCCGATTTAGTCTTTGTAGATTACCCGGATGATAAGCCTACCGATCTTGACGATACGAAAAACTGGGCCGACAAGGACGAGGAGGACGGGGGTCTCCCCGACGCCGGCGGGGAGGATGAGCGGTTTTTCGAGGATGATTCGGACTCCGATGACGACGGGAGCCGCCTTATGAGGTTAGAGACCGTGGGGACGGGCGTCCCTGTTTGCGTGCTCGCCGAGAGCGGCTCCGATCTGGATTTGACGGAGGGCGAGAGGTGCCGCTCCGCCGTAACCGCGACCTGCGTTAAGCTTAAGATATACGACGACGAGGACGACTACGACAAGCATAACGATTCTCATTTTGCCCCCGTCAGCCTTTTTCCTATGTTTATGGGGCTGATGAGCTTCGCCGGGAAGGTCGTTGCGGTGGAGAAGAACCCGGAGCGGGAGGACGTAAGCGCGGATTACCGGCTCGTTATCGAGACATACGAGATGACCCTGACCGTTTTCGCGAACTTTAAGGGTAAAATCAGGCCGGGCAATATAATGAGCGGCGTCGCGGCCTTCACCGGCGTGGTGAAGCGCGTTGCCGCCGCGCCGCAGGCGACCGAGACGGGGGAGTAGCCCGGATAGGCTGGATCCGCCGGGTTGCGGAATTAGCCGGTTGGAGCTGTACCCGCCCGGGTCGGGGGATCGGTCGGAGCGGTCGCCCTTCGGCTATCGTGTGGCGGCCCGCTCCGCCCGAAATAAAGGCAAATTCCCGGTAGAAGGGCAAACCTCGGCGCAAAAGCAAGCTCCCGACGCAAAGGCAAATTCCCTGCAAAAAAGCAAACTCCCGGTCTCCCGGGAGTTTTTGTTTAGCCTTTGAGCTTTCCATACGCGGCAGACGCGCGTCGAACGGGGGGTGTGCGGCAGCCGCGCGCAGAAAGTGGGGCAAGGAGTGCGCGCATGAAGCGTGCCAGGCGTAGAAGGGCGAGCACGCCACCGGCGAGCGCCGAATATGGAGCGGTGGAGTAGCGCGTGCCGGAAGCGTGCCGAACGGGAGGCGGGGGAGCGTGCGGCAGACACGCGGCGAACGTGGGGCGGGGGGGCGTGCGACCGACACGCGCCTGACGTGGGGGAGGGTGTTACTCCGCAGCGCCCTCCGTGGAGGGTGAGTGTGCCACTGACGTACGCCGAACGTGGAGGGGAGGAGCGCGTTACTCCGCCGCGCTCTCCGTGACGGGAGCGGCTTCCTCCGCCGCGGCTTCGGGAACGGGCTCGGCGGTCCCGGGAGCGGCCCCGGCGCCTTCGGACACAGCCTCGGGCGCGGAAGTCTCAACCGTTTCCCCGGCGGGCTCTTCGACGCTTTCGGGAGCGGGCTCCTCGTCGTGGTAGACGGTGACATCCTCGCCGGCCTCGAGCAGGTCGCGGATGGAGAGACTGATACGCTTCTTCTCGCGGTCGATATCGATAATCTTGACCTTGACTTCCTGCCCGATCTTCAGCTCGTCCTGCGGCTTCTCGATGCGGCGGTCGGCGATTTTGGAAATGTGGATCAGCCCGTCCACGCCGGGGATAATGCGCGCGAACGCCCCGTAGGAGGTCATGCTCACGATCTTCACCGGGACGACGTCGCCCACGGCGTAGTTGTTCTCGAACACGAGCCAGGGGTTGTCCTCGGGCTTCTTGTACCCTAAGGAGACCTTCTTGTTCTCGCGGTCAAGCCCCTTGATGTAGACGTCGATCACGTCCCCGACGCTGACCACCTCGGACGGGTTCTTGATGCGCTGCCAGGAGAGCTCGGAGATGTGCACCATCCCGTCCACGCCGCCTATATCCACGAACGCGCCGTACCCCGTGAGGGATTTCACCTTCCCGGTGAAGCGGTCGCCCACGGCGGCGGTCTCCCAGAACGCGGCTTCCTTCTCCTTACGGCGGGCGAGCAGAACCTCGCGAATAGAGCCTATCACGCGCTTGCCTCGACCGATCTCGATGATCTTGTACTCGACTTCCTTGCCCTTTAGCCCGTCAATGGGCTCGCCACGGGTAAGCGTCGCGTGGGACGCGGGTATGAACACGCGCACCCCCTTGTAGGAGGTCACGACGCCGCCCTTGACCACTTCGTTTATGGTGGAGGTCAGTACCTCGCCGGACTCGAACGCGGCGTTTACCTTCTCCCAGCCCACGATGGAGTCCGCGCGGCGCTTGGAGAGGGAGACCGTGCCTTCCTGATCGTTGACCCGCATTATGAGAAGATCCAGTTCGTCACCCACGTGGACTTCCTCGGTCATCTTGGCCGACGGGTCGTAGGAATATTCCTCCGCCGAAACATAACCCGTCTGCTTGCGGCCGATGTCAACCTGGATCTCCGTGGGGTTCACGGAAATGACGACGCCTTTTACGCGCTTCTCCGAGCCCGTGGTCTCCGAGCCCGCCTCGTAAGCCTGCAAAGCCTCGCCGAAGGGCATTGCCTCCAACTCGCTCTCGGTGGGGACGGTGGGAGCCGTCTCGGCGGGAGCTTCCTCAGCGGGCGCCTTCTCGGCTGCAGTCGCCTCAGCGGGCGCTTCTACGGGCGCTTCACCGACGGACGCTTCCGCCGCTACCGCTTCCCCGGCGGATTCCGGCTCTCCGGCAGCCTCTGCCCGCCCGACGTCAACCGGCGCGGGAGAAACCGCCGCTTCCTGCTTTGCTTCTACCCCGGCTTCGGGAGTAACCGCCGTGCCGGCGACCTCCTCGATGTTTTCGTTCGCCTGATTTTCCAATTCGGACATGATGAGAACAACCTCCTTAATTATACCCGCGGGCGTTGACGCACCCGCAACGACTCCTACAGTTTCGGCGCCGTAAAAAACCTCTGGCCGCAGCTCCGCCGCCGTTTCCACCCTGACGGTCCTCTCGCACCCCGCGAGACAGATCCCGTAAAGCTTCCCGGTGTTGGAGCTGTGTTTGCCGCCGACTACCACCATGGCGTCGCATTCCCTCGAAAGAGCCGCGGCTTCCTCTTGGCGTTTCTCAGTCGCATTACATATTGTATCAAATATTTTCGCGTTTGTATATACTTTTTTCAAAAAATTTTTAATTTTTTCCCATTCCGCGGTGCGGAAGGTGGTTTGAGCCACCGCGCATAAGGGGTCCGAGGGGGAAATCCCGCCGGCTCGGGTCATCTCCTCCAACTCTTCGGCGTCCCTTACGACGACATAGCGCCCGCCGGAGCAGTGCCCCGTGATCCCGACTACCTCGCTGTGCGAGGCGTCCCCGGCGACCAAGACCGTTTCCCCGGCGGCGGAGGCCGCGGCGACTATGTTGTGTATCCTCGCGACGAACGGGCAGGTGGCGTCCGACAGGCGGACTCTTAGTCGCCTTGCTTCCTCTACCACCGCGAGCGGGACGCCGTGGGAGCGGATCACTAACACTCTGCCGGCCTCGCATTCCCCCGGCGAGGAGACCACCTTCACCCCGCGCCGCGTAAGCTCGTCCACAATCTGAGTGTTGTGGATTATGGGACCGCAGGTGGCGACCTTCTCGCCCGCGTCTAACAGGTGGAGCACCGTCTTTACGGCTCTGTCCACTCCGTAGCAGAAGCCGGCGTTTCGCGCGACCCGGACTTTAGGCACGGATCTTTTCCCACTCGGCGGTGACCGCGTCCATCACGAGGTCTGAGACGCGCCGCAGCTCCTCTCTGGAGTTGTCCTTCATCTCGAACCGGGAGTGGTCTATGGGCTTTCCGAAGATAACTCTGCCCCTCGTGAAGACCTTGCGCTCGTCGTAGTACTCCACGGCGGCGGGGATAACCGGCGCGTCAACCTGGGAGAGGATCATGGCTATGCCGGCCTTTGCGCGGGTCGGGTGACCCTCGTGGCAGCGCTTTCCCTCGGGGAAGATGCCCAACATCCCGCCGTCCTCGACCAACTTCACGGCGTGATCCAGCGCGCCCCTGCCCCCGGCGGCTTTCTTCACCGGGAACGCGCCCATCCTGCGGAATGCCCAGCCCAAAATCGGGTTGCGGAACAGCTCCTCCTTCGCCATAAAGGAGATCTTGCGCGGGCAGCCGAGAACCAGCATTACCACGTCCACAAAGCGCATGTGGTTGCAGCAGAGGATGAGCTTTCCCTCTTTCGGGATATTCTCTCTGCCCACGGTGCGGAACCAGAAGAGCGTCCTCACCACGGGGCAGACTATGGCGCGTATTATCCAGTAAAACATTAAACGCGGACCTTCCGAATGATATTCAGCACCTCGGCGACCGTCTCTCCGAAGGTAAGCTCGCTCGAGTCAACCAGCCGCGCGTCCTCCGCCCGGCGAAGAGGCGCTATAACCCTATGTATATCATTATAATCTCTTTTTTCGATTTCGTCAAGTACATCCTTGTAAAGAATTTGCTTTCCCGCTCCGATGAGCTCTTCATAGCGGCGTTTCGCGCGGACTTCGGGCGAGGCGGTGAGGTAAATTTTCACGTCGGCGCCCGGGAGGACCACAGTGCCTATGTCCCGCCCGTCCATCACCACGTCGTAGCGCCGCGCCGTCTGCCGCTGAAGGTCCAACAGATACTCCCGCACCGACGGCAGGGCCGAGCACCGGGACGCCGCCATAGCAGCCTCGGGGGTCCTGATTTCCGAGGTTATGTCCCGGCGGTCCAATATTACCTTCTGATCGCCGGCGGGGGTAAACGACGCCTCTATAGCGGTATTTTTTAACAGCTCCCTCGCGGCGCCGTCCTCGTAGGGTGTGGAGGAGTTGGTCATAGCGTAGCCGACGGCGCGGTAGAGCGCCCCGGTGTCGAGGTGGCGGATCCCCAGGCTCCGGGCGACTTCGCCCGCCACCGAGCTTTTTCCCGCTCCCGCGGGGCCGTCTATTGCCACTGAAAACATAGCGGTCTCCAATCGTTTGTATAATTTATCTCACATTGTTAGGGTGAAGCGTCTATTGGTGGAGTTACCGGGATGCCGCCCGAGCGAAATCCGGGGGGCATGGGGCGGACCGCCGTGGTTCTTTAGGAAAAGTTGTCAGCCAGTGCCCGGCGGTGACAGCGCAGAAAGCGTCAGTTGTCATCTGACGGCGGCGTTCCAAGAACGTCAGCCGGTCGCCCGGCGGCGGTTCTCGGAAAAACGTCAGCTCGTCGCCCGGTGGCACTCAAGAATGTTATTCGACGTCTGGAGGTGTTGCTTTAAGATGTTAGCCGGTGCGTGACGGCTGTATTAAGTTGGCTGGCGCACGGCGGCGGCGCCCCCTACACTTCGTGCGAAGCTTTCGCGGCGGCGAGCCCGGCGGCGTGGCCCGTCGAGAAGGCTATCTGGAGGTTGTAGCCCCCGGTGAGGGCGTCTACATCAAGCAGTTCCCCGGCGAAGTAGAGCCCCCGGCAAAGCTTGGATTCCATCGTGGCGGGGTTCACCTCATCCGTGCGCACCCCTCCCCGGGTGATCACGGCCTCCTCTATGGGGCGAAAGCCGGTCACCCTCACGGTGAAGCGCTTCAGTACGCGCACTAAGGCGGCGCGGCGGTCTCTGGTGAGTGCCCTCGGCCGCTCGCCCGGGGCAATCCCCGCTTTCGAGAGCACCGCGGGGATTAAAGCATGGGGGAGGAGGTCGCGCAGAGCGTTCCTCATTTCGCGGTTGGAGTAAAGCGAGAGGTCCCGCACCACGCGGCGGTCGAGCCGTTCCCCGTCCAGCGCGGGCTTAAGGTCAACAGCCACCTCGCACCGGGCGACGTTTTCGGGGGTGAGATAAGCCGACGCGCTGAGGATCACGGGGCCGGACAGCCCGAAGTGGGTGAAGAGCATTTCCCCGAAATCCTTAAAGATCGGCTTTTCTCCGCTCCGTTCCCTTACGGTGACCCCGACGTTGCGGAGCGTCAGCCCCTGCAGCTCTCCGAGCCAGGGCTCGTCGCAGGTGAGCGGCACCAGGGAAGGCGCCGTGGGGGTAACGGTGTGCCCCGCCCGCACCGCGAGCCGGTAGCCGTCCCCCGTGCTTCCCGTGGCGGGGTAGGAGAGCCCGCCCGTCGCAAGGATAACCGTCTTTGCGGGGTAAGTCTCGCCCCCGTCCGTGAGGACGCCGCGCGCGCGGCCGTTTTCCGTAAGAAGTTCCGTCACCCTGCCGCGAACCGTCACGGCGGGAGAGGCGAACCGCGCCAAAGCGTCGGCTATATCCGCCGCCCTGTCGGACACCGGGAACACCCGCCGCCCGCGCTCGGTTTTCAGCGGCACGCCGAGACTCTCGAAAAGTTCCATCGTGTCGCTTGCGGAAAACCGTCGGAACGCCGAGTTGAGGAACTTCCCGCCGCGCGCGACGCCGGCGAGCAGACCCTCCGCGTCGGTGTTGTTGGTGAGGTTGCACCGCCCCTTCCCGGTGAGAAGGATTTTTCGCCCGGGGCGCTCGTTCCTCTCAATAAGGAGCACTCTCGCTCCGGCCCCCGCCGCCGTGCCCGCCGCCATTAGACCCGCCGCGCCGGCCCCTACGACGGCAACATCGCAAGTCACTTAAAACAGCCGTCTTACTCGCGGGTGGAGCCGTACAACGTAGAACCCGACAAGCTTTGTCAGCGCGAAATCGTACAGGAAGAAGAATAGGTTGGCCAGAACCGCGAACGCGGCGTAGAATACCGCGCCCATTGTCCCCGTCTCGAGCGGTATGCCGAGGATATACACGCTCGCCGCAATCTCCGCGGCCATAGCGGCGTTGAATATCGCGAACTTGCATACATACTCCACCGGGCGGGAGCGCAGCCGCTCCAGCGTTCCTTTTAGTATGGGGTAGAACCCGAAAAAGATTATGTAGAGAATTTTGGCCTCGTTCTCGGCCATTAGGGCTATCAGCACGGAGGACGCCACATACGAGCCGTACGCCCACTTTTTCGGCAGCTCAATGGCAATCACCATCATAAAGACCCCGGCTATAGCGGGCGCTGAGTAGGTGAGATAGGGGATGTAGGAAAGCAGCATAGCTACCGCCGCGAGGGCCGACAGCAGACCGCAGAAGGTGATTTTCTTTGTGTTCTTCAAGGCGTACGCGCCCCTTTAACAGCAGCGGATAAGGTCGCCGCCGCAGCTTTCGCAGCAGCAGTCCGCGCAGATGAGGGAGTTGCAGACCTCGCAGGGTGTGCAGGTGCAGCCCCGCGACGCGGTGTTATCCTGAGGGGAGGCGCCTCTGTAGCCGCCGAAGTTCCCGGATCTCTGCTGCTCCATTCTGGCGTAGGCGGCGCGGTACTCGGGGTTGGTGTCGTCCATTCTGCAGGCGGTGGAGAAGCTCGTGAAGGCGGCGTCGTACCAGCCGCGCCTGTAGGAGACCGTCCCGTTGAGGAAGTACCATTCGGCCGTGCGCCCGTCGGGAGGGACGCCGTCGAGCAGGGCCTGAGCGTCGTCGAGCCGCCCGGCCCGGATCAGCGAGCGTATATCCGCGAATTCCCCGCCGCCCGGGAAGTCGCCGTTGCCCCCGCGCCCCCGGTGCCGTCTCGAGTTTACGATGGAGTCGTACGCCTCGTTGATTTCCTTCATCTTTTCCGAGGCTATCTCGGCCATTCCCTCGTCGGTGTAATTGTCCGGGTGGTACTTGCGGGCCAGGGCGCGGTAAGCTTCCTTTATCTGCTCGTCGGTGGCGTTTTTGTCGACGCCTAAGACATCGTACGGGTTTTTCATTCGTTCCCTCCGGCGCTATACTTGTTTAGGATATTTTGGTAGGAATTTTTAAGGCCTAACATTATCACGTTCTCCAAAATGGGGCGGAAACGCTTGACCTTAAGCTCCGACAGCGTCTCGGCGCACTTCACGGCGCAGACGTTGAGGTTCGGCTCCAAGACCCCGCGGAGCGTCCCCGCCAAATCGCCGCCTTTCACGCGGGGGGCGAGGGGGTTAAAGGAGCCGCGCTTTATATCCTCCCGTAAGTCGTTCCCGGCGTCAAGGAGGTAAATCCACCGCCCCAAGTCGTAGCCCAGTCGGGAGAGAACGTTGCTCTGTTCCCCGTCGCAGAGGGCGAATATCCCGGAAAGCGCCCTCGCGGTGGGCTCGGCGGCGCGGTCAAGCCCGGCGCCGACGCTTTCCGCCTCGCGTTGCTCCGCGACGTAGGCCTCGCAAATCTCCCGCAGCCGGGGGTAGCGCTCCGCCGCCTTGAGAAACTTGCCCCTGAAGAAAATTTTTGCCATCCGGTAGAAGAGCCGCTTCGGTCCCCGCTCGTCGAGGCAGTTGTCGGCTATCTTGTAGTAGGTGAGGATCATAGCGGTCGCGGCGGGGAAGTCGAACACCCCGTCCGCCGAAGAGAGGCTGTAAAGGCAGGATTTGAGCGGGTTCGCCCGGCAGCGCCCCCGCTCGTACCCGGGGAACCCGTCCGCGAGGGCGAGGCACAGCATCGCGAGGAACTGCACGTCGTAGCTGAGGGCGGCCTTCGCGAGGGGCCCGTAGAGCTTGCCCTGCCGGCGGCAGAGGGTGCAGTAAACCGCCTTGTAGGTGTCGTACTCGCAGAAGCGCAGCTGCGGCTTAAATGCCCGCACAAAGCCGAACATCCAGCCACCGCCCCTTCTCCCGAGTTGGGCGACACCTCCGGGGGAGCGCTGCGGCTCTCGGCAGTATCGCCTATATATTACACCTCGCGGGGCGAAAAAGAGTGAACAATGTGTTAATTTTTGCCCGCCGGCGCTCCCGCCGCGCCCTTTTGCCGGGTTTATTCACCGGTCCCGCCGGGTTTCCCCTCCAACAGCGGCTTTAAGAACCGCCCCGTGTAGGACCCCGGGCAGGAGGCGACCTGTTCCGGCGTCCCGGAGGCGACCACCGTCCCCCCACGGAAACCGCCCTCCGGCCCCAAGTCAACGATGTAGTCCGCGCACTTAATGACGTCCAAATTGTGCTCTATCACGACTACCGTGTTCCCCGCGTCGACCAGCCTCTGCAGGATGTCTATGAGCCGTCTTACGTCGTCCGTGTGGAGCCCCGTGGTGGGCTCGTCGAGGATATACATAGTCCGCCCCGTAGCCCGCCGGGACAGCTCGGTGGAGAGCTTGACGCGCTGCGCTTCGCCGCCCGACAGCGTTGTCGAGCTTTGCCCTATTTTGATGTACCCCAGCCCCACGTCGCAGAGGGTTTGCAGTTTACGGCTGATTTTGGGGATGCTCCCGAAGAAAGCGAGGGCCTCCTCGGCGGTCATCTCCAATACCTCGTAGATGTTCTTGCCCTTGTAGCGCACGTCCAACGTCTCGCGGTTGTAGCGCGTCCCGCCGCAGACCTCGCAGGGGACGTACACGTCCGGGAGGAAGTGCATTTCAATCTTGACTATGCCGTCCCCCTCGCACGCCTCGCAGCGTCCGCCTTTCACGTTGAAGGAGAACCGTCCCGCGCCGTAGCCCCTCGCCTTGGCGTCGGGGGTGGAGGCGAACAGTTCCCTGATGTCCCCGAACAGCCCGGTGTAGGTCGCCGGGTTGGAGCGCGGCGTCCGCCCGATCGGGGACTGGTCGATAGCGATAACTTTGTCCAAGAGTTCCTCACCCTCGATACATTTATGCTTGCCGGAGACGCGCCTCGCCCCGTTTAAGTCCGCCGCCAGCCGCTTGTAGAGAATATCGTTTACAAGGGAGGATTTTCCCGAGCCGGATACCCCTGTCACCGCGATAAAGCAGCCCAGCGGGAAGCCGACGTCTATCCCCTTGAGGTTGTTCTCCGCCGCGCCGCGAACCGTGAGAACGCCGCCGTTCCCGGCGCGCCGGGAGCTCGGCACGGGAATTTGTTTCCTGCCGCTGAGGTAATCCCCCGTGATTGACTTCTTGCAGGCCGCGACCTTGGCGGGAGTCCCCGCGCAGATGACCTCGCCCCCGTGTATGCCCGCCCCGGGGCCTATATCCACTATGTAATCCGCCGCGCGCATAGTCTCCTCGTCGTGCTCTACGACTATGACCGTGTTGCCGAGGTCGCGCAGCCGGCGCAGGGTGCCGAGCAGCTTCTGGTTGTCCCGCCGGTGTAGGCCTATGCTTGGCTCGTCCAAAATGTAGAGCACCCCGGTGAGCGAGGAGCCTATCTGCGTCGCGAGACGGATGCGCTGGCTTTCCCCGCCCGAGAGCGTCCCGGAGGAGCGGGAAAGTGTGAGGTAGTCGAGCCCCACGCTTACTAAGAAGTTCAGCCTCTCGCGGATCTCCTTGATCACCGCGCCGGCTATCTCCGTGTCCCTGCGGGACAGGTTGAGATTTGAAAAGAATTCCAGCGCTTCCGACACCGAGAGGTCGCAGACCTCCTTGATGTTCTTTCCTCCCACCGTGACGTGCAGGGCTTCGGGCTTCAGCCTCGCACCCTTGCAGTCGGGGCAGGGGGACTCGGTCATATACGCCTCAATCTCCCCCCTCGCGAAGTCGCTCGAGGTTTCCCGGTAGCGGCGCTCCAAGTTGGGGATCACTCCCTCGAACGGCGCCGTGTAGGTCCCCCCGCCCCATTCCGCGTCGCGGCGGAAGCTGATTTTCTCCCCGCCCGTGCCGTAAAGTATGGCGCGGCGGCCCTCCTCCGGGATCTCGCGAAAGGGGGTCTTCATAGTAAAGCCGTAGCGCTTGCACAGCCCCGCGTAGTACATCGACGCTATTGAGTTGCCCTTGCCGTTCCAGCCCGCGAGCCCCCAGCCGCTCCCCTTGACGCAGCCCTCTTCCAAGGATTTGCGCTCGTCCGGCACCACGAGCGAGGGGTCCACTTTTAAGAACATACCCAGCCCCGAGCAGGTGGGGCAGGCTCCGTAGGGGTTGTTGAATGAGAACATACGCGGGGTGATTTCCGGCATACTGAAGTTGTGCTCCGGGCAGGCGAAGTTTTCCGAGAAGAGCATATCCTCCCCGCCCGTGTCCACCGTAATCAGCCCGCCGGAGAGTTTCGCAGCGGTCTCCATTGCCTCGGCTATACGGCCCTCCGCGCCGGGGCGCACCGAGAGCCTGTCCACCGAGATTTCGAGGGTGTGCTTCCTGTTTTTCTCCAGCGCGATGTTTTCCGAGAGGTCGTACATAATCCCGTCCGCTCTGACCCGCACGAAGCCGCTTTTCCTCGCCCGCTCAAGCTCCTTTTCGTGGGTGCCCTTCCGCCCGCGCACCACCGGGGCCAAAATCTGCACCCTCGTTCCCTCCGGGAGCCCCATAACCTTATCCGCCATCTCGTCCACCGTCTGCCGGCGGATTTCTCTCCCGCAGACGGGGCAGTGCGGCACTCCCACCCTCGCGTAGAGCAGGCGTATGTAGTCGTATATTTCCGTGACCGTGCCCACCGTGGAGCGGGGGTTCTTGGAGGTGGTCTTCTGGTCTATGGAAATGGCGGGGGAGAGCCCCTCGATGCTGTCCACGTTGGGCTTTTCCATTTGTCCCAAGAACATCCTCGCGTAGGAGGAGAGGGACTCCACGTAGCGGCGTTGCCCCTCGGCGTAGAGGGTGTCGAACGCGAGGGAGGATTTCCCCGAGCCGGACAGCCCCGTGAACACCACCAACTTATCCCTCGGGATGGTGACGTCGATATTCTTAAGGTTGTGCACTTTCGCGCCCTTGATGATAATCTTGTCGTTACGCATACGCCGGTTACGGCTCTCCCTTCAGCTTTCGGATCTTGTCGCGCAGGTAGGCGGCGTGCTCGAACTCCAGCATTTTCGCCGCCTGCTTCATCTCGGAGGTGAGTTTCGCTATCAGCTTTTCGCGCTCCGCTCTGCCAAGCTTTTTCGCGGCGCGCTCTTCGGTTTTCTCCTTTGGGACAAGCTCGATTACGTCCCGCACGTCCTTCACCACGGATTTCGGGGTGATCCCGTGCTCTTTGTTGTAGCATAACTGCTTCTCGCGGCGGCGCTCGGTCTCCATTATGGCCCGCTCCATTGACGCGGTGACGCAGTCGGCGTACATTATGACCTGCCCGTTCACGTTCCTTGCGGCGCGCCCCACGGTTTGGATCAGCGAGGTCTCGCTCCGTAAGAACCCTTCCTTATCCGCGTCGAGGATGGCCACCAGCGACACCTCCGGGATATCCAGCCCCTCGCGCAGCAGGTTTATCCCGACCAACACGTCGAACTCGCCGAGGCGCAGTCCCCGGATAATCTCCATTCGCTCTATGGTGTCGACGTCGTAGTGCATATAGCGGACTTTGATCCCGAGATTTTCCAAATATTCCGTGAGGTCCTCCGCCATTTTCTTGGTGAGTGTGGTGACGAGGACTCGCTCGCGCCGCTCCACGCGGATGTTGATTTCCGAGACGAGGTCGTCTATCTGCCCCTCGGTTGGCTTGACTATGATTTCCGGGTCGGGGAGGCCCGTGGGCCTCAGTATCTGCTCCGCTACGCGCGAGGCGCGTTCCCTCTCAAAGTCCCCCGGTGTCGCGGAGACGAAGATCACCTGGTTGATTTTGGAGTAGAACTCGTCGAAATTGAGGGGCCTGTTGTCGTAGGCCGAGGGGAGGCGGAAGCCGTAGTTGACGAGGTTCTCCTTGCGGGCCCTGTCCCCCCCGTACATTCCCCGCACCTGCGGCAGGGTGACGTGTGACTCGTCCACGAACATCAGAAAGTCGTCGGGGAAGTAGTCGAGCAGCGTAAACGGGACGCTCCCCGGGGCCCTCCGCCCCAACACCCGCGAGTAGTTCTCCACGCCCTTGCAGGTGCCGATCTCCCGGAGCATCTCCATATCGTATTCCGTGCGCTGCCGGATACGCTGCGCCTCGATGAGCCTGCCCTCGTCGGCGAAGTATTTGGCTCTCTCCTCCATTTCCCCGCGTATATCGGCGAGAGCGTCCTCCATTTTGTCCGCCGGGACGATGTAGTGCGAGGCGGGGTAGACGGCGGCGTGCGCCAGCCTCTCCTTCACCTCTCCCGTGAGCGGGGTGATGTAACTCAGCCTGTCAATCTCGTCGTCGAAGAACTCCACCCTTATTGCCGTGTCCCCTGAGTAGGCGGGGAAGATCTCCACCGTGTCCCCCCGCGCGCGGAACTTGTTGCGGACAAAGTTCACGTCGTTGCGCTCGTATTGCAACTGGACCAACCGGCGCAGCAGCTCTTCCCGCTCCATTTTCATCCCGGGCCGCAGCGATATTACCATATTGCGGTAGTCTATGGGGTTGCCCAGGCTGTATATGCAGGACACGCTCGCGACAATTATCACGTCCCGGCGCTCCGAGAGGGCACAGGTCGCGGAGTGGCGGAGCTTGTCTATCTCGTCGTTTATGGCGGAGTCTTTCTCTATATAAGTATCCGTGCCGGGGACATACGCCTCCGGCTGGTAGTAATCGTAGTACGATACGAAGTACTCCACCGCGTTTTCCGGGAAGAACTCGCGGAACTCCGAGCACAGCTGCGCCGCGAGGGTTTTGTTGTGCGCCAATACGAGGGTCGGGCGGCGCATTCTCTCGATTATGTTCGCCATTGTGAAGGTTTTGCCGGAGCCGGTCACCCCGAGCAGCACCTGCTCCCGGAAGCCGCGTCCCAGCCCGTCGCAGAGGTCCTCTATGGCGCGGGGCTGGTCCCCCGTGGGGCTGAACGGCGAGTGCAGCTTAAATTCCGTGGCGTGTACCCCCCTTCTTATCTTAATTATACCACACCCGCCGCCGAAAATAAAGACACGCCGTCAAATTTTTGCCTATCCGCTCAATATCGCTCTTGAAAAGACGGTAAAAGAGGGTATAATATAGCTTGGAACGTTACCGCGTTTGTCGCGGAGAAAAGGAACGGTGACAGTAATGGGAGCTAAGACGATAGGCGTGCTAACCAGCGGGGGGGACGCCCCCGGTATGAACGCCGCGGTTCGCGCCGTGGTGCGCTCCGGGATCGATATGGGCTTGAAGGTTTACGGGATCTACCGGGGTTACAACGGGCTCATTGAGGGCGACGTTAAGGAGATGGACCGCCGCAGCGTGTCCGACATCATCCACCGGGGAGGGACGGTGCTTTATACCGCCCGCAGCCCGCGTTTTAAGACGGAGGAGGGGCTTTCCACCGCCGTCGGGACCTGCCGCAAGTACGGCATCGAAGGCATCGTGGTGATAGGCGGGGACGGCTCCTTCCGGGGAGCGGCGGATCTCAGCGCTCGCGGGATCCCCTGCGTGGGCCTGCCCGGGACCATCGATAACGATATCGCCGCCACCGAGTACACCATAGGCTTCGACACCGCCGTCAATACCGCTATGGAAATGGTGGACAAGCTGCGCGACACCTCGCAGTCCCACGAGCGGTGCAGCGTGGTGGAGGTTATGGGCCGGGGCGCCGGGCACTTGGCGCTTGCCACCGGGATCGCCGTGGGCGCGACGTTCATCGTGCTGAAGGAAGTCCCCTTCACCGTGGAGCAGATTTGCGAGAAGATCCGCGAGACCCGCAAAATGGGCAAGAAGAACTTCATAATAGTAGTTTCCGAGGACGTGATCGACGTGAACGACCTCTCCCGCCAAATTTACGAGGGGACGGGCGTGGAGTGCCGCGCCACGGTGCTGGGCCACGTGCAGAGGGGCGGCTCGCCCACCGTGCGCGACCGCTGCGTCGCGAGCCTGATGGGCAACTACGCCGTGGAGCTTTTGGCCAAGGGGGTCGGCAACAGGATAGTCTCGATGCGCGGCTCCCGGATTGTGGACGACGACATCGCCGACGCCCTCGCTATGAAGAAGTCCATCGACCTCCACGAGTACGAGGTCGCGAATAGGATATCGATATAAGTATAGGCCAATCAGTAAATCTTAACCCCCGGGAAGGAGAGTGTGCCATGTCGGACCTACCGAGACTTCGCACCAAGGCTAACCGGCTGCCGCTCCTGCCCGGGGTTTATATTATGAAGAACGCCGAGGGCAAAATCATCTACATCGGCAAGGCGAAGAAGCTCAAGAACCGCGTGAGCCAGTATTTCACCGGGGTGGAGAGGCATACCCCGAAGGTTTACGCTATGGTGGAGCAGGTGGAGGATTTCGACTACATCGTCTGTGACAGCGAGTTCGAGGCGCTGATCCTGGAGTGCTCCCTCATCAAGCAAAACCAGCCCAAGTACAACATCAAGCTGAAGGACGACACCGGCTACTCCTACATCCGCGCCGAAAAGGGCGACTGGCCGCGTATTACGGCGGTACGCGCCGTGGCGGACGACGGGGCGGAGTACATAGGCCCATACAACTCCTACTTCACCGTCAAAAGCACGGTTGACGAGGCCCGCAAGATATTCGGGCTCCCGGACTGCGGACGGGTTTTCCCCCGGGACTTCGGCAAGGGGCGGCCCTGTCTCAACCGCTCCATAGGCAACTGTATGGGCGTTTGCTCGGGAAAAATCAGCCGCGAGGAGTACGCCGAGGCGTATTCGTCGGCGCTGCGCTTTATCAAAGGCGGGATAAACGCGTCTCTCCCGGAACTTCAGAGGGATATGGAGGCGGCGGCGGAGAAGCTCGATTTCGAGAGAGCCGCCCGCATACGCGACCGCATCAGGGCGATAGAGCGCAGCCGCGAGCGGCAGAAGGTTATCACCTCGTCGGACGCCAGGGCGGATGTTGTCGCTTCGGCTAAGTTAGCCGATACCTGCGCGGTGCAGCTGTTCGTGTTCAGAAACGGCAGGCTGGAGGATTCGAGGGGCTTCAAGTTCTCTCTGCCGGAGTCCCCCGAGGAGACGGAGCTTGCTTTCCTGCGGCAGTATTACACGGGCGGGGCGGACATTCCGCCCAAGATTTACGTTGATCTGGACTCCGAGGAGCTGCCGCTCTTGGCCCGGATGCTTTCGGAGCGGCTGGGCCGCAAGGCCGAGGTCACGGCGCCGAAAATAGGGGAGAACAGGGCGCTCGTCGAGATGTGCCGCCGCAACGCGGAGGAGCTGCTCGCGAAAGACCGCCCGTTTACCGGCAACGCCGTCGCCGCGCTGGATTCTCTCGCGAGGCTCTTGGGGCTGCCCTCCCCGCCGGAGTACATAGAGGCGTACGACATATCGAATCACGCCGGCAAGGAGAACGTGGGCGGTATGGTCGTGTTTTTAATGGGCGAGCCGCTTAAGGCGGGCTACCGCAAGTTCCGCATTAAGACCGTCGCGGGGCAGGACGACTTCCGCTCTATGGCGGAGGTGTTGGACAGGCGGTTCACGGAGTATTTCGCGCATAAGGGGGAGGGGGAGGGCTTCGGTCGCCTGCCGGATCTCATCCTGCTTGACGGCGGAGCCCCCCAGCTTGCCGCCGCGAAGCCGGTGCCGGAGAAGTACGGGCTGGATATTCCGATGTTCGGGCTCGTGAAGGACGGGCGGCACAAGACCGACGCAGTGGCCGGGGACGGCGGGCATATCGCCATAAAGGCCAACAGAGCGGTTTACACGCTGCTCTCGGAGATCCAGGAAGAGGTTCACCGCTACGCCATAGGTTACCACCGCAAGTCCGCGAGGAAAAACGCCCTCCGCTCGGCGCTGCTGGACATTCCCGGCATAGGCGAGAAGAAAGCCGCGACGCTGCTAAAGTCTTTTAAGACTGTTGCCGCCATATCCTCCGCCGATGTGGAAAGCATCGCCGCCCTTCCCGGCATCTCCCGCGCCGACGCCGAGGCGGTCCATGCCGCTTTCTCCGGGAACGGCGCCGCGCCGGGCAACACGCCGGCGGACAGTCCGTTGTCTGATAACCCAGCGTCAGACGGTCTGCCGCCCGACAGCCTGCCACCGGTTAATTCGCGGTCTGGCAACCCGCCGCTGGGCAACCCGCCGCCGGGCAACCAGCCGCTCGATAGACTGCCGCCTGACAGCCCACCGCCGGGTAACACGCCGCCTGATAGCCCGCTGACGGACAACCCGTCGCCAGACATTCAGCCGTTCGACAGCTCGCCCCCGGGTAACCTGCCGCCGGGCAATTCTTTATCAGACTGTCTGCCGTCGAGCGGCCCGCCGCCGGGCAAATTGTTACCCGACAGCCCGCAAAACGGCGAATAGTTACAAATTTTCACGTTTTCGCGATTTGCTCTTGCAATCTTTTGTCATTTGCTGTATAATATTGCCATAAAGAGCTGGCAAAACAGATTGCAAGGGGTGATAGGCGTTGAGATTTCGCGCGGTGATTCCCGCGGTGTCGTGTCTCGCGGCGTTTTTGTTGGGGTACCTTTCCGTCCCCGTGGACAAGACCCCCGCCGCCAAGGAACAGGATAACAATATCGCGGTAGTCTGCACCACCACTCCCGCCGAGATTAAAGCGCGTCTGGCCCTCCACGCGAGGAGCGCCGAGCCCGAGCCGGAACCTTCCGAGGCCGAGGAGGTGACGCCCCCCGCGCCTACTCCGGCCGCCTCCGCTCCCGCTCCCGCGCCGGCGCCGAAACCGCAGCCCGCGCCCCAGCCCGCTCCCCAGTATATCCCCGATGTGAAGCCGGCGAGCGGCATTACCAACGGGATTTACGATAACCCGTATCTTCGCGCCCTCGCGTTTACCGGGTACAACGTGCAGGGCTCCATAAACGACGGCACACTCTTCCTAAAAGGCGGCAGCGCCGCCCGCAAATACAACTCCCGCATACACTACGGAGCCGGCTGCACCGGCCTTGAGACCGTGGCGGCGAGCGGGGTCCCCTCCGGCCGCGCCCCCGATATAGCCCGTTTCCAGCGGGGAGGCCTGGTATGCGCGTCCTATGTCGCCTATGTGTATTTTAATTACCTGCCCAACATCGAGGGGATAGACGTGTCGGGGCTCAGCGTTCCGCCGCTGCCCAAGTCCGTGGTGTATTGGTACAGCGAGGCGGCCAAGTGGATCGCCGCCGGTAAAGCGCGCAGTATCCCCTTCGCGCAAAACTCCAGCGGGAAGAACTTCCACGCCGGCGAGGAGATCCCTGTGGGTTCGATGATATTTTTCCGGGAAAAGTACGGCACGCGCAACGCCCACATTTCCCTTTACGCCGGCTACGCCAACGGCAAGCACTGGATCACCCACGTGGGCAACAGCCGGGGCCCGGAGACCATAGCCATCGACGTAATGGCGACGGGCAGTATGCCGGAGCTTGTCAGCGCGGTGATAGTGCCCTATTTCGCGGAGCCCAAAGCCCCCGAGCTGGAGCCCGCCCCGTCCGAGCCGTCCGAGCCTTCGGAACCCGCGGAGCCGTCCGAACCCTCCACGCCGTCCCAGCCGACAGACCCGTCCCAGCCGACAGAGCCGTCCGAGCCGGGTGACACGTCGTCGGGGCAGGGAAGCGGGTCGTCGCCGGAGCAGGGCAATTCATCGGAGCCGGGCGGCTCGTCACAGTCGGGGAGCTCGTCGTCCGAGCCGGGCAGCCCGTCGTCCAAGCGGGGCAATTCATCGGAGGCGGCAAGCTCATCGTAACCGGGAAACCCGTCGAAACCGGGAGGCTCACCCTCTAATCGGGGAGCCCGTCATTTAAGCCGAGTAATGTGTCGGAACCGGCAAGCTCATCATCGGAGCCGGGCAGCCCGTCATCCGAGCCGGTTGCCCTGTCGCCGCCGGGCGAGGCTCCCGCCCGTCGGGAAGCGCCACGGCGGCATCTCTAACCTCTTAAACCGCCGTGCGTGGCTCCCGGCGATCGGAAGCCGTCACTGCGGTACCTCTGGCCCGCAAACCGTCGGTTGGCCACCCGGCGGAGTCGCCCTGTAATTTTACCCGAGAAAGGCGTGTACAATATGGAGAAAAAGCCCATTAACCCGAATTTCCCGCACATACTCCACGGAGGGGACTATAACCCCGACCAGTGGCAGGACCGCCCCGATATACTCCGCGAGGATATGCGGCTGATGAAGCTCGCCAACTGCAACGAGATGTCCGTGGCGATTTTCGCCTGGCAGGCTCTGGAGCCCGAGGACGGGGTGTTCGATTTCTCCTTCCTCGACCGCGCTATGGACGACATTTACGCCGCGGGGGGCAGGGTGATCCTCGCGACGCCCTCCGCCGCGAAGCCCGCCTGGCTCAGCAAGAAGTACCCCGAAGTGCTGCCCGTCAACGAGGACGGGGTGCGCCTTTCCCACGGCAACCGTATGAAGATTTGCTTCACCTCGCCCGTTTTCCGGCAAAAGGTGGCGGAGGTGGACCGCGCCATAGGGGAGCGTTACGCCCACCACCCCGCGCTCTACGCCTGGCACCTCGGCAACGAGTATTCCGGACAGTGCTACTGCCCCGTCTGCCGCAGGGCGTTCAGGGATTACCTCAAGGAGAAATACGGTACTCTCGATAACCTCAACCGCAGCATTTGGTCCGCTTTCTGGTCGCACACCTTCACCGACTGGGACCAGATTGACCCCCCCACTCCCAACGGCGAGGGTTCCCTTCACGCGCTCTCCCTCGACTGGCGGCACTTCTGCACCCGCCAGACCGCCGATTTTATGCGTATGGAGGCGGACTCCGTCCGGGAGTTTAACTCGGATATCCCCGTCACTACCAACTTTATGGGCTTCTATATGCCCCTCGATTACCGCGAGCTCGCGAAAAGCCTCGATTTCATCTCGGACGACGTATACCCCACCTGGAGAGCGGACGAGGAGGAGGACATTAAGACGGCTCAGTGCGTTTCACTCCGGCACGACTTGATGAGGAGTATGAAGCACGCTCCCTGGCTGCTGATGGAGTCCACTCCCAGCCTTGTGAACTGGCACAAATTCAACAAGCTGAAGCGCCCCGGCGTGAACGAGCTTTTCGGGCTCTCGGCGGTGGCTCACGGCGCGGACTCGGTGCAGTATTTCCAGTGGAGAAAGAGCCGCGGCGGCGCGGAGAAGTTCCACGGGGCGGTGGTCGACCACGAGGGCAGTGAGAACACCCGCGTCTTTAGGGAAGTCTCCCATTTGGGGGCACGGCTTAAGAAGCTTGACGCCGTTGTCGGGACCTTGACCCGCCCCAAGGTCGCGATCCTTTACGATTGGAACTCCAACTGGGCCATTGATTTTTCCCAGGGCTTCCGCAACGGCGACAACAAGGGCGTCGTTCAGGCGGCGGAGAATTACTACGCGCCGCTTTGGAACAGGGGCATAGATGTGGAGGTCATAAGCGTGGAGGACGATTTCTCGCCCTACGCCCTGATTATCACCCCGATGCTGTACGCCGTCTCCGCCGAAACCGGGGCCAAGTTGGATAAATACGTAGCCGACGGCGGAACTCTGGTGGGCACCTACACCCTCGCTATGACGGATGAGAACGACCTCTGCTATTTGGGCGGCTTCCCCGGGGCGGGGCTGCGCAAGGTGTTCGGCATATGGAACGAGGAGATCGATACGCTCTACCCCGGGGAGAGCAACCTTGTTGTCTCCGGGGGCGGGGAGTACACCGCCGTGGACCACTGCGAGATCATCCACGCGGAGGGAGCCGAGGTTATAGCGGAGTACGCCGGCGATTTCTACGCCGGAGGTCCCGCCGCCACGCGCCACTCCTACGGCAAGGGGACGGCGTATTACGTGGCTTTCCGCGACACCGGGGAGTACGCTGAGCGGCTGTTGGGCGATATTCTGGGCGAGTTAGAGATAAAATCCGAATTTGCCGGCACCCTCGGCCATGGGGTCACGGCCCACTCGAGGACCGACGGCGAGAACGTGTACGTCTTCCTGCAAAACTTCTCACAGAGCGACAGCGCCGCCTCCACCACGGCTCTCTGGAGCGATTTGGAGACGGGCGAGCGGGTCACGGGAGATATCGCTCTTAAAGCCCTCGAAACGCGCATCCTTACCCGCCCGGTAAAGTAGGAGCGGCCCGTCGCTTGGAGGGTATTCCCGTTCCTCGTAGTCCCGTCTCGTGGTAAACAGTCCGTGCTCTGATGACCCGGGCTTCGCATACAAAAACGTCCGTACCCGTTTGGGCGCGGACGTTGTTCAATTATGCGCGGCGAGCCTGCCACCGGCGCCGACCTCCCGGGAGGACGCCGCTTAAAGCGCCGACCCGGGGGCAACTCATCGCGCGAACCGCCGACCCGTGGGCGGACCCGTCGCTTAAAGGATTGACCCCGGAGCGGATCCGTCGCCGCTTACAGCACCAGGCTCGGTGCGGAGTAGACCCTTCCGGCAAGCTCCTTGTCGAGCAGGTAGAGGCTCTTGGGATCGCCGCCGAACAGCTCGAACTTCTTCACCATTGTGTCGGCGTTGTCCTCCTCCTCGCCCTGTTCCTTGACGAACCAGTCGAGGAACTGCATCGTGCGGAAGTCCTTTTCCTCGTGCGCCGCGGCGTAAATGGTGTGGATGAGCTCGGTCACGTACCTTTCGTGCTTCGCGCCCTCTTTGAGCGGGTCTATCAGCCCGTTAAAGGGCACGTCCGGCTTCGCGATGGCGTCAAGCGTCACCTTCACGCCGTTGTTCTGCAGGTACTTGACGAAGAGCATAGCGTGGTCGCGCTCTTCCTGCGCTTGCACCGTGTACCAGTTGCCGAAACCGTCCAAGTCGTTATCAATGTAGAAATTCGCCATATCGAGGTACAGATACGCGCTGTAGAACTCCTTGTTGATCTGTGTGTTGAGAAGCCCGGCTACCTTTTCGCTAATCATATCGCGCTACCTTTCCACAAAATAGTCTTTTGACAGCCCGCACACGGGGCAGACCCAGTCGGCGGGGAGATCCTCGAACGCCGTGCCGGGAGCGATCCCGTTATCCGGGTCGCCTTCCTCGGGGTCGTAAACATATCCGCAGGGACACTCGTATTCCGCCATCGCGCTACCCCCTTAAAAATACCGCTTCAGCAGCCCGGCGAACGCCTTGCCGTGACGCGCCTCGTCCCGCGCCATCTCGTGGACGGTATCGTGAATGGCGTCGAGCCCCAGCTCCTTGGCGAGCTTCGCGAGCTCGGTCTTCCCGGCGGTGGCGCCGTTTTCCGCCTCCACGCGCATCTCGAGGTTCTTCTTGGTGCTGTCCGTGACGACGTCGCCCAACAGCTCCGCGAATTTCGCCGCGTGCTCGGCTTCCTCTAACGCGGCTTTCTCCCAGTAGAGCCCGATTTCCGGGTAACCCTCCCGGTGAGCGACGCGCGCCATCGCGAGGTACATCCCGACCTCGGTGCACTCGCCCTCGAAGTTGGCCTTTAGCCCCTCGATAATGCGGGGATCCGCGCCCTTCGCCACGCCGACGACGTGCTCCGACGCCCAGGTGACCTCCTCGGTCTGCTCCTTAAACTTACTGCCCGGCACCTTGCACTGCGGGCAAAACTCCGGCGGCTCGTCCCCGATGTAGACGTACCCGCACACAGGGCATACAAACTTCTTCATAGTGTCTCCTCCGCTTTCTTTGAGATATATCCATAATAGCAAAAATTTCCCTGCTTGTCAACAGTAATTTTGTGACTGAGCCGGCCGGGAGCCGGGAGCTTTATTCCCTGGGGTGGGGAGGGCAGCTGCGCCGAGGGCAGACGGGCAGTGTCCGGGGCTTTGCTTCGCTCGTCCTTGGGGAATTGCTTCTCGCTGCGCGGAGGTAGCTTGCTTTTTCCCCGACTGCGCCGGGGGGGGGGGGGAACGATGTCCGCTTTTTTCTCTGTGCCGACGGGCGCGGCGGTCCCCCTGCTTTTGGCTCCGTCCATCCCCGTTGCTTTCTTTTCGCTGACGCGAGGGTGATTTTCCCGTTTTTCCCAGCGCGGCTGGGGAACGGTGTCCGCTTTTCTTCTCTGCGCCGGAACGGTCCGGCATCGTCGTCGCAAGTTCCATATCGCTCGTTTCCACGCTAAAGCGTGAAAAGCTCGCTCATTCCACTGCTCCTCCTCTCCCCACGACGCCTTACGGCGCCGCGGGGGCCCCTTATGAAAAGCGGACAGAAAAGAAGTTCAGCGCGCCGGCTTACTTCTACGCCGAACACT
>CAYOSS010000017.1:0-28749 GCA_964406705.1 uncultured Eubacteriales bacterium
GCCGCGGGGGCCCCTTATGAAAAGCGGACAGAAAAGAAGTTCAGCGCGCCGGCCTACTTCTATGCCGAACGCTGAGAGGTTACGGGGTAGCCGCCTCTTCTCCGCCGCCCTTGTGCTCACGAGGGTAGCCCGGAGATACCCCCGGCGCCGGTTCGGGCAGCCTTGCCGTGTTCATTCCCGGCTCGCAGAGTCGGATGCAAAAGGCTCGGTGGTTAGGGTAAGCTCGCCGCTATCGAACTGAGCTCGGCTCTTGTGGGGTAGCTTTTTTGCTTGTCGGTCGGAGTGGGCTCGCAGATATGCAGGGAACCTCCCTCCCGTGCGGGGGACAAGCCACTGTGTCCTCCCGGTAAACGGGGCGGAGCCGGAACTACCGATAACCGCTGGGCTGTCCTGTGAACCACAGCGCTCCCGAAACAGGGACTGCCTGTCGCCGCCGGGTTACCCCTCGTGCCGGCGAACCTCCGGGCTTCCGGCAATGAGGTTTGCTGCACACCCGCGAGCTGTCTCCGACCTGCGGGCAAAGGCTACCCGGAAGCGCCGAGTTCTGAACGATAGCTGCGAGCTTGCCCCAACCTGCGAGCCTTTTGCATCCGACTCTGCGAGGCGGGAATGAATACGGCAGGGTCCCGGAGCCGGCGCCGGCGGGATCTCCGGGCTACCCTCGTAGGCGCAAGACCTGCCGCACAGGTGGCGGCTACCCCATAACCTCTCAGCGTTCGGCGTAGAAGAGGCCGGCGCGCTGAACTTCTTTTCTGTCCGCTTTTCTTCTTTCAGCCGCGCCAATCGGCGCAGAGAAGAAAAGCGGACATCGTTCCCCAGCCGCGCTGGGAAAAATTAGAAAACCTCCCCGCGAAGCGGGATAAAGACTCCCGGAAACGGGCGAAGCCAAAGGCAAGGGGATTGCCGAGCCATTCCGGCGAAGAGAAGAAAAGCGGACACGCTGTCCAGCCGCGCTGGGAAAAGCGGGAAAGGCACCCTCGCGCCAGCGGGAAGAAGCTCCCCCGAAGCGTCAGCTGCCGGCTACCCTGCCATCCTCAATATATCGCAGCAGATCCCCGAAATCGCCGTGCGGGTACCGCGATATATCCGCGCCGTCGCGGTTAATCAGGCACCGCGTTATGAAGAACACGCCTAATCCGGCGGGGACGGCGGCGAGGTCCTCCCGCATATCGTTACCGACCATCAGGGTCTCTCCCGGTTCCGCGGCGAGCCGCCCCGTGAACTCGGTGAAATAGGCGGGGTTCGGCTTGCAGAACCGGGAGTTTTCGTAGTCGCTGACAAACTCGAACTCGTCGTACGACAGCCCCGCCCATTCGATCCTGTGCCGCATTGCGTTTCGCGGGAAGACCGGGTTGGTGGCGAGGGCCACTCTGTAGCCCCTCGCCTTCAGCTCGCGGACCGCCGCGGCGGCGCCTGGGTCGAAGCCGCAGTACCGCCGCGCCTCCGAGAACCTCCCGTCGTAGAACGCGTCGATCGCGGGCTTGTCCCGCCGGGCGGCGTCCTCTCCGTAGACACCGGCGAAATATTCCCAGAACACCTCCGAGTTGAGCCGGGAGCCGTCGTTCTTCATCATAGCGACGGTGCCGCCGAGTATTGTTTTGCGCAAAAGCCCCGGCTCGTACCCGCGCGGGGCCAGCTCCTCCCCTAACAGCGAGAAGTACCCGTCCGTGAACTCGTCCTGGTCGAGCGGGAGAAGGGTCCCGTCCAAGTCGAAGAGTACCGTTTTAAGCATTTTATTCCTCCGTACCGTCGCGTTTAATCAGCAGCCTCATAAACAGCGCCCCCTGCACCGAGCGGTTGCGGAAGCCCACCGCCCCCGCCGTGTCGGCGTAGTACCAGTCGCACATCGGGACGCGGTCGTGAGTGGTGTTGTAGGCGCTCCACACGAGCTTCACTATTCGCCTGAACTCACGTTTGTCGGCGAACATAGCCGCGGCCCAGAGTTCCCAGTCGGATTTTGTATATGTCTTTCTGCTGTCGAGGGGCACTCCGTAGGGGAGTGTCTCTTTTTTGTACCTGGCGCACTCTCCGGCGTAGAACTCCTCCGGGAAAAGGCCCGCCCCCCAGACCCTGTCCCACACCGCGTTGTACTTAAGCGAGAACGTGCCGGGCTTGTCGTAGGCGAGCCGGGTGCCGCCCGCCTCGTCCGCCGCTCGGGCTAATATGGATTTCGCGAGAGAACGCGTCCTTTCCTCTAACTTATTCGCCTCGTCCCCCTCGCCCGCGTAGCGCAGGATTTTAGAGAAGCCGTATATCCCCATCGCGGCCTTTATCGAGAGGTTGACGTTGTGTGGGAGCCTGCCCGCGAAGTCGTCCGTGCAAAGCTGGCTGCCGGGGTCCTCGCCGTACTTGATAAGGTAGTCACACCACCTCCGCAGGGTGGGAAGATACGGCAGGGCGAAGCCGGCGCCGTCGTCCGCGTCGCATATCGCCCCTAACAGGATCAGCATATTCCCGCTTTCCTCCACCGGCATCTGCCCCTCGATTTTGCCGGGGTAGTAGCGCTGCCCGTCCACCACGGGGTAGCGGCCCACGTCGTGAGGAGCGAAATCGAACTCCCAGGCGGGGCTTTCGGCGAACCTCATCACCGGGCGGATCATAGCCTTTAACAGCTCGGGGTTGTACTTTAGGAATATCGGCGACGACGGGTAGATTATGTCCACCGTGCCCGCGCACCCGTTCGAGAAGCATTCCTTGGAGATGTAAACGGGCTCGCCGTTCTCGTCCGTCACCAGTTTATGCGCCGCCATCACCTGCCGGTAGGCGAGCAGCAGCAGTTCGGCGTACTCCTCTCCCCCCGCCGCCGCGGCCTCGGTCCGCAGATTCCGGGAGAAGCCGTCGCAGCGGCGCTTTACGGCGGGGTAATCCTCCGCCGCCTCCAGAAGAACGTCGGTAATCGTCCGCCCGTCCTTCTTCCAGTAGGCGGGGGCGGGGTAGCCGAAGTAGAGTATGGAGCTTATGTCGTCGTAGGCGAAGAGGAACAGCGCGTCGGGGGAGAGTTCTTTCTCCGCCCAAACCGAGCTCATCCCGCCCCTCACCCCGTCGCCGACCCTGCCGCCGCCCTTCGCCGCTAAGTAGAACCAGCCCCAGTCAATGCGGATGTCGTCCCCCTCGCGCCCTAAGACTTTCTGCTCCCCGTTGCCCATTTTTACCGCGGCGAGGCCCGGCGCGGTCACGTACCGCGTCACGACCCGGCTTTCGCCTTTTAGGTTTAGAGCCAACTCCTCGCTACAGGTGAAGCGGATCCTCACGGAATGCTCCGCCCCGTCCTCGCTCCCGTAAGATACGCGGCAGTAGACCACGGGCCGGGAGGCGAGGTAGAGGTCGTCCGCCAAAAGGGGAGAGGTGAAGCTGACGGCGAGCCGCGCCCCCGCCGCCCTGTAGCGGAGGGTTGTCGTAAACGCGTCCGCTTCCGCGCCGAGGTACTCCATATCGGGGATTTTTTCTTCGCCGGGGTTCTCGCCTAAGAAGTTGTATTCCACGCCGTCAATCCATGCCCTGCCCCATATCGAGTTGGGCTTGCCGGTCCAGTGGACGGTCGCCCGGAAAGGGGAGTCCTCCATCCACACGGAAAAATACGGGTCGACGGTTATAAGCGGCGTCGCCGGTAAACGCATTTTCATTTAGTCACATCCCTCTATAATTTGCCACTTTGCCGGGCGGTCAAGGTCCGCTCCCGCTATATTGTGGCGCCGTTACCATTGTACCACAAGATGTGTAGCTTGTCCAGAATTTTCAAAAAAATCAAAATTTGGGGTTGCAATTTTGCCGTTTATTCGGTATAATTGAGGGTGAAAAGTGGTCTAAGGTGCAATAGCGCTTCCACAAAAGTGGCGTGATATTTCACCGCGGTTGCGGAGCGAAAGCCTACGGCGGCCGAGGAGAGAGAGTTTTCAGCGATTGCGGAGAGAAAGTTCACGGAGGACGCGCATAGAAAGGGGGTCGGTCCGGATGTTCTACGGGGAATACCTTCACACGGTGGACAAGAAGGGGAGGATCTTTCTTCCCGCCAAGCTCCGGGACGATCTCGGCCCCCATTTTATGCTCTGCCGCGGCATCGACGGCAACCGCTGTCTCTGCGTCTACTCCGAAGCCGAGTGGGAGGAGCTTGACCGCAAGATCCGCTCTTTCCCCGCCGTGAAAGCCGGCAGGCTGCAGCGCTTTCTCTACGCCGGGTCCGTCAAGGCGGAGTGCGACGGGCAGGGGCGGGTAAATCTCCCGCAGAACCTCCGCGATTACGCCGAGCTTGGCGACGAGGCGTACATCCTCGGTATGTCCTCCCGTCTCGAGATATGGAACAAGGAGCGCTGGGAAGCGGAGTCCGCCCTCGACACGCCGGAGTCCATAGGCGACATTATGTCGGGGCTCGAGTAAATGGAGTTTTCCCACACCCCGGTGCTGCTGCGCGAGGCCGTGGACGCGCTCGGTATCGACCCCGCCGGGGTGTACTACGACGGGACGGCGGGAGGAGGAGGGCACAGCTTCGCGATAGCGAGCGGGCTCACCACGGGCCGGCTCGTGGCGTCGGACAGGGACCCGGACGCGGTCGCGGCGGCGGCGAAGCGGCTTGAGGGGCTGCCCGCCACCGTCATACGGGGGGATTTTTGCGACGCGCCGGAAATCTTGGCGGGCGCGGGAGTGGACAGGGTGGACGGCGCCTTGTTGGATCTCGGCGTCTCGTCGTATCAGTTTGACGAGCCGGAGCGCGGCTTTTCCTACAAGGCGGACGCGCCGCTCGATATGAGGATGAGCCGGGAGGGTTTCTCCGCCGCCGACCTCGTGAACACTTACCCCGAGGAGCAGATAGCCCGGATTTTGCGGGAATACGGCGAGGAGGCGAACGCCCGCCCGATAGCGAGGGCCATCGCGCGGCGAAGAGCGGTAAAGCCCATTACCACCACGGGCGAGTTGGCCGGGATAATAGCGGAGAGCGTCCCGGCGGCGGCCCGGAGAGCCGGCCACCCCGCGAGGAGGAGCTTTCAGGCGATACGCATCGCCGTCAACGGGGAAATAGACCGCCTTCCCGCCGCGCTCTACGGGATATTCGGCGTTCTGAAAACGGGCGGCCGCCTCGCGGTGATAACCTTCCACTCTGTAGAGGACAGGGCCGTCAAGCGGGTATTCGCGGATCTATGCAAGGGTTGTATTTGCCCGCCGGATTTTCCCGTCTGCAGGTGCGGACGGACACCGGCGGCGAAAAATATTTTCAGGGGGCCCGTAACGCCGGGCGGGGAGGAGCTCGAGGCGAACCCGAGGGCGCGCAGCGCGAAGCTCCGGGCGATAGAGAAGACGGGGGAGAGAGCGTATGAACAATCAAAAGTACTATAACGGCGTGTCGTCCTACGATTTCAGCCTTTTTACCTCGCGTGAGTCCACGGCGAGGAAGCTCCCCGAGTACACCGAGCCCCGCTCGAGACAGCGCGACGGGCTGATCGAGATCCCCGAGCTGCGCGAGGGGTCGACGCGCGCCTCCCGCAGGCGCCCCCGCGTGTTCCCGGTAGTGCTGTTGGCGCTGTTCGTGCTGCTGTTGGTCGCGGTGGAGATATACCTGCGCGCGGAAATCACCGGGCTTAAATCCGAGACCGCCGCGGTGCAAAAGGAAATCAGCGCGCTCGACAGCCGGGAGACTGGGCTGCAGATGGAGTTCGAGCAGAAGATCTCGTACGGCAGCCTCGAGGAGGCGGCGGGCGAGCTCGGAATGGGCAAGCCGGGGCGCGATCAGGTGATATACTTAGAGCCGGAGGAGTAAACCCGGAGGAATAATCCCGGGGCGGCAAGCGGCGCCGGGGGCGGCTGGGAAGGGGGCTGACGGATATGGCGAAAAGCGCGGGGAAGACTATGCGGCTCCGGGCTCTTTGGATATTCGTGGCCCTCAGCGTGTTTTTGGCGGGGCTTACGAGCTTCCGCCTTGTTTGGTTGATGTTAGTTAAAAGCGACTTCTACCGCGCCAAAGCCGCGAGCCAGCAGCTCTACGACCGCGAGACCGCCGCGAGGCGGGGCAGCATATACGACCGTAACGGCAAAGTCTTGGTGGCGAGCGCCGCCGTGTGGCGGGTGTTCGCCTCGCCCAATCAGTTCGCCAAGTACGAGCCGGGCAAGGACGACCCGCCGCTCGAGGAATTCCGGGAGGGTATGGCGGAGGACCTCGCCCGCATTCTCTCGATTGACGCCGACAAGGTAATGAAGGAGCTTCTCAAGGACAGCGGCTACGTCCTGATAGCCGATAAGGTGGAGCAGGAGCGGGCTTCGGCGGTCAGGGAGTACATCAACGAGAACGGGCTTTCCCGGTATTTGGGGCTGGAGGAAGGCACAAAGAGGTTTTACTCGAGCGACACTTTGGCGTCGGTTGTGTTAGGGTTCGTGGGGGACGACAACAGCGGCAAAGGCGGGCTGGAGCTGCAGTACAACACCGAGTTGACCGGGGTCCCCGGGCGGGTCGTCGCGGCGAAGCAGCCCAACGGGACGGATATGCCTTTCAGCCAGGAGACGGTGGTGGAGGCGAAGCCCGGCAACTCGCTGAAGCTCACAATCGACTCATACATACAGAGCGTCTGCGAGAAGTACCTCGAGCAGGGCATAACCGATAATCAGGTGGCGGAGCGCGGCGTCGCCATTTGCATGGACGTAAAGACCGGCGCGGTGCTCGCTATGGCGGTAAAGGGCGATTACAACCTCAACGCGCCCTCGGTGCTCAGCCCTTCGGACCAGGCTTTGGTCGACGCCCTCCCCGAGGAGGAGCGGGCGGGCAAGCTCTCGGAGCTTCGCAACCGCCAGTGGAGGAACAAGGCGGTCAGCGACCTGTACGAGCCGGGGTCGGTGTTCAAGGTGGTCACCGCCGCCGCCGCCCTCGAGGAGAACGTCACGGATTACGAGCAAACCTACTATTGCCCGGGGTACATAGTGGTCGGGGGAGTGCCGTACCACTGCGCGAAGCTTTCCGGGCACGGGCGGCAGACCCTTACCCAGGCTTTCGCCAACTCCTGCAACCCGGCGTTCATAATGTTGGGGCAGCAGCTGGGAGCCTCGCGGTTCTATAAGTACTTCAAGGCTTTCGGGTTCACCGAGAAAACGGGGATTGACCTCCCCGGCGAGGCGGAGCCCATTTACCACCCCGAGGAGGAGTTGGGTCTGACGGAGCTCGCGTCGGCGTCGTTCGGGCAGACTTTCAACGTTTCGCCCATACAGGTGATAACGGCGGTGTCGGCGGCGGCGAACGGGGGCCGGCTTATGAGGCCCTACATTGTGGACGAGATTGTGGACTCCGACGGGAATACCGTTAAGAAAACCGAGCCCGTGGTGCGCCGCCAGGTGATATCCGAGGATACCTCCGCCAAAATGCGGGAGCTTATGGAGGAAGTCGTCAAGGTCGGCGGCGGGACCAACATAAAAGTTCCCGGTTACCGCGTCGGCTGCAAGACGGGCACGTCCCAGAAGGTGGCTAAGTCCCTCGAGACGGGCGAGACAGATCTTTATATCGCCTCGGTGTGCTCCGTCGCCCCCATAGACGACCCGGAAATCGCCCTGTTAGTGCTCTACGACGAGCCTCACGGGAGCTCCTACTACGGGGCGTCCGTGGCGGGGCCCGTGGTGTCGGCCATTCTGTCGGAAGTGCTGCCGTACCTGGGGCACGAGCCGACGTACACCAAGGAGGATTTGGCCGCGATGGCGGTCACCGTCCCGGATGTCTTGGGGAGAACTGTGGCCGACGCCGAGGCGCTGCTGCGCTCCAAGGGGCTTACCTGCAGGGTGGTCGGCGACGGCGAGACCGTGGTCCGGCAGACCCCGTACGCCGAACGGGTCTACAAGGGCGGCGTCGTCCTGCTCTACACCGAGGAGGGGCAGGAGATGCTCACCGCCACCGTGCCGGATTTCGAGGGGCTCAGCGCCTCGGCGGCGAAATCCGCCGCGGCCGCCGCCGGGATAAACGTAGTCTTCACCGGGGCGGAGGACGCCTCCGGCGTCGCCTACAAGCAAAGCGCCCCGCCGGGCGAAACCGTGGACGCGGGCAGCGTCATAACCGTGTATTTTAGAAGCAACGAGACCGAAGATTAGGTGGGGCAAATGAGGTTAGGGGATCTGATAGAAGCCGGTGCTTTCAGCGGCATCGAGGTTACCGGGGTGACGGACGACTCCAGAGCGGTAAAGCCCGGAGCCGCGTTCTTCTGCGTTAAAGGCCCCGCCCGGGACGGTCACCTCTACGCCGCCGACGCGCTCGCCGCCGGCGCCGCCGTCATAATCACCGAGCGCGATTTGGGGCTGCCGAACCAGCTGATAGTCCCCGACACCCGCGCCCTCTACGCCGACGCCTGCGCCGCCTACTTCGGCCACCCGGCGGAGAAACTGCATCTTTACGGTGTCACCGGCACCAACGGCAAGACCACGGTCACCTTTATGCTGAAGGCCATTTTGGAGGAAGCCGGGCACAAGGTGGGGCTAATAGGCTCGATAGAGCATTATATCGGCAGCCGCACCGTCCCCTCGGGGAACACCACGCCCGGTCCCTACCGGCTGAACGAGCTGTTCCGGGAGATGGTGAACGAGGGCTGCGACTGCGTCGTGATGGAGGTCTCCTCCCACGCGCTGGATCAGGGCAGGGTACGGGGGCTCATCTTCGACGCCGCCTGCCTTACCAACATCACTCAGGATCACTTAGACTACCACCGCACTATGGAGAACTACACCGCCGCGAAGAAGAAGCTTTTCTCCGCCTGCCGCGTCGCGGTGCTCAACTACGACGACCCCCGCTTCGGCGTGATCTCCGAGGGGCTTACCTGCCCCGTCAAGACCTACTCCGCCACGGGCGACGACGCCGACTACGCCGCGAAGGACATCCGCCTCACGGAAAGGGGCGTCACCTTCGACTTTGTGGGCTACGGGGTGATAGGCAGGCTCCGCCTTGCCACCGCCGGGATGTTCACCGTGTACAACGCTATGTGCGCCACCGTCGCGGCCCTCGAAACCGGGATTCCGATCGGAACGGTCTGCGACGCGCTAAATAAGATGCCCGGCGTCAAGGGCAGGGCGGAAAGCGTCCCCACCGGGCGGGATTTTTCCCTGATAATTGACTACGCCCACACCCCGGACGGGCTCGCCAATATCCTCGGCGCGTTCCGCCCGCTGACGCGCGGGAGACTGACCGTGGTTTTCGGCTGCGGAGGTGACAGGGATAAGACCAAGCGCCCCGTTATGGCGAGCGTCGCCGCCCGTCTCGCCGACCGGCTTATTATTACGAGCGATAACCCCCGGAGCGAGGACCCGCTCGCGATTATTGACGACATCTTGGCTGGGCTGCGCGGCACTTCCGCCGATTACACCGTGATCCCCGACCGGCGCGAGGCAATATTCGCCGCCGTCCGCGAGGCGAGGCCGGGAGACACGGTGATCCTCGCCGGGAAGGGCCACGAGACCTACCAGATTTTGGGCGAGAGCACGGTTCACTTCGACGAGCGCGAGGTCGCGAGGGAGGCGTTAGACGGCTTAGAATGAGCTACATTACAGTGATATTCGCCGGGGTGGCGGCATTCCTGCTGACGATGCTGCTCGGTATCCCGGTGATTCCGTATCTGCGCAAGTTAAAATTCGGGCAGACCATTCTCGAGGTGGGCCCCTCCTGGCACAAATCCAAGGAGGGCACCCCCACTATGGGCGGGGTTATGATGATAATCCCGTTCGTGTTAGTCTCGTTCGCGGCGCTCGCGGTGGATGCAGCGGCCAAAGGCTCCCTTCGCGCGGAGATGAAGAGCCCGCTTTCCTCCACCACCTACTTCGCGATAATCGGCTTCGCCGTGGCGATGGGGCTTATCGGCTTCTTCGACGACTACATCAAGGTGGTTAAGAAGCGCAACTTGGGGCTTACCGCCCTTCAGAAGACGGTCCTTCAGTTCGTGGCGGCGGCGGTCTTTCTCCTGACGCTGCGGCTCGGCGGGCTGACTTACACCTGGATCCCCTTCCTCGGCGATGTCAACGTGACCCGTGGGTTCGGGCTTTTGTTCTGGCCCGTGGCGCTGTTCTTCGTCTACGGATTTGTCAACGCGGTGAACCTCACCGACGGGATAGACGGGCTGGTCTCCTCCGTCACGACCGTCGTCTGCGCCGTATTTATGCTGCTTTCCCTCATCGCTCACCTTTGGGGAATGGCGGTGCTCTCCGTCGCGGCGGCGGGCTGCTGCCTCGGCTTTTTCGTGTGGAACGCCCACCCCGCCAAGGTCTTTATGGGTGACACCGGCTCGCTGTTTTTGGGCGGGCTCGTGGTCGGGATCTCTTTCGGCACCGGGCGCCCGATCCTGCTGATGTTCGCCGGGATAGTCTACCTGCTGGAGGCGCTCTCCGTGATCCTCCAGGTGACCTATTACAAGAAAACTAAGAAGCGGCTTTTCAAGATGAGCCCCATTCACCACCACTTCGAGCTGTGCGGCTGGAGCGAGAACAGGATCGTGCTGGTCTTCTCCACGGTCGCGCTCGCGGGAGGGCTGTTGGCGCTGATTTTGCAAACGTTCACATAAGCCGGTTCCGGGCGATCGCTTAACCCGGCATTTTCGGGACGTCCTGTCGGCGGCTCCGACCCGGGTGTTATTGCCCGATCCCCCGCATTATAAGGCGATACCGTATGATAGTTGTATGTTAGGCGCAGGCAGATGACGCCCGGAGCCGTTAGGCGGTCACCCGGCGGTGTTGTCACAAAGAAAGGAGGTCTGCCCTACGGCGGCAAAGGCCAAACGCAAATCCGGCGGCTTCATCCAAAAGGGCAGGCCGGACTATTATTTCCTCGCCCTCGTGCTGATCTTACTCACTTTGGGGCTGATAATGCTCTTCTCCGCGAGCTACTCTTACGCCCTCTCGCAGTACGGCAACAGCTACCGCTTTATAGGGAACCAGGTGCTTTTCGCGGCGCTCGGCGTCGGGGTGATGTTCCTCTTCTCGCGGATAAACTGCAACTTCTGGCGGCGGCTTTCCTGGCCCCTTTACATCGTTTGCATAGCGCTGTTGGTGCTCCTTTTGGTGCTGCCCACGAGCGCGGAGAACACGGACGCCAAGCGCTGGTTCTCCATCGGGGGGTTAGTAAGTTTCCAGCCCTCGGAGCTTACCAAGCTCGCGGTGATCCTCCTCTTCTCCTCCCTGATAGCGGCTCACGAGAAGAAAATGCGGACCTTCCGTTACGGGGTGCTGTTCTTCTTGGGGCTGATAGCCGTGCCCTGCGTGCTGATATACGAGCAGCCCCACCTTTCCGCGCTGATACTTATCTTCGCCATCGGCGTGGTGCTGATGATAGCCGGCGGGGTGAAGCTCTGGCACTTAGCGCTGGGCCTCGCGGGGATAGCCGCGGTAGCCGCCGCGTATGTACTCACCCAGGGCGGGATCAGCTACGTCGGGACCCGCTTCGAGGTGCTCCGGGACCCCTGGAGCGATCCCCTCGGCAAGGGCATGCAGACCATACAGTCGTTGCTCGCCATCGGCTCGGGCGGCTTATTCGGGCGCGGCTTCGGGCAGTCCCGGCAAAAGTACCAGTGGGTGCCCGACCCGCACAACGACTTCATATTCTCCATTTGGTGCGAGGAATTCGGGCTTTTGGGCGCGCTGCTGCTGATAGCCGTGTTCGTGATGTTAGTTTGGAGGGGCTTCGATATTGCTATGCGCTCCCCCGACAAGTTCGGCTCCTGCGTCACTTTGGGGCTGTCGTTCCAGGTGGGCCTGCAAACCCTGCTGAACATCTGTGTGGTGACGAATTTGATGCCCAACACCGGGATCAGCCTCCCGTTCTTCAGCTACGGCGGCTCGTCGCTTATAATACTCTTGGCGGAAATGGGCATAGTGCTTTCCGTTTCGCGGGCTGCGAGCGAGGCGGAGCGCGCCAAGGCGGCGGAGGCGGCCCCGACACTGACCCCTGAGGGGGCGCCGCGATGAAGATACTCTTAGCCGGCGGCGGCACGGCGGGGCACATCAATCCGGGAATCGCCGTCGCCCAGTACATTGAGACCGTTCGCCCCGGGACGGAAACGGTTTATATCGGCACAAAGCGCGGTCTTGAGAGCCGCCTCGTGCCGGAGGCGGGCTACCCGTTCTACACCATCGATATAAGGGGCTTCAGCAGGAGCTTTTCGCCGAAAGCCGTCGTCGGCAACGTCCGCAACGTTTACCGCACCTTCCGCTCGACGGGCGACGCCAAAAAGATCCTCCGAGAGACCGCCCCGGACGTGGTCGTCGGCACCGGCGGGTACGTCAGCGGCCCGGTTCTCTACGCCGCCGCAAAAATGGGCTACCCTACCGCCGTCTTGGAGCAAAACGCCTACCCCGGCGTCACCACGAAGCTGCTCTCAAAGCGGGTGGACAGGGTGATGCTGGCGATGCCCGAGGCGGAAAAATACTTAAAATTCAAGAACCCGCCCGTCGTCACCGGCAATCCCGTCCGCCCCTCGCTGTTCCGCTACACCGGGGAGGAGGCGAAGAGGGCGCTCGGCGTCGCGGGCAAGACCGTGGTGCTCTCTTTCGGGGGGAGCCTCGGGGCGTCGCCCATAAACGCCGCGGTGGACGAACTTTTTCGCCGGGGCGCCGGCAAGGAAGGCGTGGTCTTCTTCCACGCTTCGGGCAGGAAGGGCTACCCCGAGCAGCGGGCGCGGCTTTCAGACCTCCCGCTCGACGACCCCGCCGGCAACATCCGTCTCGCGGAGTACTTTGACAATATGGATGTCTTAATGCCCGCCGCCGACTTGGTGATCTGCCGCGCCGGGGCCATCACCCTCAGCGAGATATGCTGCCTCGGCAAGCCCTCGCTGCTCATTCCTTCGCCCTACGTCGCGGAGAACCATCAGTATCACAACGCGGTGACGCTCTCCTCGCGCGGCGCGGCGGAGCTGTTGGAGGAAAAGGACTTATCCGGCGAGACGCTCTGCGAGCGGGTTTTCTCGCTCTTGGCCGACCCCGAGAGACTGCGGGCTATGGCGGACGCCGCCCGCTCCCTCGCCATTCCCGACGCGAACCGCCGCATCGCCGATGTGATACTATCTCTCGTAAAATAACGGCGTAATCCCCCCACGGAAAGGAAGTGTTCCCGGTGCCAAAAAAATCCCGCGGCAAAAGGCCCAAACGCCGCTTAAAGAAGGGCTTTAAGAGGTTCTTGGCGGTGACCGCCGTCGTCGCGGTCGCGTTAGTAGCGATCCTCAGCGTGACGGTGTGGTTCCCCGTCAAGACGGTGAGGGTGCGCGGCAGCGGCGTCTACAGCGAGGAGACCATCGTGGAGGCGTCCGGCATAGCCGCCGGGGACAATACCGTTCGCGTGCTTTTAGGCGGCGCGGGCAAACGCGTGGAACGCTCCCTGCCGTATGTAAAATCCGCCAAGTGCCGGGCGACCCCGTTCGGTACCGTGTACCTCGACGTCACTCCCTACATAGCCGAGTACCAGTTCGCCCGGGGGGATAAGTACCTTCTCGCGGCGAGGGACGGGACCATTCTCGAAATACGCGGAGAGCCGGCGGAGGACCTGCCCATAGTGTTGGCCTCTGAAGTGGGCGGCAAATCCGGGGAGAAGGCTACGCTCCCCGACACAGTGGAGGAGACTTTCACCACCCTCACGGCCGCCCTCAAAGCCGCCGGCGAGACCCCCACCAAGATAGACATCCGCCGCCCGGGGGACATCAGGGTGTTCTTCGGGGAGGCGGAGACGCGCCTCGGCTCGGGGGTATATCTGGCGGAGAAGCTCTCGATGTACCGCCGCGTCGCGAAGGAGAACCCCGACGGCGGCGACTGTGTGGTGGATTTATCCGAGTGGACGCCGTCCAACAAGAAGGCGTCCTACTACTCCGGGACGTAAAGGCGGGAGGCTCCCCGGCAAAGCTCTTGGCACAAAGCGGGCGGTTCCCGGTAAAAGCCGAGTGTAAAGCCGGGCGATCTCAGACAAAACCTGAATATAAATCCGGGCGGCCCCCGGCAGCCCCTTCCGAGGCATAAACCTGGCGGCCCCCCCGCAAACTCCCTGACTTAAATCTGGTGGGTCCCCGGCAAAAGCCGCCGCTCTCCCGCTCAAATTTCCGTAAAATTGCTATTGAAATTTATCCCGCCCCGTGCTACAATGTAAATGCGGATTATAACTTAAAAATAAAGCTACTGTATGGAGGAATGCGTAATGGCGTTTGACGCGAACACGGAAGCGAATGTGGTCACAATCAAGGTAATCGGGGTCGGCGGCGGCGGCGGCAACGCCGTCAACAGGATGATCGAGGCCGGGGTGCAGGGCTCGGACTTTGTCGTGATCAACACCGACAAGGCGGCTCTCCTAAAATCCAACGCCCCGGAGAAAATCCAGATAGGCGAGAAGCTCACCAAGGGGCAGGGCGCCGGAGCCAGCCCCGAGTGCGGGCAGAAAGCCGCCGAGGAGTCCAAGGAGGAGATAGCCGCCGCTCTTAAGGGCACGGATATGGTCTTTGTCACCGCGGGAATGGGGGGCGGCACCGGCACGGGAGCCGCTCCGATAGTCGCCGAAATA
Source organism: uncultured Eubacteriales bacterium (assembly GCA_964406705.1). Lineage (GTDB taxonomy): Bacteria > Bacillota > Clostridia > Oscillospirales > Acutalibacteraceae > CAZRRV01. Next base: position 14,477 of record CAYOSS010000017.1, read on the forward strand.
GCGAAGGAAATGGGGATTCTCACCATAGGCATCGTCACCAAGCCTTTCGCGTTCGAGGGCAGGCGCCGTATGAAGCAGGCCGAGGTCGGCATCGCCGCGCTCAAGGAGCACGTGGACAGCCTCGTGGTGATCCCCAACGAGCGGCTGAAGTTCGTCTCCGAGCAGAAAATCACCCTTCTCAACGCCTTCCAGATAGCGGACGACGTGCTGCGCAAGGGCGTTCAGAGCATCGCGGAACTGATTAACACCACTGCGGTGATCAACCTCGACTTCGCCGATGTCAGCTCCATTATGAAGGACGCCGGCTACGCGCATATGGGCGTCGGCTCCGCGTCCGGCCGCGACAAGGCCGAGCAGGCGGCGAACGAGGCCATTCACAGCGCCCTCATAGAGACTTCTATGGATAACGCGTCCGGCGTTATCGTGAGCATCACCGCCTCGCCCGACATAGGGCTTGAGGAAGCCGAGCTCGCCTCCTCCATCATCGCGGAAAAGGCGAACCCCGACGCCAACATCATCTGGGGCGTCACATTCGACGACACTATGGAGGACGAGATGCGGGTCACCGTCATCGGCACGGGACTGGGTAACGAGCCGGAGAAGCCGAAGGAGCAGGAGAAGCCCGCCGCCGGCCTCGACGCCATCGCGGAGGAGAAGCCGCAGGACGACGATATCGACATCCTGGGCATATTCGGCAACCGGGGATAGCTTTCCTCGCCGCCGGCAATACGGCAATATCCGGGGTATCGTGTCGCACGGTACCCCTGTTTTGGTTGAGAGGGCACCGTGGCTGCTGCGTCTGAAAGGAGAAAGAACACGGTTCGGTTTATAAAGAAATACTGGCGGCGGACGCTGATCATATTCTTCGCCGTGGTGTTCGTCTTCTCCGGGATGCTGCTGCTTGATCAGTTCCTCACGGGGAAGTCCACGCGCAAGGATTTGCAGAAGTTCGTCCTCCCGGAGGGCGCTCCGCTGCAGGAGGGCAAGCCGACCAATCCGGTTGATTTTCCGGGGCTAAAGGAGCTCAACCCCGATGTCGTCGGCTGGGTCCGCATACCCAACTGCGACATCGACTACCCCGTGCTCCGCCCCTCCGACGGCAACGACGGGTTCTATCTCAAGCGCAATATCTACAAAAAGTATGAGTTTGCCGGTTCCGTGTTTATGGAAAGCGTCAACTCGCCGGAGTTTTCCGACCCCGTCACCGTGATTTACGGGCACGCGATGTTAAACGGCACTATGTTCGGCTCCCTGCAGAAGTTCCGCGACAAGGAGTACTTCGACGCTCGCCCGACGGTCTACGTCTACACCCCGGGGCATATTTTAAGTTACAGGGTGTTCTCGTTTTTCCGGTATGATAACCGGCATATAATGCGCTCTTTCGACTTTAGCGATCCCGAGCAGTTCGGCCGCTTCGCCCTTATGTGCCAAAATCCGGAATGTAACATTAAGCAGACCCGCGAGGTAAAAATCGCCGGGGGGTCGCGGCTGTTGGTACTCAGCACCTGCGCCGGGGCGGGGGATAAGTACCGCTATCTCTTAGTCGGCGTGCTTCAGAGCGACACCGAGACCGTGTAAGAAGGAAGGATAATATGAAGACAGTGCTTGTGACCGGCGCCGCCGGCGGCATAGGGCGCGCCATTGTGGCGGAGTTCGCTAAGAAGGGCTACCACGTGATTCTCCACTGCTTCCGCTCTACAGAAGCCGCCAAAACCCTCTGTTCCACGCTCCGGGAAAGCGGAGTGGACAGCGCCGTCGTTAGGGCGGACATCGGCGATCCGCACCAGGTGAACGCTATGATCACCGGGATCACGAGGACATTCGGCGGGGTCGACATACTCGTCAACAACGCCGGGATCGCCCGCCAGCGGCTCTTCACCGACATAACGGACGAGGAGTGGGAGGAAATGCTCTCGGTGAACCTCTCCGGGGTGTTTTACACCTGCCGCGCCGTGCTGCCCGGGATGTTAAAGAAACAGTCGGGAAGCATTGTTAATATAGCGTCTGTTTGGGGCCAGACGGGAGGCTCCTGCGAGGTTCATTATTCCGCCGCGAAAGCCGGAGTGATTGGTCTTACCAAGGCGCTCGCGAAAGAGGTCGGCCCCAGCGGGATACGCGTCAACTGCGTCGCCCCGGGGGTCATTTCCACCCCGATGAACGCCTCTCTTTCGGTGGAGGACCTTTCCCGCCTCAGCGAGGAGACGCCGCTGCGCCGCATAGGGGAGCCGGACGAGGTCGCGAGGGCGGTGCTGTACCTGGCGGAGGACTCCGCTTCTTTTGTGACGGGGCAAGTGCTCTCCGTCGGGGGAGGGTACTATATCTGATAGTCTGCTCCTGAGCCTAATATCAAGTTAATTATAACGTTGTTATTTCTCTATGGAGGGAGTATGAAGCAAGCCTATTATAGCACCCGGGTCAGCCAGTCACACGTCAATTTCTGGACGGAGGAGCGCTACGGGTTTGACCTCGGCGTCGATCAATGCGGCTATGAGTTCTGCGATCCGCTCCACTACTGGGAGGGGATCCGCGACGACTACGTCCTGCACTACGTGCTTTCGGGGACCGGCTCGTTCCGCGATAAAAACGCCGGGCACGCCCTCACCGCCGGAATGGGCTTTCTCGTGACCCCCGGGGTCTGGTGCCGCTGGGAAGCCTCGCGCGACGACCCCTGGGAATACCGCTGGGTTGCCTTCTCCGGGGAAAAAGCCTGGCAGGTGATGCATCTTTGCGGGATTAACGAGAGCAACCCCGTGTTCCGCTACGACGCGGACGATTTCCTCCCCCGCCGGATGAGGCTCATTTACGAGGCATCCAAGCGCCCCTACGTCAGCGACCTCGTGATGGAGGGGCACCTCAATCTGCTGCTCTCGGAGCTCATCGAGAAGTTCCCCGCGCCGGCGATCAGCCGGGGGCTTGTCGCCAACCTCGCCACGGTGAACACGGCTCTCCGCTTCATCGGCGCCCGCTACAAGGACGACATCACCGTGGACGATATCGCCGCCGCCGCCGGAGTCGAGCGCAGCTACCTCTACCGGCTGTTTATGAAGTACACCTGTCTCTCTCCCAGCGCCACGCTGCGTAACGTCCGCCTGGAGCACGCCTGCAACCTGCTCAAAAGCGGCGCCCCCGTCGCCACGGCGGCTTACGACAGCGGCTTCCGGGACGTCGGCTACTTCAGCAAGGTTTTCAAGGAAGAGAAGGGTCTGATGCCGGGCGAGTACCGCGCCAAGAACCACCCCGACGACGCGCGCCAGTGGACGACGGGGGAGGAGTAGAGAGCGGAGGGATTTTTAACATACCGAGCTTTTTCGCTTGACACTTTATCGGCTTCGCGTTATAATGTCCTAAAAGATTTATTGAAGAAGGATTTGACGAATGCGCGTGTTCCCCCGCTCTCGAGAGAGAGAGAGAGAGAGAGAGAGAGAGAGAGAGACGGTTGAGGCCGCCCGCTTAGGCGACCTATCTTTCTCACTCGCCGGGCTTTCCCGTTATAGATTTTGCGGCACAGGTTCCCCCGGCCGGGAGCCTGTGCTTCTGTTTGCGCCCGTTTGCCGGCGCGGAACGGCGGTGGCGGAATGAGCCGCGTCCTGCGGAAAGTCCGCTCCGCAGTCCGGCTGATGCGTCCCGCGCACTGGCTCAAGAACGCGCTGGTTTTTATCCCGACGGTGTTCTCCGTGCGGCTTCTGGAGCTTTCCACATTTGGCAAGGCGGCGGGCGGGTTCTTCGTGTTCTCCTTCCTTTCCTCGGCGGTGTATATCCTGAACGATATCCGCGACGCGGACGCCGACCGCCGTCACCCGGTGAAGAAGAACCGCCCCATCGCCTCGGGCGAGATCCCCGTCCCGGCCGCGTGGTGCTTAATGTTCGTTCTTGTCGTGGTGGCGGTCCTGCTGAATTTAGCGGTCTGCGGCGCCGACTGGCGGAGCTTCACGCTGATGGGAGCGTATTTCGCCATAAACCTCGGGTACAGCTTGGGGCTGAAGGGCGTGCCGTTCCTCGATATATCCCTCCTTGTCGCCGGTTTTATGCTGAGGGTCTACTACGGCGCGGCGGTGATTAACGAGAGCGTCTCCCACTGGGTCGCGCTGACCGTTATCGCTCTCTCCTTCTACCTCAGCCTCGGCAAGCGCCGCAACGAGCTGCTCCGCAATAACGGGAACTCCACCCGCAAGGTGCTTCGCTACTACTCGCTGAACTTTCTGGATAAGTTTATGTACCTCTGCCTCGCGATCGCGATTGTGTTCTACGCCCTCTGGAGCGCCGACGCCGCGATAATAGCCAAGTTCCGCACCGACAAGCTTATATGGACGGTGCCCCTTGTTATTATCCTTATGATGAAGTACAGCGCGGATATAGAGTCCGACTCCGAGGGTGACCCGGTGGACGTCATTGTGCACGACCGGGTGCTGCTGCTGCTCTCCCTCGCGTACGGGATCATACTCCTGCTCACAATTTACCTGCCCGCGGTTTGACGGAGGAAGTGACTATGCCGGAAAATCGTCTTACCAAATCGAAGGATAAAGTTTCCCTCATTATGCTGACGGGGCTTTTCATCGTGGGACTGCTGTTTTCCCTTATCTTTGTAACCTCGGTTCTGTATATGTTCGGCGTGACCGTGAGCCCCGCGCATCTGCCGGTCGCCGTCCTGCTCTCCGCCGTGGCGTGTTTCTTACTTTCCGGGCGTTCGTTTAAGCGGACGGGCGTTGTCGTGGGCGCGGGAGTGGCTATAGTCTTGGCGGCGGCGGTGTTGGGAGCGGCTATTCCCGACGACTCTTGGGACGGCAATTCTTATCACAAAATGATAGCCGGGTTTTTACGGAATGGCTGGAACCCGCTTCACGAATCAATCTACGATTTCGCCGATCACAATTACCCGCTTACAGCGGAATTTCACGCGAGCTGGCTGGACGCGTATCCCAAGGGGACGGAGATCATAGCCGCCTGCTTCTACCGCGTCACCGGCAACATTGAGACGGGGAAGCTCTTCAACTGGCTGTCAGTCGCCGCCGTGGGGTGCGTCTGCTCGTCCTATTTAGAGACGGCCGCCCGCCTGAGGAAATGGCAAGCTTTAGTCTGCGGCGCGGTGTTCGCGCTAAACCCGGTCTCCGCGGCCCAGGTGTTTTGCTTCTACAACGACGGCTTTCTCTGGCAAATGGTGCTGATATGTACGGCGGCGCTGCTCTACCTGCTCCTCTTCGAGAAGGGGTCGCTTCGCCCGGCGAGCCTGTTCCTAGTGTTCACGACAATAAGCATAGGCTTTAACGTAAAGTTTTCCGGGGTGATCTTCTTCGCGCTCCCCTGCGCGGGGCTGTTCGTCCTCTGGGCGGTCCGCGAGCTGCTAAAGAAAGATAAGAAGGGATGCTGGAGGAGGATATTCGCCGGCGTCGGGTTCTTCGCGGCGGCGGTAGCCTGTGGCTTCCTCGTCTGCGGGAGTAATTCCTACGTGATGAATGCGGTCCGCCACCGCAACCCGTTCTACAGCATATTCGGCGAGGGCGCTAACGAGATTATTCTGGGACAGATGCCGAAGGAGTTGTTAGACGATCCCGAGTGGAAGCGTGTCGCTAAAAACCTGCTCTCCGGCTTTGGCGTTATGAACGAGACTTCCCCCTCGGGTTCAATCGATCAGCGGATCGGCGGCTGGGGGCCGCTCTTCAGCCTATTACTAATCTTCTCCGGCGTCGTATTGTTTATTGTATGGCTGCGCAACTTGAAGCGTCGCCCGCTGCTTTGCCGAGTTATGGAGGTTTTCGCGGCTCTGGGACTGCTTGCCGTGTTCACCGTGCCCGGGTTGTGGTGGCCGAGATATTTTGTCGCGCCGTTTTATATCCCTGTCGTGGCGCTCGTGGTGTTTTTCTTTATCGCCAACAGGAAGGAGGGCACATTCGTCCCGTTTGTTGCCGGGTGTATCGCGGTGCTGTTCGCCATAAACGCCGCTCCAGCGCTTAAGAAAAATATTGAGACGTACAGATCGGAGAAAAATGTCGACGCCGAGTGGGACAGAATGAGAGCTATTTCAGAGCGCGCGCCAATCAAAGTTTCCGTAAGGTACCAGGTGATTTACGAGTTTTACGGGCGGATGTTCAATGTGTTTGACAAGGGGATCGGTAATTACAGCTTTATTCATGATCCTGAAAGCTGGGATGACGCCGTTTACCATACTGTGTACCAAATGTTCCCGATCAGCTATTTTATACCGGAAGAAGGTGTCTGGGCGGCGAATGACCTCACGGATTATCTCGGACAGGTCCGCGAGATGGACGGCGTGACGCTTCTTGTCGCGGTCCGCGGCGACGTATCGGGCGGCCTGACGGACGAGGCGGCGGCGGAACTCCGTGCTCTGGGGCTCGAAATAGACCTTCGCGACCACGCATGCGAGGCTTATGCCGCCGTGGTGGAGAACGGTAAAAAGCGCTTCGAGAAGGCGTCCGCGAAGGGGGTAATCTGGAACGACCCGGACGGGGTGGCGAGGGTGTATATCTCGAGCTCGTCAGACGGCGCGTCCGTCTTTGTGAACGGGACCGATTATTCGCTGAACGGCCCCGGAATGAACTGCGTCCTCCTCGACTCGGAGTCCGGCTGCGTGCTGGATTCCGCCGTGTTCGACCCGGCTACGGGCACCGCGAGGCACGGGTAAGGACCCCGGCTCGACCGTTAAAATATCCGACCGGCGAAGGGCTGCGCTTCCTTCGCCGGTTTTCGTGACGGTTCCGATAAAAATTCATCATTCCTCCACCAAATATTAAAATCCCCGGCGTAAAATACATGTAGTAGGTCGACAGGGGAGGGGCGGACGCCGTGAGGAAATGTCTTTTCCCGGTGATGTACGGGACGGTCTTGGCGCTGTTCACGGCGTATCTGCTGCTTGACACGTTCGCCATTAGGCGGGTGTACAGCCCCGTTGAGGAGAGTTACTCCTCACCCGTCACCGGGAGTGCCGACAGTACAGGGTCTGAAAGCTCCGAGCCGGGAAACGGGCTGCCGGGCAGCGATAGCGAGGCCGGATCCGCCGGGGCGGGGGCGACCGTCACCGACCGCTCTTACAGCGACGGGAACATCGAGATAAAGATAGACGAGTACACCGTGAGCGGCACGGCGGTTTACGTCGCCGATATAGCCCTCTCCGACGCCCGGTACCTCAAAACCGCCCTCGCCGGCAACGTCTACGGGCGCAACGTCAAGGACAAAACGTCGTCCATGGCAAACGAGCATGGCGCAATATTAGCCGTTAACGGCGACTTCTACGGCTCGAGGGAGGACGGCTGCGTCCTGCGGGGAGGTGTGCTCTACAGGGGCGGCTCCGGGCGCGACAGGGAAGACTTGGCCGTTTACTCGGATGGGAGCTTCCGGGTTTTTAACGAGCGGGATACCGACTGCTCCTCGCTCGCGCAGGAGGGCGTCACTCAGGTGTTCTCCTTCGGGCCGGCGCTCGTGGACGGCGGGGAAGTCACCGTCGGCGAGGGGTATGAGGTCGGCAAGGCAATGGCGAGCAACCCCAGGACCGCTATCGGGGTCGTCTCGCCGCTCCACTACGTGTTTGCGGTGTCGGACGGGCGGACAAGCGAGAGCAGGGGGCTGTCCCTCTACCAATTAGCGGAGTTTATGCGGGGTTTGGGCGTCAAGACGGCGTACAATTTAGACGGGGGTGGCTCGTCCACGATGTACTTTAACGGTGAAATCGTAAACCGCCCCACCACTAACGGACGTATCTCGGAACGCGAGGTGAGCGATATTGTCTACATCGGGTACTGATAAGACGGCTAAAATCTCGCTCGCCTATATAGCGTCGGCCGCGTTTACGGCGCTGTTCGGGGCGGTGTACGAGAGCTTCTCGCACGGGGTCTACTCGTATTATATGATATACGCGTTCGCCTGGCCCCTGCTTATGGGCGCCCTGCCCTACGCTGTTCTTGCCGTGGCGGGACGCACCTCGTCCGGCCCCGTAGCGGAGAACCTGTGGCACAGCGCGGTGGCGACGCTTACCGTGGGGAGCGCGGTTAAGGGTGTTTTGGAGATTTACGGGACGACAAACCGGCTCTCGGGCGTTTACGGCCCGGCGGGTCTGGCTCTCGCGGCGGCTGCGGTCGCGGTCGCGGTTATATCGGCACGTAAAGCTAAAGCGGCCAAAGGTAAAACCGCCGGGTGACCGCCTGCGTCACCTGATGGCACATCTTGCGCCGGGTCATTACTCGGTAATGGTTAATATCAATATAAGGGGGACTGTCTTGTGTCGGGTAAGTTTAAGATGAGGTTAGCGGCGGGCGCGCTGGCGCTGTTCGCCGTAGCGGCGCTCGGGGGCTGCGGGAAGAAGCCCGCTCCCGGGAGTGTGTCATCGGGGGAAAGCACGGGGACGAGCTCCCCGGCGACCGATGTGGACGCGTCCTGGGACGAGGAGACAGCCACTAAGATTGCCCTGTCCGGCTCGACGGCGTCTGTTTCGGGCGACGGAGCGGCGGCCAACGGAAGCGGCGTCGTTATCACGGCCGGCGGGGACTACGTCTTCACCGGCTCCGGCGGCGGCACCGTCACGGTTGATACGGACGGCGAGGTCCGCGTCATACTTAACGGGGCGGAGTTGGACGTCAAAGGCGCCCCAGCGATATACGTAAAGCGCGCCCGCTCGCTCACTCTTATATTGGGCGGCGGAACGGATAACCTTCTCTCCTCCTCCGGCGACCAGGGAGACGATGATCTGGACGGCGCTCTCTGGTGCGAATGCCAGCTCGGTATCACGGGGTCGGGGTCGCTGGCTGTTAACGGCGGATATAAGCATGGTGTTGTCTCGGGGGCGCTCTCCGTTGCCGGAGGAACCGTCACCGTCACCGCGACGGAGGACTGCTTCCACATAAGCGACTCGATGACCTTGCGCCGGGCGGCTCTGAACCTTACGGCGGGGTCCGACGGCAAGGGGATCACCGTGGAGAATGACAGCGAGACCGCCTCGTTCTATATGGAGTCCGGCGAGGTGACAATTCCCGCTTGTAACGAGGGGATAGAGGCGAACAAGGTCACCGTGGCGGGCGGAACGGTGGACATCACCGCCGTGGACGACGGTATCAACGCCAACGGGAGCGGCTCCACGTCCGTCATAGAGATAAAGGGCGGCGACATCACCGTGAAAAACGGCAACGGTCGCGACGCGGACGGGCTCGATTCCAACGGGGACATCTTCATCACCGGGGGCAGGGTGTTCGTTTCGCTGAACGGCGACGGTGCCAACTGCGCCATCGATTACGGCACGGAGAACGGCGGGGAGTTCCGCATTGATGGCGGCACGGTCCTCGCCTGCGGAGGAAGCGCTATGGCGGAGTCTGTCAAGGAGGACTCCGAACAGGGCTTTATTATGAAGATCGTTTCGGGCGGCGCGGGGAGCAAAGTCACGCTGAAGGACGTCTCGGGCAAGACCCTGCTGTCGGAGGAAGTGCCGTACGCTTTCTCGCTGCTTACGGTGAGCGTTCCCGGGCTTGAGGTCGGCGATAAGTGCACGCTGACGGTCGGCGGAGAGGATTACGAGATCACCGTGGACAACTCCTCGGTGTCCGGCGGCTTCGGCGGCGGTCCGGGCGGCCCGGGCGGCTTTGGCGGGGGTCCCGGCGGGAGACGGTAACGGAAAGGTCGGAGGAGAGAAGGAGGCTATAATTATGGCTGACGACAAAGGGGACACCGAGCGGCCACTCCCGGATTACTCCTCGATGGACGGCTGGAGCGGCTACTCCGCGGCTCTGATGACGGAGTACCGCCAGTGCGTCGACGAGGGGCTGGACGTAGTAAAATATGAAGGGCTGTTCCGCAAGGTATCCGAGCTGCCTCCGGGTGAGACAAGGGAAAAGTTGGCGGACGCGCTCTACGACCTCGTGTGCTCGGCAAAAATGCGGGAGGATTACCCGTACCGCGAGCCGGACGATTTGGAAGAGATACGCGCCCTGCGGCCCGAGCCGCCGAGCCTGCCGGCAGTCGATCCCGCCGCGCTGGGTGATAAGATCCTCGGCGCGTGGACTGGGCGAATATGCGGGTGCCTTCTCGGCAAGACACTGGAGTGCATACGCACCGACGAGCTGGTCCCGTTCTTAAAGGAGTCCGGCAACTATCCTATGCGCAGGTACGTGCTAAGTTCTGACGTCGGGGAGGAGGTTTGCCGCAAATACCGCTACCCCTTCGCGAAAGCGGTTTACGCCGACAAGATAGACGGAATGCCTGTGGACGACGACACCAACTACACCGTGCTCTCTCAGCTGATTGTCGAGCGGTACGGGAGGGACTTCATCCCCCGCGACGTCGCCGGCGCCTGGCTTACCTATCAAGGCAGGAACGCCTACTGCACGGCGGAGCGGGTCGCCTACCGCAACCTTGTAAACGGCTACACGCCACCTGCCTCGGCGAGGTACAAGAACCCCTACCGCGAGTGGATAGGCGCCCAGATCCGGGGCGATTATTACGGTTACATCAACCCCGGCGACCCGGAAACGGCGGCTTCGATGGCTTGGAGGGACGCCTCCGTATCCCACACGAAAAACGGGATTTACGGGGAGATGTTTGCGGCGGGAATGCTCGCCACGGCCGCCGCGACCCGGGATATGCCGGCGGTGATACGGGGCGGTCTCTCGCAAATTCCCCGTACCTCGCGGCTTTCCGCGGCGGTGGAGAGGACGCTATGCGACTTCGAGGCGGGTCGGCCTCGGGAGGAGACGTTCGAGAAAGTCCACCGCGACTACGACGAGTACACCGAGTACGGCTGGTGCCACGTGATACCCAACGCGACGATTGTGGCGGCGTCGCTGCTCTGGGGCGGCGGTGACTACGGGAAGTCGATATGTATGGCGGTGGAGACCGGCTTCGACACCGACTGCAACGGCGCCACGGTGGGCTCGGTCGTCGGTATGGCGGAGGGAGCCTCCTCTTTGCCGAGGTACTGGACCGCGCCCGTCGGCGACGTCCTCCACACGTCCATATCCGGGATGGCGGATTTAAAAATATCGGAGCTTGCGGAGGGGACTATGAAGCATATAATTTCTCTTGAGCATTCGTAAAATTTATCGCATAAATTGCGCTTACGGGTCCGATCGATATCGCTTCCGCGAGAAAAGAAGATTACCATGTCCTGCCGACGCGGCGTAGGGGGCGCAATAAGCGTTTTTCGGATAAAGCTGATTTACTTCGGGTTTAAGGCAACGCCGCGCGATGCTCAAATTCCCACCGCAAACCGGCGGGTGCGCGCGTTTATGCCGGACTTCCCGCCGCTTGACAACCGATTTTTATAGAGCTGTACCGTGTCTTGGAACGCAAAATTCGTCCTTCATAGCGCCTTCCAATTTTAGAAGAGCGGCCTTCCGCTCAATGCCGCCGGAATATCCCGTCAGGCTGCCGTTCGCGCCGACAATCCGGTGGCAGGGTACGATGACGGATATCCCGTTGCGCGCGACCGCTCCGCCCACCGCTTGCGCCGACATACGCGGCAAACGCCGTTTCTCGGCGAGGGACTTCGCTATCTGCCCGTAAGTCGTTGTGCTTCCGTACGGAACCAGGTGGAGTATCTCCCATACCTCGTTTTGAAAATCGGTCCCGACAAAATGTAGCGGCACCGAAAAATCCGGCTTCCTCGCCGAGAAATAAATATCCAGCCAGCGTTTTGCCCGCGCGAAAACGGGGGCTTCCTTTTCCACGTACTTCCCGTCAAGATAAGGAGGGAAATGCCTCTGGCCCTCGAACCGCAGACCGGTGAGTCCGATTTCATCCGCCGTGAGAAGGATATTGCCCAACGGGGACACATAATGGCTGATATAACGCACCCTAAGAACTCCTTTTTAAGAGCGCCCTCTCAAATCGATAGTCAGCCGGAAAGAAAATCCGGCATAAAAGCGCGCGCCCGCCGATTTATAGTAGGAATTTGAGCGCCACGCGTCGGGGCCTTTCGCGGTTCGCTCGGCTCGGTTCCCTTTTTCCTTACCCGACGACCGCGGATGTCCTCCGGTTCTCCTAAGCAGCCTTGCCGGGGAAGATAAGCGGACGCGGTACCGGCGCTTCTTCGTCAATCATCCTCCAACTTCAAGGATCCCTGTTCAAACGCGCCGGGGAACTGAAACCTCTTATCCATATTCTGAAATGCCACGGTAATAATTCCGTCTTTGACCTCTTTAACCGTGCCCTTGCCAAACGCCTTGTGAGAGACGACGGTTCCGGCGCGAACACGTCCCGTGTCTATATGAACGTCCGCTTTCCTCGCCGGCGCGGGTGCCGTTGAAGCCGGGGGCGCATAAGAAGGGCGATATGTCGGGCTTCGGCGCCGGTTCGCCCGTGTTTCTATAACAGGCGGCCTTTCCGCGCTTTGCGCCGGGGAGCCGTGTTTTTCCTCCGGCTCCGCGGGTATATCGACATCCTCCTCGCCGTCAAAATCATCGCCAATATTCGTAGCGACCGGCGTTTCGGAAACGTTGTCGTCCCCCGGCGCTTCCGCCCGCATGGAGGAGGCGAGCTGCCCTGCCATCGCGTCGTAATCCGCGCGGGAAATAACCGTGCTGTACAGCCCGACATTCCCGCCGGTATGTTTGTCAATACCGGTATAGATAAGGCTCGCGTCCTCGTACCGCTTGAGCTTGTAAACGGCGTCGTTCATCAGCGCTTCATTGAACACGTTTAGACTGACCAGCAGCTCAAAATCCTTTACGCCGAGACCTGTCACCTTTTTGAAAAGCCCCGGTTCTAACTTTGTGATGACGTCCTGCAAGCTGTATTCCCGGTAATCGGTCAGATACATGAATATCGGAATACGCGTGGCGAACTTGATCAGTTTTTCCCGAATATCCTTGCGCTTGGATTTATATTCCTTTTCCGTCTCTGACAGTTCCTCTTTCTGCTTTTCGGTCAGATTCCCGCCGTCGCGCTTCGCCTTCCTTACCGCGTTGGATTTGTTGATGATCGTCTCAATGTCGGTGTTCAGGCTGCGGAACCCCTCGATCCGCATAAGCGCGTTCACAGCTTCCTCGTTGGCAAGCAGACGCGCGAGCGTGTCGTTGTCCACGTTGACGAGCAGGGCGCTCTCCCATCGTTTAGCCAAAAGAGTGGCGGATGTCCCCGCCATGGCGGTGTCCAGGATCTCGGCGGCGTTGACCTGGCGCATCGCGCTGCCGTCATACGCCAGCACAGGCAGGAAGTCGATGAAATCCTCGACCTTCTTTTCCGGGTTCGTTTCGGATACATTCAGCCGGCAACTGTAATCGGAAATCTGGCGCAGCGCCCTGTCGAGGGCAAAATCGAACACATAGCACTCTTTTTTGATAATCTCCCGTTCCCCGTCGTCGTTCACGATCTCCCACGGGCATTGCACTCGGGAAGCCGCCTGGAAATAGGTTTCCGGGCTTTGCAGGTTGCGGAGCATGAAGATACCAGTCCACGGGCGCACGGTCACGCCGGTGGTCAGTTTCCCGCAGGAGAGCGTGATGGTCTTCGTTTTTAGCGGATTGCCCATGGACCGCCGGACGGGTTCCAGCGCGTCCGCGCCGATACCGGCCTTTGTGCCGGAGCAGTTATTGACCCGGTAATCGTGATAAAAGGAATTCTGCCTCTGGGCGAGCAGGTTCTCCATCGCGTCGCAGGCGGCGATGTTCGGCAGGAACCACAGTGTGTGGGAGAGAACATTTAACAGCCTTGTGTCTGAGTACGGCATGGGCGGCTTTTGCGCGCCTAATTTCAACTCGTCCACCGTAGTCTCCAGATAGGAACCGCGGATCAGGTCAAGCCACTTTTGCACATAATCCTCATATTTGAACCGGGCGTCCCCGCCGGAACCCTCCGCCGAGAAAAAGATATTCAGATCAAATTCGTCGAACTTCCCTGCCTGGCAATCCTTTGAATGCTATCCGGGATTCTGTAGGTCATCATCACCATACGGGGAAGCGCCGCATAGGGATTCGCTTCTCCCGGCTTTGCCCGATAATCCGGGAATGCCGAAAGGCTAGGCTACTCGGCCTTCGCCTGCTGCTCGTCCGAGTAGGTCCAGTTGTAGATCTGCTCCTCGATAAACTCCCCGGAATTCAGTGCCCGGAACGGCGTGCCGGACAGAAACAGGTAATAAGTTGTCGTAATGGGGAGCTAGGTCTCGTCGTAGGCGTTGCCGGCGTCGTACTTCGTCAGATCCTCCTCGTAGGTATCCTCGTCCTGTTCAAACAGCTTTTTGGCGTTATCTTTCCACGCGCCGAAGTGGTATTTATCGAAGATCACCAGGTCCCAGTTGGTGGTATGCACCCATTCGTTGTTGGCTTTTATGCCGCCGGTCTCCC
>CAYOSS010000018.1:0-19259 GCA_964406705.1 uncultured Eubacteriales bacterium
GAAAAGGAGCTCACGCGCTATACCCTCACCGGTCCGTTCCGGCAGCTCGCAGCCGAAAGGCTGAGCGGTTCCCGGAAGCTATCCGGCGACGCCCCCACCTGAGTGGTCTGAGGGTAGCCGCCACCTATACCGCAGCTCTTGCGGTCGCTGACGCGGGGGTAGCCCGGAGGTCCCGCCAACGCCGGCTCCGGGACCCCGCCGTATTCATTCCTGCCTCGCAGAGTCGGATGCAAAAGGCTCGCAGGTTGGGGCAAGCTCGCCGCTGTCGAACTGAGCTCGGCTCTTATGGGGTAGCTTTTTGCTTATCGGTTGGGGGCGGCTCGCCGATATGCAGGGAACCTCCCTCACGCGTGGGGGGTAGCCGCCGTGCTTCCGCCGTGGGGGCAACCTGTCGCCGCCGGGCTACCCCTCGCGCCGGCGAGCTTCCGGGCTCCCCCAGCACGGGCCTACCGTATATCCGCGAGCCACCCTGACCGGCGGACAAAGGCTACCCGGAAGCGCCGAGCCCAAATCGATAGCGGCAAGCTTTCCCAAATCAGCGAGCCTTTGTACCGGGCTCGGTAAGTCCGGAATGAATACGGCGGGATCCCGGAGCCGGCGCCGCCGGTACCCCCGGGCTACCTTCGTAGGCACAAGACCCGCCGCACAGGTGGCGGCTACCCCATAATCTCTCAGTATTCGGCGTAGGAGCAAGCCGGTCCGCCTGAACTTCTTTTCTGTCCGCTTTTCTTCTTTCTGCCGGACCGTTCCGGCACAGAGAAGAAAAGCGGACATCGTTCCCCAGCCCAGCTGGGAAAAGCGCGAAAGCTACCCTCGCGTTAGCGAGAAGAAATCTGCCATAACGTACGGAGCAGGGACGGCGAGGATAGCCGCGCCCGTCGGCGAAGAGAAGAAAAGCGGACACCGTTCCCCAGCCGCGCTGGGGAAATAAATAAGCCGCCCTCGCGCAGCGAGAAGAAATCCACCTTAACGGGGCGGAGCCTAAGCTGACGGTACCCCCGAGCTATCCGCGAGACAGGAAAAGCTCGCCATAACAGGCGAGCCAGCGCCGCCGGGACCCCCAAGCTATCCGCAAAGCAGGACAAGTCGCCCTAAACGGCCAGAGCCAATTCCCCCTTGCAACCTCCGCCGAACAGTAGTATAATAGTTACCGCGAAATCCCACGGAAATCGGGTGACAAGGTGAGCGGCAAAGGCAAGTCGGTTGGCAAAGCGACCGAAAAGGGCGAGTTAGCCGACAGGGCGAGCGGCAAAGGCAAGTCGGTTGACACGGCAACAGACAAGGGCGAGTTAGCCGATAATGTGAGCGGCAAGGACGAGTTAACCGGCAAAATGACCGGCGGGGGAGCGCCGGGCGGCGAAAGGCAAATCCGCCGGAACAACGAGGCGCGCAACGCGGTGCTCATAGGCGGGATATGCTCCGTATCCTACCTCGGGGTGTACGTGGCGCGGAACGTGCTCAGCGCCGTGACGCCGGGGATGTTGGAGGACGGGGTCTTCACCACCGAGCGGGTGGGGTTCCTCTCCTCGCTGTACTTCATCACCTACGCCGTGGGGCAGCTTATCAACGGCGCTTTGGGCGACCGGGTCAAGTCGCGGATAATGATCTCCGGCGGTATGGCGGGAGCGGGCCTGCTCGGCTTCGTGTTCCAGGCGATAACGGGCCATTACGCCGCCGCCTGCGTGGTCTACGCCGCGACGGGTCTCTTCCTCTCGATGATATACGGGCCCATCACCAAGACGGTCTCGGAGAACACCTCGCTGCGCTACGCCACGCGCTGCAGCCTCGGCTACACCCTGGCGTCGCTGTTGGGCTCCCCCGTGGCGGGGATATTGGCGAGCTTCCTCGTCTGGAGGCACGTATTCATAGTTAGCAGCGCTATGCTGCTGCTGATGGCGGCGGTCGCGGCGGTGACGATGTACATTATGGAACGCCGCGGAATAATACGCCAGCGGCTCTACGTCAAGGAGAAGCGCGGCGGCGGGGTGAAAATCCTGTTGCGGCGGCAAATAGTGCAGTTCTCGCTTATCGCTATGATCACCGGGATAGTGCGCACCACGGTGGTATTCTGGCTGCCGACCTACTTCACCCAGCGGCTGGGCTATTCGCCCCGCCAGTCGTCGCTGATATTCACCGCGTCGACGTTTATAATCTCGCTTTCGGCGTTCGTGGCGATATTCGTCTACGAGCAGTTCTTCCGCTCGCGCATCCGGGGCTCGATGCTGCTCTTCTTCGCCGTAGCGGCGGCGTGCTTCGCCGGCTCCTTCTTTGTAAAAGACGGACCGGCGGGGGTCGCCCTGATAGTGGGGGCGGTGTTCTTCTCCAACTGCGGGGCGAATATGCTCTACTCCTGCTACTGCCCGTCCCTCTCGGACACGGGGCACGTCTCCGGGGCCACGGGGTTCGTGGATTTTTGCAGCTACACGGCGGCGAGCGCGGCGTCCTCCTTCTTTTCCGGGGTCGTGGACGACATAGGCTGGAGCGGGCTTATATGGATATGGTTCGCGCTGATGGTCGCCGGCTTCGCGGTGTCGGCGTTCGTGCGGGACATCAGGGTGAAGGATTAGCGGAGGGCGTCGGCCGAGGGCAGTCCGCCTTTCTCCCCTGTCGGATAAGGATGGGGAGCGGCCGGCACGGCCGAGGTGGTAAAGCGTCGCCGGACCGCCGTCCGACGGCGCGGTAGAATATGCCCAAGTAGAACAAAACGCCGCCGGGCTGTCATCCGACGGCGCGGCAGAATAAACATTTAATAGCGCAAAACGGCACCGCCGGGACGCCGTCCGACGGCGCGCCGAAATAAACCTGGAGGTAACACTATGATTAGACAGCGGGCGTTCGACAAGCGGCACGGGATGTTAAAAGGCGGGCTTCACTGCCACACTACGCGCAGCGACGGGGCGCATACCCCGGAGGAGGTCATAGCCTACTGCCACGACCGGGGCTACGATTTCCTCGCGCTGACCGACCACAGGATCTACAATCTGGAGCACTTCGCCCCGGATATCCCGCTGACCGTAATCCCCGGTATGGAGCACGACAACCTCATAGAGGAAGACAGGGGCTTCTTCCGCTGCTACCACACGCTGTGCCTGGGGCCGGTGGAGGGCAACGGCTTCCGCCAGGACGAGACTATGCCGACCACCTTCGCCCGTTCGGCGGCGGAGTACCAGCCCGTCTTGGACGAAATCCACGCCAAGGGCAACATCACCGTCTACTGCCACCCGGAGTGGAGCTCCACCCCGGCCCGGCTCTTCGAGGACCTGCGCGGCAACTTCGCTATGGAAATATGGAACTCCATCTCCGCCATTCACAGCGGGATGGATATGCACGCCGCCTACTGGGACGAGCTCTTGGGCGCGGGGCAGAAGATCTACGGCGTGGCGACGGACGACGCCCACGATTTCGACGCCTGCTGCCGGGGCTGGGTGATGGTCAACAGCGAGAACAGCGTCCCCGCGATATTAGAGGCTCTTGAGGAGGGGGCGTTCTACTCCTCCTGCGGCCCGGAAATCTACGACTTCTACATCGACGGCGGGAAAGCCGTGGTGAGCTGCTCCGGGGCGCGGACGGTGAGATTTTGCTGCGACGGGCACCCCTCGCTGCTGAAAGCGTCGGAGGGCGGGCCCATCCACCACTGCGAGATGCCGCTGCGGAACCTTGACGGCTTCCTATACTTACGCGCCGAGGTCGCCGACGCGAGGGGCCGCGTCGCCTGGACTAACCCGATTTTCTTAAGATAGGCGGCTCCCGCCCGGCAAGCCGTTTTGCCGAGAGCGGTCGGGCGGGGCCCACGGGTAAAGCCGCCCGACAAAACCCCGGGTGCCGCCGGGTACCCCAAAGCGTCCCGGGGTGTTCCCGGCTGTCTCGAGGTGTGCCCCGGGTGTTCCCGGGTATCCCGAAGCGTTCCGGGATGTCCCGGGGGTGTTTTAGGGCGCCCCGGGGTGGCCCGAAAGCGTTCCGAAGTGTCCCGGGGTGCCCCGGGCCGATTTTGCCGAGGAAGCTTCGGAGATGCCCCCGGATTTCCCGGGGTGTTTTAGGGTGTTCCGGGGTGCCCCGGGCGTCCGGGATGTTCCCGGATGTCCTAACCTGATTTTACCGAGAGCGAAAGGTGCCCCCTTCCCGCGACGTCCCGGGGTGTTCCCGGGTGTCCAAAGCCGGTTTCCCGAGAGCGGCCGGGCGGGACCCCGGGTAAAGCCGCCCCGGCAAAACCCCGGGTACCCCAAAGCGTCCCGAGGTGCTCCCCGGCTGTCTCGAGGTGTGCCCCGGGTGTTCCCGGGTATCCCGAAGCGTTCCGGGATGTCCCGGGGTGCCCCGGGCTGATTTTGCCGAGGCAGCTTCGAAGATGCCCCCGGATTTCCCGGGATGTTTTAGGGTGTTCCGGGGTGCCCCGGGCGTCCGGGATGTTCCCGGGTGTCCTAACTTGATTTTACCGAGAGCGAAAGGTACCCCTCCCCGCGGCGTCCCGGGGTGTTCCCGGGTGTCCAAAGCCGGTTTGCCGAGAGCGACCGGGCGGGACCCCGGGTAAAGCCGCCCCGGCAAAACCCCGGGTACCCCAAAGCGTCCCGAGGTGCTCCCCGGCTGTCTCGAGGTGTGCCCCGGGTGTTCCCGGGTATCCCGAAGCGTCCCGGGATGTCCCCGGGTGTCCCGAAAGCGAACCGTCCCGGCAAAGTCCCGGGGTAAAAGTCCCCCTCTCCCCCCCGGTTACTCCGATAAAGCAAGCTCCCCCTGCTTTGGGGGAGCTTTTCCGTTGCCCTGACCGTTGCTTCGGCGAGGTCGCACAGCGCGCGGGAGGAGCTTCTCCGCCGCCCGGACCGAGCCTCGACGGGGCCGCCCGGCGCGCGGGAGGAGCTTCCACGGGCGTATGCCTTATCATATCCGCACTTGGTCGACGAGGTCACACAGCGCGCGGGAGGAACTTTCGCCGCTCAAATTAGCCTGAAGCCCTAACGCCCGGCGTATGGGAAGTGCTCCTCCGCTCCAATCAGCCTGAAACCGCGTCTCCCGGCGCACGGGGAGAAACCTTCTCCGCCCCGGCGGCCACTGAGCCGTTTACCCCACATAGGAGAACGGGTCCCGGACCGCGCCGTTCTCCCGGACCTCGAAGTGCAGGTGGTAGCCCGTGGCGTCGCCCGTCATACCGACGGCGGCTATCTGCTGACCCGCCGCGACGACGTCGCCCGCCTTCACCAAAAGCTGGGAGCAGTGCGCGTAGAGGGTGCTCAGCCCGTTGCCGTGATCTATAATCACGTGCATCCCGTAGCCGCCCCCGGAGCCGGAAAGGGTGACCGTGCCGCTCCCGGCGGCGAATATGGGGGTACCCTTCGGGCAGGCGAGGTCGACCCCCTTGTGGAGGTAGGAGCCCCTGTTCTCCTGAAAGTCCCCGGTGAGGGTGTAGCGCGTCCCGGCGGGGAGGGGCCAGAGCATATCCCCGGTGTGGGCCCGGTCCGCGGAGTAGGTCGCGTGGGGGCGGGTGCCGACCAAGACTTCCCTCGCCACGGGGGGCTTGACGACGTGCTCCCCGGCCTTCTCCCGGCGGACCTCAACCCCGTCTATATAAGTCACCCTCTCGGTGACGCGGGACAGCCCCGTAGCCCCGGCGGACCGCACGGTGGAGTAGCCCTCGTAGAGGTCGTCGGTGCCGGTGGTGATTTCCGGGTACGCCGTCTCAAGTTCCGAGGTGACCAGCGCCTGGGACTTGACCGCGAGCTCCAGCGTGCCTCCCGCGAAGAGAGCCCCGACCTGCGCAGAGGTCAGGCAGTCCTCCTCGGGGTAATAGCCCTCGCGGACCTCGGTTTTCAGCAGAAAAGACACCCCCGCGCCGTCCGGCGTCCTGTAGGCGTCAAGCCGGGCCCTCAGGCAGTCGTAAAACATATCGGGGCTCGCCGCCGCCGCGACCAATTCGCCGGCTATGTAAAGCCCGTAACCCCGCGTGACCGTGCCGGTGTCGCGGAGCATCCTCCCGGCGAGGGCACGGGAGGAGAGGACGTGAGATTTGGGGGTATAAACGGTGCGAAGCGAGCAGTCGTCCATATAGGCTTCGGCGTTTTCGGAGGAAACGGCGCGCGCGAACCCGGATTTCGCGAGGGCGAAGGCGTTCTCGTCCGCCACGGTACCGAGCACCGTATCGTCGTAGCGTACCTCGGTCGCGAGGGTGAAATTCGCCCACACGGGGGAGAGCGCCGCGACCAGCATCAGCGCCGCCACGGGAAGGGCGACCGCGGCGCATTTTGCCGCGAAGTGGGGGACTGCCGCCGCCGCCCCCCTAACCGACACGCCGGCCTTCGCGAAGGAGCGCCGCCACCCGTCGGACCCGACCGAGCGGAAGAACTTCCCCGCGGCGCGGGCGATATTCCGCGTCGCGCCGGCGAACGACAGAGCGAGCCGCTTCGCGGTCTTCCCGATAACGGACGCGGCCCGCTTTATGCCGCGCCAAACGGGGCTTATGACGGCGGAATGCACCCGGCGCGCGGCCCAGCCGACAGCCGCCCCAACCGGCTGCACGGCGGCGGAGTAAACACGACGGCTCACCCGCATTACGGCTCTCAGGGCGGGGCTTATCGCGGCGGAGTAAACCCGTTTCGCGGCCGTCGCCACGGGCCCTAAGGCGGCCCTGAGATACGGCTCCGCCCCGCGGTACAGCCGCCTTGCCGCGCTGCATACGGAGCTTACGGCGGCGAGCAGGGCCGACTTAAATCCGGCGAGCAGCCTCGCCGCAGCGCCGAGAGCGGGACTTATAACGGCGGAATAGACCCGGCGGCTCGCCCGCCTTGCGGCTCTCAGGGCGGGGCTTATCGCGGAGGAGTAGATCCTGCTCCCGGCCCGCTTTATGCCGCGCCAGGCGGGGCTTATAACCGCGCTATGCACCCGGCGCGCGGCCCAGCCGGCAGCCGCCCCGACCGGCTGCACGGCGGCGGAATAGACCCGGCGCGCCGCCGACCTAACGGCTCCCCAAACGGGCTTTACCACGGCGGAACGGACCCGCCCCGCCGCGCTCCCGAGCGCGAGGAAACCCCGCTTCGCCGCCGAGAATACCCCTCTCGCGGCGGACACTACCCCGCTCCCGGCGGCCCGAACGGCGGATTTCGCCCTTCCAACCAGTCTTTTTACGGCGCCCCGCGCCCCCTGACCCACAGTCTATCACTCCCAGAAAATTACATTTTTGTAACTACAGCTACCATTATAGCATATTCATTACAAGAATGCAACACTTTTTCGGGAAATGATGAGAAAAGGTGCCTGATCTTTCTTGGCGCCCCCATCTCCGGGGATTTCTTCTCGCTGCGCGAGGGTAGCTTGCTTTTTCCCCAGCTATGCTGGGCAGCGTGTCCGCTTTTCTTCTCGCGCCCGGATTAGCGCGGCGGTCCCCCGCCTTTGGCTCCGCCCGTCCCCGGAACTTCTTCTCGCTTCGCGAGGGTGGCTTTCTAATTCTTCCCAGCGCGGCTGGGGAACGATGTCCGCTTTTCTTCTCTGCGCCGACGGGCGCGGCTGAAAGAAGAAAAGCGGACAGAAAAGAAGTTCAGCGCGCCGGCTTACTTCTACGCCGAACGCTGAGAGGTTATGGGGTAGCCGCCACCTATGCGGCGGCTCTTGCGGTCGCTGACGCGGGGATAACCCGGAGATCCCGCCGACGCCGGCTCCGGGATCCCGCCGGGGTCATTCAGGGCTTGCCGAGCCCGGTACAAAAAGCTCGCTGGTTAAGGCAGGCTCGCCGCTATCGATTAGAACTCAGCTCTTGTAGGGTAGCTTTTTGCTTGGTGGCTAGAGTGGGCTTGCAGATATGCAGGGAACCTTCCTACTCAGTATGGGGCGAGTCGCCGCGCTTCCGGCGGGCTGGGCGGAGCCGGAATTGCCGATAAGCGCCGGACTGCCCCGTAAACCGCTGCGCTTCCGGGGCGGGGTTGCCCGCCGCCGCCGGGCTTCCCTCGCGTCAGCGAACCTCCGGGCTCCCTCGGCAGGGGTTCCCTGCACACCCGCGAGCCTGCCTGAACCGGTAGGCAAAAGCTACCCGCAAGAACCGGGCCCCGAACGATAATGGTGAGCCGCCCCCGAACCGGCGAGCCCTTTGTACCGGGCTTGGCAAGCCCGGAATGAACACGGCGGGGTCCCGGACCCGGCGTTAGCAGAACCACTGCACCAACCTCGTAGGCACAAGATCCGCCGCACAGGTGGCGGCTACCCCCAAACCGCTCGGCGTTCGGCGTAGAGGTAAGCCGGCGCGCTGAACTTCTTTTCTGTCCGCTTTTCATAAGGGGCCCCCGCGGCGCCGTTAGGCGTCGTGGGGAGAGGAGGAGCAGTGGAATGAGCGAGCTTTTCACGCTTTAGCGCGGAAACGAGCGATATGGAACTTGCGACGACGAGCCGGACCGTTCCGGCACAGAGAAGAAAAGCGGACATCGTTCCCCAGCAAAGCTGGGAAAAATTAGAAAGCTAACTTCGCGTTAGCGAGAAGAAGTTCCCGGGGGGCGGGCAAAGCCAAAAGCAGAGGGGACCGCCGCGCCCGTCGGCGAAGAGAAGAAAAGCGGACACGCTGCCCAGCCTCGCCGGGGAAAGTGAATATGCTATCCGCGAAACAGGGCGAGTTCGTCATAACTGGACGGAACCAAAGCCCCCGCCCGATCACTCGCCTAACTCCTCCACCCCGAACAGCTCTTTGGCGAACCAGACCTCGCGGACGTACACCGATTTCCCGGCCAAATAGTCCAGCGCCCCGGCGGGGGTGGTAAAGGAAAAGTCCACCCGGTAGCAGTAGAGCGCCTGGCGGGTATACCCCGGCACCCGATCGGGTCTCCCGCCGCCGGAGGACCGGGGTCCCTCTCCCGCCGGATATCCCCCGCCCGCCGGGACCCCGCCGCCCGACGCCGTCCCGCCCTTTGCCCGGGCCCTGCCATCCATCTCGGTCCTGTCCCTTATCGGGCGCCCCCCGTCCGGCTGGGTCTTACCTCTTGCCGGGTACCCCTCACTCGACGGGGGTTTGCCGCCCCGCGCCGCCGATCCGCCACTTTGTGTAAACCCGCCGCCCGGCGCTGTCCCGCCACTTTGCGGGGGTTTGCCGTCCGGCGCGGTCTCGCCCTTTGCCCGGGCCCTGCCGCTCATCTCGGCCCGTCCGCCCGGCGGATTCCATCCATCTTCCGAGGCCCTGTCTCCCGCCGGATACCCCCCGCTCCCTGGGATCCCGCCGCCCGGCGCCGCCGCTCCTCCGGGCCGGCGCCCGTATTTCCCGTCCCCGAGCAGGGGGCAGCCCGCCGCCGCGAACTGCGCCCTTATCTGGTGCGTCCTCCCGGTGAGCAGCCGCGCGCGTATAAGGCAAAGCCCGTCCCTCTCCGCGAGCACCCGGTACTCGGTCGCGGCGGTGCGGGCGCCCTCCTCCGGGCGGCGGGTGACCGTCGCCAAGTTGCGCTCCGCGTCCTTCGCTATGTATCCCGTGAGAGTCCCCTCGCGGCGGGGCGGCGAGCCGCGCGTCACCAACAGATAATACTTATCCACCTCGCGCTCCCGGATCTTCCCGTCGAGCACCCTCAGCGCCTCGGCGTTCTTTGCGGCGAGCACAAGCCCTCCCGTCCCCCGGTCAAGCCTGTTCGCGAGGGCCGGGGCGAAATCCCCCCTCTCGGGGCGAAACTCGCCCTTCTCATACAGATAGCGCTGTATACGGGAGATCAGCGTGTCGCGGTACTCCCTCCCGTCCGGGTGGCAGAGCAGCCCCTGGGGTTTATCGGGGATTATGATATTTTCGTCCTCATAGGCGACCTCGAGGCTCCCTCCCGCGAAGAGGAAATCGTCATACTCCTCCCGCTCGCCCAAAAACGCGTCCGGGAGATACACGTCCACCCTGTCGCCCTCCGAAAGGCGGGTCCCGCCCTCGGCGCGCCTGCCGTTTACCTTGATATTCTTCTCACGGATCCCCTTGTAGAGGGCGCCCGGGGGCAGATCGGGGGCGTGCCGGCGCAGATACGCGTCGAGCCGGCGGCCCGCGTCCGCCGCGCCTACGGTAAAGCTCTTCAACCGCCGCTCCCCGCTATTTCGCGTTCATACGCTCTAACATAGCGTGCTTCTCGTCCCAAAGGCGCTGAGATAGGTCGACGTAATAGCGGTGGGGCTTCTCGAAACGCAGCACCTCGTCCCACAGCGTGTCCATCTGGGCGAGGCAGTACCGTCTGACGTCGGCGGTGGCGGGCGGGGTGTAGACCTGTTTGCCCTCCTTAAATATGCGTTTGCGAAGCGGCACGGCCTGGAAATTGGTGACGATCTTCTTTTTCCAGGTGTAGTCGGGGTCGAATATCAGGTAGGGGGCGGAGTCGTCTATCTTCTCGTCGTCGAGGGTGATGACGTCCGCTATCGCCTTTCCGCTGTCCCTGTCGTACAGCCTCCAGAGGTTCTTAAAGCAGGGAGTGGTGATTTTCTCGGTGTTCTCGCTGATCTTGATGCGCGGCTCCACCACCCCGTTCTCCTCTACGGCGCAGAGCTTGTACACCCCGCCGAACACCGCCTCGCTCGCCGCCGTAATCAGCCGCTCGCCCACTCCGAAGCTGTCCACCGAAGCCCCCTGAGCTAACATATCGCGGATCAAGTGCTCGTCCAGCGAGTTGGAGACGCATATCGCGCAGTCGGGGAAGCCCGCGTTGTCCAGCATCCGGCGTATCTTCTTGGTGAGGTAGGCTATGTCCCCGCTGTCAATGCGGACCCCTTTGGGCCTGTAACCCATCGGCAGCAGCACCTCGTTGAACACCTTTATCGCGTTGGGGATCCCGGACTTCAGAGTGTTGTATGTGTCGACTAAGAGCAGGCAGTTGCCGGGGTTGTTCTCGGCGTAGCATTTGAACGCGGCGTACTCGTCCCCGAAAGCCTGAACCCAGCTGTGCGCCATAGTCCCGGAAACGGGTATGCCGAACTTCTGCCCCGCCGACACGCAGGAGGTCCCCACGCAGCCCGCTATATAGGCCGCTCTCGCGCCGTACACCGCCGCGTCGTAACCCTGGGCGCGCCGGGCGCCGAACTCCATCACAGCCCTGCCGTCGGCGGCCCGCACCACGCGGGAGGCTTTAGTGCATATAAGCGACTGGTGGTTGACGGTCATCAGCAGCATAGTCTCCACAAGCAGAGCGTCGGCTATAGGGCCCCTGACGGTGATAATCGGCTCGCCGGGGAATATCGGCGTCCCCTCCGGCACCGCCCAGACGTCGCAGCGGAAGCGGAAGTTCCTCAGATACTCCAAAAACTCGTCGGAAAACAGGTGGAGCCCCGCGAAGTACTCCACGTCCCCGTCGGAGAAGGAAAAACCGTTAAGGTTCTCTATCAGCTGCTCCAGCCCCGCCATAATCGCGTAGCCGCCGTCGTCCGGCACCCGGCGGAAGAACATATCGAAGTAGGCTACGGCGTCCCGGTGGGGGGAGTTCAGTATCCCGTTCGCCATCGTCGCCTCGTACAGGTCCATTAACATCGCTATGTTGCGTTCCATTTTGCAGAACACCTCCGAAAAATATTTTGCTATGACACCCCCGCCGGGCCCAGTCCCGCGGGGGGAAACGGCACCCTTCGTATAAAAACCGGTCCGGCTCAGTCTCTCAGCGAGAAACGGCACCCGCAGTATGCAGGCAACACCGCGCACCGGCGCCGGAGCCGTCGGGCGGTCACCCCGCGATGTCGCCCAAAAGCCCCCGGGGGCAATCTCTCGGCTAAAAAGACACCCGCCGTATGCGCCGGGCCCAGTCCCGCGGCGGGAAACGGCACCCTTCGTATAAAAACCGGTCGGGCTCAGTCTCTCAGCGAGAAACGGCACCCGCAGTAATTTTGCCGGTACAGCCCGTACCGCCGGGATAGCTCCACCGAGCGGGCGTAGCCGTCGCGCTTCTTAAAGTCGCAGGGCAGGAACGGCACCCCTACGCTCCGCGAGACCTCCCCGCCGATTTCGTTTATCAGCCGAGCGTCCTTGTGCGGGCTGACGGTGAGCGTCGTGGTGAAGGCGTCGTACCGCCCCTCCGCGGCGTGGCGCGCGGTCTCCGTAAGCCGGAGCCTGAAGCACTCCCCGCACCTCCCGCCCCCCTCCGGGCAGGTCTCGTAACCCCGCGCGGCGCTCTCGAACACATCCGGGCAATATGACCCGCAGCTGACCGTCAGCCCGCCACGCGCCCGCTCCACCAAGCGATATACCTCGTCCCGCCGGCGGATGTACTCCTCCTCGGGGTAGATGTTGGGGTTGTAGAAGAAGAGGGTGAGCCGGGCCCGGTCGCGGAGGGTCTCTATGACGGATGACGCGCAGGGGGCGCAGCACACGTGCAGCAGCAGCCGGGGCGGGTCGGCGTAATGCGAGAGCCGCTCGTCCATTATGTCGCTGTAGTTCGCCTTGCCCGGCATAGGTGTCCGCTCCTCCCGCTGATAATTTCGGCTAACCGTCGTTAATCCGCACTGTTTATCGGGCTGGTCCCCGCCGCTGCCCGGCGCTCTCCGCTGCTGCCCGGTGCTCTCCGCTGTTCGAGCTAATCCCAGGTGTTCCCTTCGGCGAGGTGGGGACGCACTTGCCCGGCACGGCGGGGCTGCCCTTGCCCCGGGCAGGGGGCTACCCCGCGTGTGGGCCGGCCTTTGCCCGACGCGGGGGGCTGCCCGGCGGGTCGGAGCCCGGATCATCGCTTCAGCGCGGGGGGACTGCTCTCGCCCCGGCGTGTGGGATTGCCCGGCGGGTCCGCACCGGCTTTGGTCCGGCACGCGGGATTGCACAGCACAAGAAGCCGCCCTGCCCGGCGCGGAGGATTGCCCCTGCCCCGGCACGGGGAAGGTTGCGTTTTGGGCTGCGGGGTTCCCCTCGCACGGACCGGCTTCCCGGGCGTGTGCGCGGGTCGCCCCGCGTGAACCGACTTGCCCCCGAGTGACGGGCTTTCCGGGTACTGGCGAGCTTCCCCGTGCAGTGGGCTTCCCTTGCCCCGCCGCCCTGCCGCGCCACTCCTTGCAGCGCCGTTCCTTGCCGCGCCGTTCCTTGCCACGCCGTGCTTTGCCGCGCCTCGCCGCCTTGCCGCACCCCGCGCCTCGCCCTCGCCGCTACCTCCCCGCCCGGCGGGGGAACTTGCCCGGCGGGTCGGAGCCCGGATCCTCGCTTCAGCGCGGGGGGACTGCTCTCGCCCCGGCGTGAGGGATTGCCCGGCGCGGGGAATTGCCCGGCAGGTCCGCACCGGCTTTGGTCCGGCACGCGGGATTGCACAGCACAAGGAGCCGCCCTGCCCGGCGCGGAAGATTGCCCCTGCCCCGGCACGGAAGAATGTTGCGTTTCGGGCTGCGGGGATTTTCCCCCGCACGGTCCGGCTTTCCGGGCGTGTGCGCGGGTCGCCCCGCGTGAACCGGCTTGCCCCCGAGTGGCGAACTTTTCGAGTACTGGCAAGCTTCCCCGTGCAGTGGGCTTCCCTTGCCACGCCGCCCTGCCGCGCCGTTCCTTGCCACGCCGTGCCTTGCCGCGCGTCGCCGCCTTGCCGCGCCCCGCGCCGCGCCCTCGCCGCTACCTCCCCGCCCGACGGCGGAGGGAGCCTATCAGGGCGAAAACACCTAACGCGGCCGCGTTAGCCAGCACCACGGCGGGACCCACGGGCAGCGACGCCGCGCAGGAGACCGCGTACCCCGCCAAGAAGCACCCCGCCGAGACCGCCACCGAGCACACCACGGTCCCCCGGAAGGTCCCGCAGACCCGCATCGCGGTGACCGCCGGGAACACCACAAGCGCGGAAATCAGCACCGCGCCTATCAGCTTCATCCCCACCACAACGGTGACCCCGGAGAGCGCGGCGAAGAGGAAGTTGTACCCGCCCGTGCGCAGCCCCGCAGCCGCGCAGAAGGGCTCGTCAAAGCAGATGGCGAACATCTTATTGTAGGAAAAGAGCAGGAAGCAGCCCACTCCCGCCGCGAGGATCACGCTGAACACGAGGTCGGCGGTCGTCACGGTTATCACGGAGGAGGAGCCGAACAGGCTCCCGCAGACATCCGCCGCGCTCCTTCCGCTGAAGTGGTATATCAGGTAGCCCAGCGCCACCGCGCCTGTGGAGAGGAGCGCCACCGCGCTGTCCCCCTTGATCTTCCCGTTCTCCCCGATTTTGAGCAGGAACACCGCCGCTAAGATAACTAACGGCACCGAGACGACGAGAGAGAAGTCCGCGAGACCTATCAGCGTCGCGAACGCCACGGCGCAAAACCCTATGTGCGAGAGCCCGTCCCCCAACATAGCGTACCGCTTGACCACGAGCCGCACGCCGAGCACCGCCGCCGACATAGACACAAGCAGCCCCACCACGGCGGCCCTTAGCACCACCCGCCGCAGGTACGGGTCGGAGAATATTTCCGCGATGTTCATACGTTTACCCCGCTGAAGTTCTTAAAAAGCGCCGTTTTGCGGTAGTCTTCCGCGCTCCCCGAAAAGAGCGGCTCTGTCTTTATGTGGAGAACGCGCGTCGCGTAGCGGGAGACCCCCTCCACGTCGTGCGAGACCATCACCACGGCGATACCCCGCTTGCGGCGGGCCCTGTCCACCACCCTGTAAAGCTCCGCCGAGGCCTTGGGGTCAAGCCCCGCCGCCGGCTCGTCCAACAGCAGAAGTTTCCCCGCCGCGAGAAGCGCCCTCACTAATAGGACCCGCCGCCTCTGCCCCACGGAAAGCTCGGAAAAGGGGCGGGACTTCAGCGTCCAGACACCCAAAGAGCGGGCGGCCTCCTCGGTCCGCTTCTTTTGCTCCGCCGTGTAGAAGGGGCCGCTCTTTCCCGCGAAACCCGAGAGCATCACCTCGCCCACCGAGGCGGGGAAGTCGCTCCCGGCGGCGCCCGTCTGCGGCAGGTAGCCTATATCCCCCCGCCCCACGGAGACGTACTCTATGGTCCCGGCGGTGGGCTTCTCGAGACCCGCCAGCCCCTTTAGCAGGGTGCTTTTGCCCGCGCCGTTCTCGCCCACCACGAAGAGGCAGTCGCCGCTCTCCACGGTAAAAGAGACTTTCCGCACCACCTCTTCCCCCGCGTAAGAAAACGAGAGATTATCGCACTTAAGCAGCATATCCCAACGCCTTTCCGAGAATTTCCAAATTGCGGCTCATAAGAGAGAGGTAAGTTTCCCCCGCCGCGCGCTCCTCGGCGGAGAGGTTGTGGCAGGAGTGCATTACCGCCACGGCGCACCCGGCGGTCTTTGCTATGACCCCGGCCGCGCGGGCGTCGGAAAACTCCGAGACGAGCACTAACGGCAGATTATTCTCCCGCACGGCGCCGGACAGCCGCGCCACCGTGCCGAGGTCCACCTCCTCGTCCTCCGAGCAGCGGGAGAGCGACGCCACCGCCGTCAGCCCGTACTCCTCCGCCATCGCGCTAAAGGGAAACGAGCCCGCGAACACGAGGGTCTTAGTAGCCCCTCCCTCCGCCGCGGCGCGGTACCCCTCGTCAAGCCGCCGCAATTTGTCCTGATATTTTAAGAAGTTTTGCCGGTAGGTTTCCGTCCCGCGGGGGTCGGCGGCGCAGAGCGCGTCCATAACGCGCCGGACCATCATCATAGCGTTCCGGGGCGACGTCCAGGGGTGCTCCGCGCCGGGGAAATCGTCCGCGAGGCGGGTCTTGCGGGTGTTCACTAAGAGATCCGGGTCGGTCCCGTCCACCCAGTCGTCGGCGTCGTCGCCCACGTAGAGAAAAACGTCGCTCTCGCGGATATCCCGGAGATCCCGCAGGGTGGGCTCGTACCCGTGGCTCGCGTGCCCGGCGGGGAGCAGCAGCCGGACATCCGCCCGCTTGCCCGCCACTTCCCTCGCGAAATCGTACAGCGGGAACACCGTCGCGACCACGGAAAGCCGCCGCTCCCCGCCGCTCTCCCCGCTCCCGCACCCGGCCAACGCGCCGCAAAGCAGCGCGAGGACCAGCCCCGCCGCGAGGCACTTACAAATGGCAACACCGCCGGGTGACCGCCCACGGCTCCCGGCACCATATGCTTGCGGATTTTCCGCTAACTCCCGCGAAAATGCCCGACAGTACGGGGAGCATTCCCCGCGCTTTTCGCCCCGTCTGACGAAAAATCCGCCGCGAATCCGGCGCCGGGTCATTACGCGGTATCGCCTGATTTTTCCGATACGCTTCATCATATTATCTCAGCTCCGCGACGGTCACGCCGTC
Organism: uncultured Eubacteriales bacterium; assembly: GCA_964406705.1. GTDB lineage: Bacteria > Bacillota > Clostridia > Oscillospirales > Acutalibacteraceae > CAZRRV01. Next base: position 16,110 of record CAYOSS010000018.1, read on the forward strand.
CTCCCCCTCGCCGTAAGCCCCGGGGCGAAAGCCCGTCACGGCGGGGTGGCTCTTTAAGTGTTCCCTCACCGCCGAGCGCAGCGCTCCCGTCCCCTTCCCGTGTATAATCCACACCGTGGTAAGCCCGGCCCGCAGCGCCCCGTCGAGAAAGGCGTCCAACTCCAAGAGGGCCTCGTCCGCCCGCATACCGCGCAGATCCTTCTCCGACGCGGCGGAGCGGGCCGTCTCGGGGCGGGTAACCGTCCCCGTCGCGGGGGCGGCGCGGCGGCGCTTGGGCGGCTTGGCGGGCCGAAGCGAGCCCGCGTCCACCCGCATCTTCCCGTTCCCCGCGAGGACCAGCACTTTCCCGGAGGAATCCGCCCCCTGGAGCACCGTAGCCGTGCCGGCAAGCCCCGCCACGCTCACCGTGTCGCCCTTAGCCACTTTAAGCGGCTCCGCCGGCGGGGGAGGGGTCTCCACCGGGTCGGCGGAATCCTCCAGCGACGACAGCCCCCGCCTCGCCGCCAGTCTCGCGGCGTAAAAGCGGTCCTCCGGGCTTTTGGCGGCGTCCTTCTCCCGGCGAAGCTCGCTAAGAAGGGTTTCCGCCTCTCCCCTCACCCGCGAGACCAGCCGCTCCGCCTCCTGTTTGGCGGCGGAGAGCGTCTTCTCCCGCTCGGCGTTCGCGGCGCCGAGGGCCTTTTCCGCCTTCTCGCGGGCCTCTTTGGCGGATCTCAGAGCCGCGGCGGCCTCTTCCCGCTCCCGGCTCGCCTCCCGGTGGATCTCCTGCAGCTTCGCCGCCGACTCCTCGAAGCGCAGGTCCCTCTCCCGCAGCGCCGCCCTCGCGTCCGCCACGATTTCCCCCGGCACGCCCAACTTTTCCGCTATTATAAAGGCATTGGAGCTTCCCGGAACCCCGGGCAGCAGCCTGTAGGTGGGGCGGAGGGTCTCGGGGTCGAACTCCACGCAGGCGACCTTCACCCCGGGGGTGCCGAGGGCGTACTCCTTTAACTCCGGGTAATGAGTGGTCGCTATCACCCGCGTGCCGCGCCGCGCCAGGGACGAGAGCACCGCCACCGCCAGCGCCGCCCCCTCCGCCGGGTCGGTGCCGGAACCGGGCTCGTCAAGCAGCACCAAGGAGTTTTCGTCCGCCTCGCCCAAAATCTCCACAATGTGCGATATATGCGCGGAAAAGGTGGAAAACGCGTCCTCCACGCTCTGCTCGTCGCCTATATCGGCTAAGATTTTCCCGAACACGGGCACCCTCGACCCCTCGCCCGCCGGGATAAGAAGCCCGCACATCGCCATTTCCGAGAGCAGCCCCGCCGTCTTAAGAGCCACCGTCTTGCCCCCGGTATTCGCCCCCGTGATGACGAGCACCCCGTACTCCCCGCCGAGCTCGATGGTCACCGGGACTACGGTTTTGGCCGGCAGCAGAGGGTGCCGGGCGTTTTTGAGCAGCAGGTGCCCCTCGCCGTCAAGCTCCGGGCGGACGGCCTTAAGGTCAAGCCCGTACTCCGCCTTGGCGAATATCAGGTCAAGGGCGACCAGCGCCCGATAGGACGCCACAATGGAGTCCGCGAACTGGGCCGCCTCGCCCGAAAGCTCGGCCAAAATCTTAAAGATCTCGTCCTTCTCCTCGCCGCGAAGAATGCTGATCTCGTTGTTGCGCTCGACGACGGCCATCGGCTCCACGAAAAGCGTCGCCCCGGACGCGGAGGAATCGTGCACCAGCCCCGGGATCTCCCCCCGGTGGTCCGCCTTGACGGGGATCACGTACCTCCCCGCCCGGCGGGTCACAATGCTGTCCTGAAGCGCCCTTTGCCCGGCGGGGGAGCGGGTCAGCCGCTCAAGCGTCTCCCGTATGCCGGCCTCGGCGTCCCTCAGCTTCCGGCGGATGTCAAGCAGCCGCGGCGAGGCGGCGTCGTTTATCTCCTCCTCGCTCACAACGGCGAAGAAGAGCTTGTCCTCCAAATAGCGGTTGGGGGTGAGCGCGGCGAAAAGGGGGGCGAGCGAGCCGGTGTCGTTCCCGCCGTAGCAGCCCTTGACCAGCCGGGCGGTCCTGAGGGTCCGGGCTATGCCGAGCAGCCTCGCCCCGTCAAGGACGGCTCCCGCCGCGGCGGAGGAGAGCGGCGCCTCCGGGTTGACCGCCCCGGTAAAGGGGGGAGCCCCGAACCGCTCGGAAAGCCGGGCGGCGGTGTCGGTCTCGTCCAAGGCGGCGCCCGCCGCGTCAAAGTCGGCGGTGGGAGTAAGCGAGAGCGCGCTCTCTTTGGCGTCGGGCAGAGTAGCCCTCGCCGCCACGGCCTGCAGGATTTTGGGGAGCTCCAACGCCTCGCCCGCGTATGTGTTTTCCATTAGGATGACCTCTCTGGGGTAGTGTTTCGGGGGTGTTACGGGGGTGTTACGGGGGGATATTCCCCTCTTGCCGCGGGGGGGGAATGGGGCGGCGGGCGGCGCCAAACCGTCGGGACGGCGGGGGGCGGCACCCGGCAGCTTTCGGCTGATTGCCGGGGGAAGTGCCGCCCGGAGCGCGTGGGAGGGTGTCGGGTGGGCGGCGGGGCGCAGAACCGGCGGGGCGGCGAAGTACCACCGGGTGGCGCCGGGTGCGCGGCGGAGTGCCGGCTGCGTCCCACTCGGCACGTCCGGCGGTGGGATAACCCTCGGCTGGTAGTCCGATAGGGTGGCGCCCCCTCCCGGCGGAATAGCGCGGTTATACATACCCAGCGAAGTGCCGGCTGCCCGGCGGGGCGCCGCGCGGTTGTCGGTTGACCGGCACGAAGGGGGACCGCGTGGCGCCGGCTGTCCGGCGAAGCGCCGCCTAACCCCGCCCGGCGGCGTCGGGTAGCCCTCAACTGGTCACCCGGCGAGGTTCCGCGCAGTTGTCGGCTGACCGGCAGCACCGGGTGATCGGAGCCGGCCAACGGGGTGCCGGCTGCCCGGCGGGGCGCCGCGCGGTTGTCGGTTGACCGGCAGCACCGGGTGATCGAAGCCGGCCAACGGGGTGTCGCTCATCACGCCCGACAACATAGCGTAGTCCGGGTGCGCGGCGGGGTACCGGCTACATCCCACTCGGCACGCCCGGCGATGGGGTAACCTTCAGCTGGTCACCCGGCAGGGTAGCGCCCCCTCCCGGCGGAATAGCGCGGTTATACATACCCAGCGAAGTGCCGGCTG
>CAYOSS010000018.1:19359-26326 GCA_964406705.1 uncultured Eubacteriales bacterium
CCGGCGGAATAGCGCGGTTATACATACCCAGCGAAGTGCCGGCTGCCCGGCGGGGTGTCACTTGCCACGTTCGGCAGGATTCGCCCACTTCCCCGGCGGGACGTCGGGTGGTATCAGCCGCCCAGCACGAAGGGGGGACCGCGGGACACCGTGTGCACGGCGGGGCACCGGCAGAGCGGCGGAGTACTGACTGCCCGGAGGGATACCGATTGCCCGGCAAAGTGTCGCCTGCCCCACTCGGCACGCCCGGCGGTGGGATAACCCTCGGCTGGTAGTCCGATAGGGTGGCGCCCCCTCCCGGCGGAATAGCGCGGTTATACATACCCAGCGAAGTGCCGGCTGCCCGGCGGGGCGCCGCGCGGTTGTCGGTTGACCGGCAGCACCGGGTGATCGAAGCCGGCCAACGGGGTGTCGCTCATCACGCCCGACAACATAGCGTAGTCCGGGTGCGCGGCGGGGTACCGCCCGTCCCCTTTGACAGGGTAGCGCGTGGCACCGGGTGCCCGGTGACAAGTAACATCAGATACCGGCGGGGTGACGCTCGTCCTACCCGGCGCACCCGACAGAGCGGCGGTTAGTACCAGCTGCCCGGCAAAGTACCGCCCGTTTCGCCCGGCGGCGTCGGGTAGCCCTCAACCTTTTGCCGGGGGTCGCCCTCGTCCCTGCCGGCGTGGCCGGTAGGGTGCTAAGTGGCACCGGCTCACCCGGCGGCTCCGTGCAGCGGCACCCGCCCGACACAGCGGGGTAGCGCGTGGTACCAGCCGCTTACCCGACGTCGCCCGATCCCCTGCCGCTCGCCGGGCGGTGGGGTAATCCTCGACCGCTCGCCCGTCAGCCGCCCTACAAGCTGTGATAAAACTCCAGCGTGCGGTAGTCCCTGTCGGTCTGGGCGACAAGAAAGCTCTCCGCCGCGGCGTAAAGGCACCGGGCGGCGCCGTCCGGCAGGGTGAAGGAGTAAAGCTTCTCCGGCGGGCACTGGCAGATGTAGCGCATCGCCCGGAGCGTCGCCCCGGGGACCGGCATACCCTTCGCCCGCTCCGGCAGGCACCCCGGGCAAAACAGACACCCCTCTCCGGGAGCGAAGAGGAACCCCTCGACCCCCGTCCTGCCGCACGCGGCGCAGCACGCGAGATCGGGGCAGAACCCCGTCACCGCCATAAGCCGGAGCTCCGTCACCGCCTTTATGAAAGCGGGGGGCCGGCGCGCGCCGTCCAACATCCAAAGGGCGTTTAATATCACCGGCAGGACGAACCCAGCCGGCTCCTCCTCGCGGGTGATATGCCGCGCCACCTCGCAGAAATACTGCGCCACGGCGAGGCTCTCTATATCCTCCGCCACCTTGAAGAAGCTCGCGAGGGGCTGGAACTCGGATATCCTGTAAGTGTCCCTCGAGCGGGTGACCTGGTACTCGCCGTAGCTGAGGAGCCCCGCTCCGGCGGCGGTCTTGCCCTTGACGCTTCCCGCTCCCGGGGCGAAAGCCCGGAGCAGCCCCCGCTCGCCCGTGAGCAGCGTCACCGCGCGGTCGCGCTCCCCCACCCGGTCGGCGCGTATCACCAGCCCTTTAATCGAGAATTTCTCCACTCCGCGCTCCTTTAGCCGCCCGCCGCTCCCCGCGCGGACCCCACCGCCACTTGTGCGGACCCTGCCGCTCCCGGTACAGCTACAAGCTCTCGTGTAGCCGTCTGTGCCGTCTCTTATGCGACCGCCGGCTTTGTGAAACCGCAAACGCCGCCCGTTCCGTCTCGCGCTGCGGACCCTGCTTCCGGCGCAGCCGCTCCACCGCCCCGTGCGCGGACCCTGCCGCTTCCTACGGTGGCACTGGCAAGTCTCCGCCAAGCGTGCCGGTCCCGGTACAGCCGTAACTCTTGTGCGGTCGCCTGAGCCGCTCCTTGTGCGGACCCCACCGCTCCCGGTACAGCTACAAGCTCTCGTGTAGCCGTCTGCGCCGTCTCTTATGCGACCGCCGGCTTTGTGAAGCCGCAAACGCCGCCCGTTCCGTCTCGTGCTACGGACCCCGCTTCCGGTACAGCCGCAGCTCTTGTGCGGTCACCTGAGCCGCTCCTTATGTGGGCACACCCGCCACTCCCTACGGCGGCGCGGCGCAAGCCCCCCGCCGGGCGAAACGGTCCTGATACAGCCGCCCGTTCCGTCTTGTGCTGCGGACCCCGCTTCCGGCGCAGTCGCTCCCGCGCGGCGGGGCTCCGCTACTCCTTATACTCCAGCCCGAAACGGCGGATGGCCGCCGGGTCGTCCCGCCAGCCGGGCTTCACCTTGACCCAGAGCTCCAGCTCCGTCCCGGCTCCGAAGTACCGCTCCATATCCTCCCGCGCGGCGGCCGCGATGCCCCGCAGCGTCTCGCCCTTTTTGCCTATGATTATCCCCTTGTGGCTCTCCTTCTCGCACCATATGACGGCGGAAACCCGCAGCTTCTCCCCGTTCCTGCCCGAAACCCGCCGGCACTCCTCCACCTCCACCGCGACCCCGTGGGGGACCTCCTCGCGCAGGCTCCGTAAACACTTCTCGCGTATCAGCTCGCCCGCCATCACGCTGTCGGGGACGTCGCTGGTCTCTCCCTCGGGGTAGTACCAGGGGGAGGGGGAGGCGAACTTTTCCAATTCGGCTAAAAGGTCGCTCACGCCGTTTCCCGTCTTGGCGCTGACCGGCACCACCGCGGCGAAATCAGCCAGAGAGCTGTAAAGGGATATGACCGGCAGCAGGTCGGATTTGTCCCTCACCAGGTCGCACTTGTTGAGCGCCAGCACCGCCGGGACCCCCGCCGCCTTTATTTTATTAAGCAGAGCGTCCTCCGCCGGGGGCAAATGTTCGGGCGAGAGACGGAACTTAGGGCTCGCGTCCGCCACCAGCACCGCGACATCGGCGTCAAGGGCGACGGACTCCGCCGTCCTGGCCAACTCCTCGCCCAGCCGGTTGCGCGGCTTCCCGAAGCCGGGGGTATCGAGGAACACAAACTCGGTATCCCCCCTGTGGAGCACCCCCGCCGCCTTCCGGCGGGTCGTCTGGGGCTTCGCGGACACCGCCCCGACTTTTCGCCCCACAAGGCGGCAGAGCAGCGAGGTCTTGCCGACATTCGGGCGGCCGAGCAGCGCCGCGAACACGCTTACCCGCCCGCTCAAGCCTCTTCGTAAGCCCGCTCCCGGGTCTCCCCTAACTGCCTGAGCACGGCCTCCTCCTTGGAGCGCATCAGGGCGGCGTCCTCCTCGCCCGTCACGTGGTCGTAGCCCAAAAGGTGGAGCGCGGAGTGCACCGTGAGGAAAGCCAACTCCCTCTGAATGGTGTGGTCGTACTCCTTGGCCTGCCTGTACGCCTGCGGGACGCAGATCACTATGTCGCCCAACATCTGAAAGCCCGACTCCGGGTTGACGTCGTACCCGCCCCCCTCGTTTAAGGGGAAAGAAAGCACGTCGGTGACCTCGTCCTTATCGCGGTACGAGGAGTTCAGCTCGCGGATCTCGCGGTCGTCCACAAAGGATACGCCCACTTCCGCGTCGCCCTCGAAGCCCTCCTCGGCGAGTACCGCCGTAACCGCCCGTCTTAACAGCATCCGCACCCCGACGGGGATCTTCTCCGCCTTCTGCCGGTTTGAGATGCTCACTTTGACCCGCAACTTAAAACACCCTCCCGCCCCTCGCGGCTTCCGCCGGTTCGGGTTAAATTATTAGGTAAAGCGCCGTCCGCCTGCGGCTTTGAACAATCTATCCTTACCGCGACGCCGCCGACCGGCTGACGGCTCCTCTCCGCCGACCGCCTACCGCCCGCTGGCTTCCTTTGGCCGTCGATTTTCCGCTTGCCTAACGGCCCCGCCCCCGACCGGCTGACGGATCCCGCCGGCAATCGCCTACCGCCCCCGGGCGCCGTCTGCCCGGCAGCTCTCAGACCGGCTGACGGATCCTCTCCGCCGTCCGGCTACCGCCCGCGGGCATCCTTTGCCCGTCGATTTTCCGCTTGCCTAACGGCCCCGCCCCCGAGCGGTTAACGGTTCTTCGCCGCCGATCGGCTGGCAGCTTCCCGCCGCCGTATGCCCGGCGGTCCTGCCGCTATCCCGTGGCGACCGGCTGACGGATCCCCGCCGGCAATCGCCTGACAGCTTCCCGTCGGCAACAGGCTGACGCCCCCGCCGGCGACCGGCCTACGGTTCCAAACATCCTTCGCCCGGCAATCTTCTAATCGGCTGGCAGCTTCCCGTCGCCGTCTGCCCGGCAGTTTTGCCGCTGCCCCGCGCCGACCGCCCGGCAGCTCTCGGACCGCCTGACGGCTCCCGCCGCCATATGCCCGGCAGTTTTGCCGCTGTCCCGCGCCGACCGGCTGACGGATCCCCGCCGACAATCGCCTGACAGCTTCCCGTCGGCAATCGCCTACCGCCCCCGGGCGCCGTCTGCCCGACAGCTCTCAGACCGCCTGACGGCTCCCGCCGCCGTATGCCCGGCAATTTTGCCGCTGCCCCGTGCCGACCGCCTGACGGATCCCCGCCGCCGACCGCCTACCGCCCGCGGGCGCCGTCCCCCGGCGCGTTCGGGGAGCCGCCACCCCGCGCCTCGGCCCGCTCGTACGCCTTTACTATCTCCTGAACTAACTTGTGCCGGACAACGTCCTTCTCGCTCAAATACACCGTGGCGACGCCCTCCACCCCCCGGAGCACCCCCGCCGCGTCGCGGAGCCCGCTGCGCTTGCCCTCCGGCAGGTCAATCTGGGTCAGGTCGCCCGTGACCACGACCTTGGAGTTTTCGCCCAGCCGTGTTAGGAACATCTTCATCTGCTCGCGGGTGGTGTTCTGAGCCTCGTCGAGGACTATGAAGCTGTTGTCCAGCGTCCGCCCGCGCATATAGGCCAGCGGCGCGACCTCTATATCCCCCCTCTCGCGGCAGCGCGAGAAGTTCTCGGGGCCGAGAAGGTCGAACAGCGCGTCGTAAAGGGGGCGGAGATAGGGGTCCACTTTCGCCTGAAGGTCCCCCGGCAGAAAGCCCAGACGCTCCCCCGCCTCCACCGCCGGTCGGGTGAGAATGATCCTGTCCACCGCCTTAGCCCTGAACGCTTCCACCGCGAGAGCCACCGCGAGATATGTTTTCCCCGTCCCGGCGGGGCCTATGCCGAGCGTCACCGTGTTGGCTTTGATGGCGTCGGTGTACCGCCTCTGCCCGACCGTCCGGGACTTCACCGGCTTGCCCTTGGCCGTGACCGCCACGCACGCGCTCCCGTAGAGCGCCGGGAGAAGATTCTCCTCGCCGCTTTTGACAAGGCTCACCGCGTAGCGGAGAGTTTGCTCCGAGAGCGGCTCGCCGCGCCGCAGCGCCACCGTGAGGGCCGAAAGCGCCCGGGTCGCGGCCTCGGCGGCGCCCTCCTCGCCCGAGACGCGGATCTCCCCGTCGCGCAGCGTCACGCTCACGTCGAACTGGCTCTCTATATACTTAATATTCTCGTCATAGCTCCCGAACAGCTCCGCCGCCGCGCCCGGGTCGCTAACCGGCAACGCTCTCTCCGCCAACTCTTTCCCAATCGCCCCCTCGCCCCGCGAACGGGGTAGTGCCGTCTTTACGGTTTGTGACAACTTACCTATATTATACCACATTTCCCGGCAAAATAAACCCCTTTTCCGGGAAATTTTTCCAAAATTTGGGGGGTTATCCCGAAGCGGGGGGCAGCCCGGCTGTGTCCGGGGCCCGCTCCGCCCGGTTTGGGGGAGCCGGTCCGGCTGCGCGGGGGGCTTTGCAATGACGGGAGGTCGCTCTCGGCTCCGCCCGGCACCGGGGGCTGGTTCTCGCTGCGCGAGGGGCTTTGCGGTACCGGATGTCTGCTCTCGGCTCCGCCCTGTTAAGGCAAATTTCTTCTCGCTACGCGAGGGCAGCTTTCCAATCTTTCCCAGCTGGGCTGGGCAGCGTGTCCGCTTTTTCTTCGACTGACGGGCTCGGCTATCGCCGCTGGCTTTGGCTTCGCCCGGCGCCGGGGAGTTATCCTCGTCGCGCGGGGGGCTTCGCGGGGCCGGGGGCTTGGCTACGCCCTGTTATTGGAAGCCGGTCTGTTCCCTACCGGGAGGGAAACTAAGTGGTTTTCTTCTCGCTATCGACGCTTTTCTTTTCCTCTCTCCCGCGGCAACATACCGGGAGAATGGGGAGAGAGGTAAAAGAAAAGCTTCGCAAAAGAAAAGGAGCTCACGCGCCAACCCCTCACCGGTCCGTTCCGGCAGCTCGCAACCGGTAGGCCGGGTAGTTCCCGGAAGCTATCAGGTGACGCCCTCATCTGAGTGGTTGTGGGGTAGCCGCCACCTGTACCGCAGCTCTTGCGATCGCTGACGCGGGGGAAGCCCGTATGTACCCCCGGCGCCGGCTCCGGGACCCCGCCGGGGTCATTCGGGGCTCACCCAGCCCGGTACAAAGGCTCGCAGGTTCGGGGGGAGCTCGCCGCTATCGTTCGGGGCTCGACGCTTCCGGGCAGCCTTTGCTTGTCGGTCAGGGGCGGCTCGTGGGTGTTCGGGAAGCCCCTACCGAGGAGCCCGGAGATTCGACGGCGCGAGGGGTAGCCTGGTGGCGACAGGTAGTCCCCATACCGGAAGCGCAGCGATTTATGGGATAGTCCACCGGTACTGGAGGCTCCGGCTCCGCCCCGTTTACCGGGGGACGCAGTGGGTTGCCCCCGCACGGGAGGAGGTTCCCTGCACACCCGCGAGCCTACCCCAACCACTAAGCAAAAAGCTACCCCATAAGAACCGAGCTCAGTTCGATAGCGGCGAGCTTACCCTAACCTGCGAGCCTTTTGCATCCTACTCTGCGAGGCGGGAATGACCTCAGCAGGGTCCCGGAGCCGGCGCCGGCGGTACCCCCGGGCCTTCCTCGCGATAGCGAAGCACAAGGGCTGCCGTACAGGTGGCGGCTACCCCGTACCCACTCGGTGTTCGGCGTTGGAACAAGCCGGTCCGCCTGAACTTCTTTTCTGTCCGCTTTTCATAAGGGGCCCC
>CAYOSS010000019.1:0-24607 GCA_964406705.1 uncultured Eubacteriales bacterium
AGCCGCTCTATGGGTGTCATAAAAGTGGAAACCTTGCGCTCGGGCTCCATTCGGCTCACGCGGTAGTCCCGCCCCGTGACGATACCCAACAACCTGCCGCCCGAGGTGCCGTCGTCAGTCACGGCGATTGTGGAAAACCCGTTGCGCTCCTTCAGCTCAAGCACATCGCTGAGGGTCGCGTCGGGGGTGAGGTTGGACGCGCTCACCACGAAGCCCGCTTTGTAGCTTTTCACCCTGGCGACCATAGCCGCCTCGTCCTCCACGCTCTGTGAGCCGTAGATAAACGACACACCACCCTCTTTGGCGAGAGCGATAGCCATCGTGTCGTTGGAAACCGACTGCATTATGGCGGAGGTCAGCGGGATATTCAGCGAAAGCGCGGGCTCCTCTCCCCTGCGGTACTTCACGAGCGGGGTTTTGAGGGACACGTTAGCGGGTACGCAGTCCTCCGACGTGTAGCCGGGGATCAGCAGGTACTCGCTGAAGGTGTGTGAGGGCTCGGTAAAATAGTATGCCATTTTGCGTCCTCCCTTTCGGCATCGTCTCGGGCAAGCCGGCGCTATAGACGGTCACCCGGCGGTGCAAGCTATATTTTCTTGAAATACCGCACTCCAGAGCGGAAAAGACCCATATCGTACTCGCCGGGTACGTTTTTGTAGAGATTTTGCCCTATCCGCTCGCAGTGGCCCATTTTGCCCAAAACACGCCCGTCCGGGGAGGTGATACCCTCCACCGCGTAGGCGGAGCCGTTCGGGTTAAAGGCAATATCGGCGGATGCGTCGCCGGCTAAATCGGCGTACTGCGTCGCGATTTGCCCGTTTTCCGCGAGGCGGCGCACTGTTTCCTCGCTCGCGACGAACCGTCCCTCCCCGTGGGATATCGGCACAGAGTAAACTTCCCCCACCCGCGTTTCGGCGAGCCAGGGGGACATATTCGACGCCACGCGGGTGCGCACTATCCGCGACTGGTGGCGTCCTATGGTGTTGTACGTCAGGGTGGGGCAGGTCTCATCCGTGTCGATTATCTGCCCGAAGGGGACCAACCCCAACTTAATCAGCGCCTGGAACCCGTTGCAGATCCCGAGGATCAGCCCGTCGCGCTCGTCTAACAGCCGGGTGACGGCGTCCCTCACGGCGGGGGCGCGGAAAAAGGCGTTGATGAATTTGCCGGATCCGTCCGGCTCGTCTCCTCCCGAAAACCCGCCCGGGATAAAGATCATCTGAGCTCGGTTTATCAGAGCGGCAAACTTCTCCACGCTGCGCTCCACGCCGGAGGGGGTGAGGTTGTTGAGCACAAGCGTTTCCGCATTCGCGCCCGCCTCAAGCAGCGCCCTCGCGGAATCATACTCGCAGTTAGTCCCGGGAAAAACCGGGATCACGGCGAGGGGCTTCGCCACAGCGAGCGCGGGAGCGGCGCGGGTCGTCGCCTCAAAGCTGAAATTTTCCACCTTGGCGGGAGCAGCCGCCGCGCGGGTGGGGTAAACCGGCTCCAACTTATCCTCGTAAAGAGCCGACAGATCCGGCAGCGGGACAGTCTCGCTGCCATACGAGAGCACCGGTTCAGAAATTGTCCGCCCCAACACCCGGCAGGAGAAATCGCCCTCCGAGTCACGGGATAGAGACTCGCATTCCTCCGCCCCCTCGAGCTCCAACACGAACGAGCCGTAACTGTAGCCGAACAGCGTGTTAAGAGGCAAGTCGTCCGAAAATGCAAAACCGATCCCGTTGCCGAGGGACATTTTGAGCACCGCCTCCGCGACGCCTCCGTAACCCGGGGTGTACGCCGCGACCGCCCGCCCCTCGCGCATAAGCCTGGTCACGGCGGAGAATGCCGCCTTCAGCGAGCCGGCATCAGGCAGACCCTCCGGCGTATAGCGGGGCGACAGTAGCAGCACTGTATGCCCAGCGCCCTTAAACTCCGGCGAGACCGCGTCCGCCGCCCGCCCCGTCGTCACGGCAAAGGAGACCAACGTCGGCGGGACGTCCAAGTCCTCAAAAGTACCGCTCATGGAATCCTTCCCGCCTATGGCGGCGACGCCCAAATCTTCCTGCGCTGCGAACGCCCCCAACAGCGCGGCAAAAGGCGGCCCCCAGCGCGAGGGCTCGTGCCCCGGGCGCGGGAAATACTCCTGGAACGTGAGGTAAACATCGCGAAACCGGGCGCCGCTCGCTACCAACTTCGCTACGGACTCCACGACCGCCAAATACGCCCCCTGGTAGGGGTTCCTCTCCGTGACAAACGGGTTGTACCCCCACGCCATAAACGTGCAGTCGTCGCTCGCGCCGCGCTCCACGGGGATTTTCTGTACCATACTCTGTATCGGCGTCAGTTGGTATTTCCCGCCGAAGGGCATCAGCACCGTGCCAGCGCCAATCGTGGAATCGAACCTCTCCGCCAGCCCCCGCCGGGAGCACACGTTGAGATCGCCCGCGAGCGCCTTAATCCCCGCCGCGAAATCTGTGGGAACGGGCTTCGCGTAGCCGCGCGGGGCGGCGACGGATACGCCGGTCCGCTTTGTCGCGCCGTTGGAGTCTAAGAAGTCTCGGCTGATGTTGACCACGTCGCTCCCGCGCCATTTCATTACAAGTCGCGGTTCGGATTTTACCTCGGCGACAACGGTAGCCTCTAAGTTTTCCCCGTCCGCAAGGGCGAGGAAGCGCTCCACATCCTCCGGAGCGACGACGACCGCCATTCTCTCTTGAGATTCGCTGATGGCAAGCTCGGTACCGTTTAACCCCTCGTATTTCTTGGGAACGGCGTCAAGGTCGATCTCAAGCCCGTCCGCCAACTCGCCAATCGCGACCGACACCCCGCCCGCGCCGAAATCGTTGCAGCGCTTTATCAGCAGCGACGCTTCTTTATTGCGGAAAAGCCTTTGAAGCTTGCGCTCCTCGGGAGCGTTACCCTTTTGCACCTCCGCGCCGCAGGTTTCGAGGGAGTGCGCGTTGTGGGATTTGGACGAGCCGGTAGCTCCCCCGCAGCCGTCCCTCCCCGTTCTCCCGCCGAGAAGGATCACTTTATCGCCGGGGACGGGCGTCTCGCGGCGGACGTTGCCGGCGGGCACGGCGCCAATCACAGCTCCAATCTCCATACGCTTGGCGGCGTACCCGGGGTGATATATTTCGTCCACAATTCCCGTCGCGAGCCCTATCTGATTGCCGTACGAAGAGTACCCCAGAGCCGCCTCCGTGACTATTTTTCTCTGTGGGAGCTTGCCGGGGAGGGTTACGGACAGCGGCGTCAGCGGGTCCGCCGCGCCGGTGACTCGCATTGCCCCGTAAACGTAGGCGCGCCCGGAAAGGGGATCCCTGATCGCCCCGCCAATACAGGTGGCCGCGCCGCCGAATGGCTCGATCTCGGTCGGGTGGTTGTGAGTCTCGTTCTTAAAGAGCAGCAGATAAGGCTGTTTCTTGCCGTCAACCTCGACTTCCGTCTTGACGGTGCAGGCGTTTATCTCGTCGGACTGGTCAAGCCCCGGGAGCAGCCCTCGGGATTTCAGATCCTTAGCCGCGACCGTCGCGAGATCCATCAGGCATACGGGCTTTTTGGAGGCAAGGCGCTCCCTCACGGCAAGGTACCGCGAGTAGGCGGTGCGGGAAGCCTCGTCGTGAAATTCTACCGACTCCAATTCCGTGAGAAAGGTGGTGTGCCGGCAGTGGTCGGACCAGTAGGTGTCGATCATGCGGATTTCCGTGAGAGTCGGGGCACGTCCTTCACTCTTAAAGTAATCCCTGCAAAAGGCTATGTCGTCCTCGTCCAACGCGAGGGAATACCGCGAGACGAACTCGCCCAGCGCGCCACCCCGGAGCTCCAAGAAGCCCTCCAGAGCCTCCGTGTCGGCGGGCAGAGTGACCGTGGCAGCGAGGGTAGTAACCTCGCCGAGCGACGCCTCCCGAGCTTCCACGGGGTTAATCACGTACCGCTTGATATGCTCCAACTGCTCGCCGGTGATATCCCCGTAGAGCAAATACACTTTGGCGGTGCGCACGACGGGCCTCTCCCCGCGAGATATGATTTGAAGGCACTGTGCGGCTGAATCCGCCCTCTGGTCGAACTGCCCCGGCAGAAACTCCACGGCGAACCTCTCGTCCCCGCCCGCAGGGAGGGTGTCGTACACATCGTCCAACTGCGGCTCGGAGAAGACGGCGGTCTTGCCGTACTCGAATAGACGCTCATCTATGTTCTCCACATCGTAGCGGTTGAGGATCCTGAGGTCGCGAAGGCTCTCTACACCCAAGAAGCCGCGTAAATCAGCAAGCAGCGCGGCAGCCTCGTGCGCCAAGTGCTTTTTCTTTTCCGAATAAACCCGGTATACCATCTACCGTTCCTCCGCCGCGAGAGCCTTGGCGCCGATGTCGGTCCTGTAGTGCGCGCCCTGAAAGTTAATGCGCCGCACATCGCGGTAGGCGGCGTCAATGGCGCCCCGAAGGGTCTCCCCCGTCGCCGTGACGCCCAAGACCCGCCCGCCGGAGGTGCAAAGCCCGCCGTCCTTCTCGCCCACCCCGGCAAAATAAACGGTACTCCCGAGATCCTCCGGGACGTCGATGGGAAAGCCGGTTTCGTACTTCACCGGGTAGCCGCCCGACGCCATCACCACGCAGCAGGAATACCCGCTCTTCCAGCGTATTTCCGTATCGGAGAGAGTGCCGTCGGTCACCGAGCGCATAACGCGGAACAGGTCGCTCTCCAAAAGGGGTAGGACAACCTGTGTCTCGGGGTCGCCGAAGCGGCAGTTGTACTCGATCACCTTGGGACCCTCCGCCGTGATCATCAGCCCGAAGTAGAGGCAGCCCTTAAACGTGCGCCCCTCTGCGTTCATCGCGGCTATGGTGGGCAGGAAAATGGTGCGCATAGCCTGCTCGGCCACTTCGGGCGTATAATAGGGGTTTGGCGCTACGGTGCCCATTCCGCCGGTGTTGGGCCCCCGGTCGCCGTCAAACGCCCGTTTATGATCCATTGACGAGATCATCGGGACAACCGTCTTCCCGTCCGTGAAAGAGAGCACCGAAACCTCGGGCCCGGTGAGATATTCCTCGATGACAATTTTACTGCCGCTCTCCCCGAAGACCCTGTCCCGCATAACGCGGTTCACGGCGTCCCTCGCGGCGTCGCGCGTCTCGGCAACGGTCACTCCCTTACCCAGAGCCAGCCCGTCCGCCTTTATAACCGTGGGGAGAGGAGCGGTCTCGACATAGCGGAGCGCGTCGTCCGCGTTCTGAAAAACCTCGTACCGCGCGGTCGGGATCCCGTATTTGCGCATCAGGTTTTTGGCGAAAACCTTGCTGCCCTCGATTACCGCGGCGGCCTTATTGGGGCCGAAGCAGGGTATTCCGGCGGCCTGGAGCTCGTCCACGGCGCCCAAAACAAGCGGGTCGTCCGGCGCGACAACCGCGTAGCCGACATCGTGGCTGACGGCGAAGTCCACCAAAAAGCTGATGTCCGTAGCCTTGCCCGGCACCAATTCAGCTTCGCCCGCCATTCCCGCGTTGCCGGGGAGGGCGTAGATTTTGCCCACATCCGGGCTTTCGCGCAGCTTCTTGATTATGGCGTGCTCCCTGCCGCCGCCGCCCACTACAAGTACAGTTACCGGCATATCTGCTTATAAATCCCCGTAAATGGGGAAGCGGGAGCAGAGCTCCACCACCTCGCGGCTGACCCTCTCGCGGGACGCCTCGTAATCCGTGGCTATATCCTTCATATACGACGCGATACGACGCATCTCCGGCTCCTTGAACCCGCGCGTGGTGACCGCCGGGGTGCCTACGCGGATGCCGCTTGTGACGAACGGGCTCTGCGGGTCGTTGGGAATGGCGTTCTTGTTGACGGTGATGTGCACGGAGTCGAGCCTGTTCTCCAGTTCCTTGCCTGTAATCCCGAACGGGCGCAGGTCGACCAGGATCAGGTGGTTATCCGTCCCGCCGGAGACAAGGCGGAAACCCTGCTCCAACAGGCAATCCGCGAGCGTCTTGGCGTTGGCGACTACCTGTCGCTGATAAACCTTAAACTCGTCCGTAAGCGCTTCTCCCAGAGCGACCGCCTTCGCCGCTATAACGTGCATCAGCGGACCCCCCTGCGTCCCGGGGAACACAGCCTTGTCTATCTTTTTGGCAAGCTCGGCCTTGCAGAGGATTAAGCCGCCCCTCGGTCCTCTAAGCGTCTTGTGCGTGGTCGTGGTGACCACGTCGGCGTAGGGGACGGGGTTGGGGTGAAGCCCCGCCGCGACAAGCCCAGCGATATGGGCCATATCCACCATTAAATACGCACCCACCTCGTCGGCGATTTCCCGCATTTTGGCGAAATCTATAATCCTCGGGTAGGCGCTGGCGCCCGCCAAAATAAGCTTCGGCTTGCACTCCAGCGCCGTGGCGCGGATGGCGTCGTAATCCAGCATTTCGGTCTCGTCGTTGAGGCTGTAGGGCACAACCTTGAAGTACTTGCCCGAAATGTTCACCGGCGAGCCGTGGGAAAGGTGCCCGCCGTGCGCCAGGTTCATACCCATATAAGTGTCGCCGGGCTGCATCAGAGCGAAAAATACCGCCAAATTGGCGTTAGCGCCGCTGTGGGGCTGGACGTTGGCGTGCTCGGCGTCGAAGAGCTTCTTTGCGCGCTCCCTCGCTACATTCTCCACCACGTCCACATTCACGCAGCCGCCGTAGTAGCGGTTGCCGGGCAGCCCCTCGGCGTACTTATTGGTGAGCACCGTCCCCGCAGCCAAAAGCACGGCTTTTGAGACGATATTCTCCGAGGCTATCAGCTCGATGTTCTCGCGCTGGCGGCGAAGCTCGTCGTTGCAGGCGGCGTAAACCTCCGCGTCGTAGTTCGCTAACTCGTCAAAGTAATTCATCCTTGCCACATTCCCTTCTTAATGATGAAACAGCCTGATCCCGGTGAACGCCATAACCATTCCGTAGGAGTTCGCCCGGGAGAGCACAACGTCGTCCCGCACGGAGCCGCCCGGCTCGGCAATGTAGCATACGCCGCTGCGGTGCGCCCTCTCGATGTTGTCGTCAAACGGAAAGAACGCGTCCGAGCCCAGCGATACCCCCGTCACTGCGTTGAGGTAGCGTCGTTTCTCCTCGGTTGTGAGCGGCTCGGGGCGTCGGGTAAAGTACTTTTGCCAAACGCCGTCGGCGGTGACGTCCTCCTCGTTGCCGTTGATGTAGCCGTCTATCGCGTTGTCCCTCTCCGGGCGGGGCAAGTCGTCGCGGAACGGGAGGGAGAGCACTTTCTCGTGGCGGCGGAGCTGCCAGGTGTCCGCCTTACTCCCCGCGAGCCTGGTGCAGTGTATCCTCGACTGCTGGCCCGCTCCCACGCCGATAGCCTGCCCGTCCGCCGCGTAGCAGACGGAATTCGACTGGGTGTATTTTAGGGTGATTAGCGAGAGTATGAGGTCGCGCCGCGCTTCGGGCGGGAGAGTCTTGTTCACCGTCACAATGTTGGAGAGAGCGTCGTCGCCTATGGTGATATTGTTTCGCCCCTGCCGGAAAGTTATCCCGAATACCTGCTTGCGCTCAATGGGCGCCGGCGTATAGGAGGGGTCGATCTCCACGATGTTGTACCCGCCCTTGCGCTTTTGCCGCAGTATTTCGAGCGCGCCCGGCGTGTACCCCGGGGCGATTACCCCGTCCGAGACCTCGTGCCTCAGGACGTTCGCCGTGGGCTCGTCGCAAACGTCGGAAAGCGCCGCCCAATCGCCGAACGAGCTCATCCTGTCAGTGCCGCGCGCGCGGGCGTAAGCGCAGGCCAAGGGCGAGGAATCCAGCCCGTCCACGCCGTCCGCGAAGCAGGCACGTTTAAGGTCGAGCGGCAGAGGAGTCCCCACCGCGGCGGAGGTCGGGCTCACGTGCTTGAAGGACGCCGCCGCGGGCAGCCCCAAAGCCGCTTTCAGCTCGCTTACCAACTGCCAGGAGTTCAGCGCGTCGAGGAAATTGATGTACCCCGGACGACCGTTCAGCACTTTGAGCGGCAGCTCCCCGCCGTCCTCCATATAGATTTTGGCGGGCTTTTGGTTGGGGTTGCACCCGTATTTCAGCTCAAATTCCGTCATCGCGGCGCCTCCTCGTGCTTATTGACTATCCTGTGAGTTTCCTCCCCCGTGCCGAGGTCACGGTACACGGTGTAGAGGGAAATTTTGTTGTCGGCGTTGAGGTTCTCCCATATGTCGGCGGTGAACTCGTCGAGCGAGCCCGGAATCGCGACCGCCTCGGGGTCCCCGGAGAAAGGGGGCAGGGGGTTTCCGTCGCCCTGATACGTGTGGATAAAATGCCCGCGCCCGGGGACTGGGGTATATTCGTAGAAGAAGCGGTCGCAGACGGAACCCGCCCGGTCGGCGCACTTCAGAATACTCATTTTGTAGGAAAAGTTAACGGAAAAATCAAGCAGGGCGCTGATTCGCGGGGTGAAGTTGGGCGCGTCAGGTTCGAAGCGGCGGGTGCGGAGCGCTCCCTCGAAGCTCCCCCCGGGGCCCAGAACGCTCGCAATGGTGTCCGTCTGGTCGCCGTTTGTCACTATGAGCCGGTCACCCACCCGGCGGACCGCGGCGTAGAGGATCAGGGACGGATCCGCGACCAACGACGCGTCGAAGGGTTCGGTGAACACAGCCGCGTCACGCTCGGTGAAGACCCGGTTGCGGCTGTTCTCGCTCCTACCCATAATGAAGTAGGCGGCGGCGGCATAGCGCCCGTCCGGGCTCTCCCCCGCTATAATCCCCCGCCCGGGGTAGGGGTTACTGGCCAACAGACGGCCGACGGGAATGAAAGTAGGCATAGAATGACCTCCTTAATTATGCAAAATTGGATTGCGATCATCAGATATTGCCTTGTCTCGTCATTTGTATTTCCTCCGAGACCATCTCGGCGGCGCGGGGGAGCAGCTCCCACTCCGCCTGCTCCATTACGCGGCGCTGGAGGATCTCGGGGGTATCGCCGGGCAGGACGGGCACGGCTTTTTGGAGTATTATCTCCCCACCGTCGGGAACCTCGTTTACAAAATGCACCGTGGCGCCGGTCACCTTGACGCCGTAATCGAGCGCCGCCTTGTGGACTTTCAGCCCGTACATTCCCTTTCCGCAAAAGGACGGAATCAGAGAGGGGTGCACGTTGATTATCCTCCGGGGGTAACGGGAGACGAACCGGGGGTCCAAAATAGAGAGAAATCCCGCTAAAACAACTAAATCCGTGCGGTTCTCCTCCAAAACCGAGAGCAGCTTACTCTCAAACTCCCCGCGCGTGGGGAAAGCCTTTTTATCCAGCGTTTTGGCGGGAACGCCGCCGTGCCGGGCGCGTTCGAGAGCGTAGGCTCCGGGGGTATCAGAGACCGCAAGGGTGATTTTCCCGCTGTGGAGAGCGCCGGACGCTTCCGCGTCAAGCAGCGCCTGAAGGTTGGTCCCCCCGCCGGAGACCAACACGGCTATACGCGCCGGCTCTAACACAGTATTACTCCCTCGCCGGGGACGACTTCGCCCAAAATGTAGGCGTCCTCCCCCGCCTCGCGGAGAACCTCGACTGCGCGGTCGGCGTCCTCCGCCGCTACGGTGACGGTGAAGCCCACCCCCATATTGAAGGTGTTAAACATATCGCGGCGGGGAATACCCCCCACGCGCTCGATTAACGGGAAAATTGCGGGGACGCGGATGTCGGCCTCGCGTATCCGAGCGGCGAGACCCACCGGAAGAGAACGTGGGATATTCTCGTAGAACCCGCCCCCCGTGATATGGGCAGCACTCTTTACTGTTACCTCGTTCATTAACCTTAATACGGGCTTTACGTAAATTTTGGTGGGAGTGAGAAGCGTTTCCCCCAAGGACGCGCTGCCCAGTTCCTCCACCGGCGCGAGAAGGTCGGCGTGCTCCACGTCGAACACGCGGCGCACCAGAGAGAACCCGTTCGAGTGCACCCCGCTGGAGGGCAGCGCTATGAGCACGTCGCCGGCTTTGACGTTGTTCTTATCAAACAGCGCGGACTTGTCCGCCACACCGACGCAGAAGCCAGCCAGGTCGTACTCGTCCTCCGGGTAAAAGCCGGGCATCTCGGCGGTCTCCCCGCCTATCAGCGCGGCTCCCGCCTGTACGCAGCCCTCCGCCACGCCGGATACAATTTCCGCGATTTTCTCCGGGATATTCTTCCCGCACGCTATGTAATCGAGGAAAAACAGGGGGCGCGCCCCGCAGCAGAGGACATCGTTGACACACATCGCGACGCAGTCCGTTCCCACGGTGCCGTGGCGGTCGAGGAGAAAGGCTAACTTCAGCTTAGTGCCGACCCCGTCCGTCCCGCTGACAAGCACGGGCTCGCTCATACCGGTGAGATCCGGGGCGAACAGCCCCCCGAACCCTCCCGGCGCGGGGATAACTCCGGGCGTTACGGTCCGCGCGATGTGGGACCTCATCAGCTCCACCGCCCTGTACCCGGCGATAATATCGACCCCGGCGGCGGCATAGGTGTCGGATCTGGAATCGTTCATTCTTATAGCTCCCTGATCTTTTCCTGATTTTTCTCCGAAAGCTTCATCTCGAAGCGGTTTTTGCCGGTATTTGTGGGGATCTCGGTCGGGTACTCCCCGCTGAAGCAGGCCGTGCAGTAGCCTCCCTCCTCGCCCGTCGAGAGCTTTGTGGCGTTCTCCACGCTGAGGAAGCCCAGCGAGTCAGCCCCGATTATCCGGGCTATCTCGTCCACCGAGTGGCGGCAGGCGATGAGGTTGTCGCGCGAATCGATATCAATCCCGTAGTAGCAGGGGTTGCGGAAAGGGGGAGCGGAAATCCTCATATGTATCTCCGCCGCGCCCGCCTCGCGGACCAGCGAGACTATCCTCGCGCTGGTGGTGCCGCGCACTATGGAGTCGTCGATCAGCACCACGCGCTTACCTTTCACCACCTCGGATATGGCGTTGAGCTTGATTTTAACCTTGTCCTCCCGGCTCTTCTGCCCCGGAGCGATAAACGTCCGCGCGATGTACTTGTTCTTGATAAGCCCGATCTCGTAGGGGATCCCGGACTGCCGGGAGTAGCCCACGGCCGCGTCAAGCCCGGAATCCGGCACTCCTATTACCACGTCCGCCTGAACGGGGTGCTCCAACGCGAGGAACGCTCCGGCCCGCATCCGGGCTGTGTGGACCGAGCAGCCGCCCAAGACGGAATCCGGGCGTGAGAAGTAGATATACTCGAACACGCAAAGGCTGGGTTTCTCCTCATCGCAGTGATCGGTGATGCTCTTTATCCCGTTCCTCCCGAAAACGAGTATCTCCCCCGGGGCGATTTCGCGAATGAGCGTCGCGCCGACGGCGTCAAGAGCACAGCTTTCCGACGCCACCACGTACCGCCCGTCGGGGGTCTTGCCGTAACATAGCGGCCTGAACCCATGCGGGTCCCGCGCGGCGATGAGCTTCGTGGCGGACATAATTATCAGCGAATAGCCGCCCTTAATGCGCCTCATCGCGCGGTTGACAGCCTCTTCAATGGAGGGGGCCTTCAGCCGCTCTTTGGTTATGATATAGGAAATGACCTCGGTGTCGCTGGTCGAGTGGAATATGGAGCCTTCAAGCTCAAGCTCGGAGCGCAGCTCGTATGAGTTGGTGAGGTTGCCGTTGTGGGCCAGCGCCATGGGCCCCTTGATATGGTTCACCACGATGGGCTGGGCGTTCTCCCTGCCGCTGCCCCCCGTGGTGCCGTAGCGAACGTGCCCCACCGCGATATTCCCCTCGCCCAACTGCTCTAAGGCTCGGGGGGTGAACACGTCGTTTACAAGCCCGACATCCTTATAAGAGGAAAACACGCCGTCGTCGTTTACTATAATCCCGCAGCTCTCCTGCCCCCGGTGCTGCAGGGCGAACAGCCCGTAGTAGGTCATCCGGGCGACATCGTAGTTTTCCCCGCAGTAGACCCCGAAAACGCCGCATTCCTCTCTAATGCCGCCCATACCGGCCTACTTTCCGAGCACCCGGCGCATCATCTCGTTGTAGGCGTCCTCCACTCCGCCGAGGTCCCGGCGGAAGCGGTCCTTGTCTAACTTCTCGCCCGTGTCCGCGTCCCAGAAGCGGCAGGTGTCGGGGGAAATCTCGTCGGCTAACACGATTTTGCCGTCGGGGAGCCTGCCGAACTCGAGCTTGAAGTCGACCAACTTCACCTTTAACGCCGAGAAATACTCCGTCAGCACCGAGTTTACCTTGAAAGCCATATCGCGTATGGCGTCCAGCTCCTCCTCGGTAGCGAGGCGCAGCGCCAACGCGTGGTAGTAATTGATCAGCGGGTCGTGGAGCTCGTCATTTTTGTAGGAGAACTCCAGCGTGGGCCGGTCGAACACGATGCCCTCCTCCACGCCGTAGCGTTTCGCGAAGGAGCCTGCCGAGATATTGCGGATTATCACCTCAAGCGGCACAATCGAAACCCTCTTTACCAGCGTGTCGCGGTCGGACAGCTCCTCCACATAGTGCGTGGGGACACCGTTTTCCTCCAGCAGGCGCATCAGCAGGTTGGTCATTCGGTTGTTGATAACGCCCTTGCCCGCTATGGTGCCTTTCTTAAGCCCGTCAAGCGCGGTCGCGTCGTCCTTGTATGAGACAATCACCAAATTCGGGTCGCTCGTGGCGAAAACCTTTTTGGCCTTGCCCTCGTAGAGTTGCTCCAACTTTTGCATATGTACTTCTCCTTGCCGCTATGTTATATATTAAGCTTACTGTCCTTCTCGAGGACCGCCGCGCAGTCCCGCCGCCGCTTATCCGCGAGCCGGGCCGCGAGGCTCCCGTCCTCCACCGCGAGGATTTCGGCCGCGAGGAGAGCCGCGTTGACCGCGCCCCCCACCGCCACGGCCGCCACGGGGATCCCGGGAGGCATCTGCACAGTGGAGAGAAGAGCGTCCCCCCCGCGAAACGCGCCGGACTCAATGGGAATGCCAATTACCGGCAGTGTGGTATTAGCCGCCAGCGCCCCCGCCAAGTGAGCAGCGAGCCCCGCCGCCGCTATAATCGCCCCGAAGCCTCTCCCCCTCGCGCCCCGGGCGAAATCCCTCGCCTCGTCGGGCGTCCTGTGCGCGGAGTAGATGTGCGCCTCGTACGGCACGCCCAATTCCCGCAGCGCCGCCGCCGCCTTCTCCACAACGGGCAGGTCGCTGTCGGAGCCCATAACTATCGCGACTTTCCTCATCCAATCACCCTTATTCCGGTAAAATGATATAAGGCGCACTTATCCGTTAGCAAGAAAAGTGCGCCCAGACGGTCGGCAGGGGGATTGCTCCCCCGAAAAGGTCTGAAGCTCCACCGCGGTAGCCCGCGAATATCCGTCAGTCGCAAGAGACCCCATTGTGGCGGCGGGAAGCCCTCGCCGCGTTTGTAAAAAAGGCAGCGCCGGGCTACACCCTACGCGGGGGTGTAAGCGCCGAGCTTCGAGATTATCCGCCGCGACTCGCTGCCGGGATTTTTGATTTCTCCCGCCAAAATGTCGTCCTCGGTGACCCTTGTGAGCAGGATCTCCCGAGCGAACTTGGCCGACTGCTCGGGGGTGGGAGAGCAGCCGCGATCCTTATCGTAAATTATGTAGATGAACCCGTCGTCCGCTTCCTTGGCGTCGGGGTAGGAGATCTCGAAGCGCTCGTCGAGCAGCAGCTTATATGGCCAAGTTTCGCCGTCGTCCTCCGAGAGGTACGCCGTGAGACCGCTTCTGCGCTCGCCGTTGTCGTGGTTGACGAGCAGCACGCGCCCGGATTTTAACCGCCCGATGTAGAAGCGCGAGTCGGGGTTTATAATCCCGCTGTCCGCGCCGTATGACCAGGTTTTGCCCTTGTCGCCGGAGTAGCACACCGCGATGTTGTTGCCCTTCTGCCGCCTGATGTAAAGCGCCAAGGTCCCGTCGCGGCGCTCAAGTATCATATGCTCGTCTATGCAGCGGTGAGCGGCGTCCGCCCCGCCGAGACGCGTAAAGCTCTTGCCCTCGTCCGTGCTGGAGTAGACGAAGCACTTCCGCTCGGACTCGTACGCGGCGAGCCGGCAGTTATTGGCGTTGTTCTCGGGCCAAAGGGCTATGGGGAACAGCCACTCTCCGGAGGACAGCACCACGGGCTTGTTCATCATAACGCCCTTGCCGATGTAGAACACGTCGCTCCACTGCGGCTCCTCGGCGTCGGGGTCGTCGCAAATGACGCCGTACACTCCGACATTGGGCTCCACCGCCCAGGTGAGCCAGAGCCTTCCGAGGGGGTCGATCCAGAGAGCCTGATCGTAGCACCTGAAGTGAGGGCCCCAGTAGACGGCGGTCATAGCCTCGCCGAAATCCTCGCCCGCCTTGGCGCGGTATACTACGACATAGTTGCCGAGCTCCTCCCAGCGCATCCCGGTATAGAACGCGGCGTACACATAGCCCCCGCTCGTCACCTCCACCGCGGGGATTCCCTGCCAGGTGCGGTGCGCCTCGGAGAACTTCTCCAATTTCGCCTTATCCGTGATTATCATAATAACCCCTCCAATATGTTTAGTATAGCATCGGGAGCCGGTAAAGTCAACCGGAAAATCGGCTACTCCTTCGCCTTCGCCTCGCAGTAGACGCAGCGGTACACCCTGTTCTCGCGGTCCGTGAGTTTGAAAATGTGCGGCAGCTCCCGCTCCTCCGAGGTGATACAGCGGGGGTTCTTGCAGTAGATGACGTTGGTCAGCCGCTCGGGGAGGGCAATTTTGCGCTTTTCGGAGAGCTTGCCCCCCTTAATGACGTTGACAGTGACGCCGGAATCCATATAGCCCAAGAGGTCCATATTGAGAGCGACATCGGCGTCAATCTTGATTATATCCTTCCGCCCCATTTTGTCGCTGTGCACGTTGGTGATTATGGCGACCGAGCACCCCAAACCGTCAAGGCCCAACAGCCTGTAAAGTTCCATACCGAGCCCCGCCGTGATGTGGTCTATCACAATGCCGTCGGTGACGGAGTCTACCGTCATACCCTCACCCCCAACATTTTTAAGATCAGCGCCATACGCATATACTTCCCGTTAAGCACCTGCTTAAAATACGCCGCCCTTGGGTCGGAGTCAATCGCGACGCTGATCTCGTTTACCCTCGGCAGCGGGTGCATCACTATCATATCGCTCTTGGCCCCGACAAGCCGCTCCGGGGTGAGAATGTAGCTGTCCTTCAGCCGCAGGTAGTCCTCCTCGTTGAAGAAGCGCTCACGCTGCACCCTCGTCATATAGAGAATGTCAAGCTCCGGCATAGCGGCGTCGAGGTCGGAGGTTTCGCGGTAGGGCAGCTCCAACTTATCTAACACGTCCTTGCGCTCGTAGCCGGGCAGCCGAAGCTCGTCCGGGGAAATTAGCGTGAACCGCACCCCGGGGTAGCGGGACAGCGCGTTAATCAGGGAATGCACCGTGCGCCCGAACTTCAGGTCGCCGCAAAAGCCCACAGTAAAGCCCCCCAGCCTCCCGAACGCGCGGTAAATGGTTAACAGGTCCGCGAGCGTTTGCGTCGGGTGATTGTGCCCCCCGTCCCCCGCGTTGATGACGGGGACGCTCGCGTTAAGAGAAGCGACGAGCGGCGCGCCCTCCTTGGGGTGGCGAATAGCAATAATATCCGCGTAGCAGCTGACGGTCTTCGCCGTGTCCGCGACGCTCTCTCCCTTTGCCGCGGAGCTTGCAGCCGCGTCCGCCATACTGAGCACGTTGCCGCCGAGTTCGTACATTGCCGCCTCAAAGCTGAGTCTCGTCCTCGTGGAGGGCTCGAAGAACAGTGTGGCTAACTTTTTGCCGGCGCAGGAATGGGCGTACTTCGCGGGGTCGGCTATAATATCGAGGGCGGTCGCTATCAGCTCCTCAATCTCGCTCGTCGTGAGGTCGGATATATCCATCAGCCGGTTCATTTGCCCGCTCCAATCCAGGATTCATCGGACGGGTTATCCCTGAAGGCCAAGAGGCGCGCCACATCCTCCGGCGCGATATACCCCTCCTCCGCCGCGACCCTCGCCACGCGGTCAAAATCTGTAAGGCTGTGGTTCTCCACCCCCGCCGCCGCGAGGCTTTCGGCGCTGCTCCGCATACCGTATGTGAATATGCTCGCTATCCCCAGCACTTCCGCGCCCGCCTCGCGAAGAGCGTCTACCACCTCAAGGACGCTCCCTCCCGTGGAGATCAAATCCTCTATCACCACGGTCTTCTGCCCCGGCAGCAGCTTCCCCTCAATGCGGTTGCGCCGGCCGTGGTCCTTCGCCCCGGAGCGGACGTAGCCCATGGGCAGCCCCATAATATGCGCCGTGATAGCGGCGTGGGCGATTCCGGCTGTGGAGGTGCCCATGAGTATTTCGGCGGTGGGGTAGTATTTCCGCACCGCGGCGGCGAGCCCCTCCTCGATCGACGTTCTCACCTCGGGCGACGAGAGGGTGAGCCGGTTGTCGCAGTAAACCGGGCTTTTGATACCGCTCGCCCAGGTGAAGGGCTCGTCCGGGCGGAAGAATACCGCGCCAATGGAGAGCAGCTCCCTTGCTATATCATCAGGCATATATAAACCTCCCTGCTGTATTTTGGCAAGTTAAACAATCCGTGCGGGTCAGGTTAAACAATCAGCGCGGGTCAGCCTAAATAACTCTCCGGGTATTTCGGGCTAAACAATCCACCGAGAGATCGGGCTAAACAAACCGCCGGGGGTCAGGCTAAACAAACCGCCGGGCATTTAAGACAAACTAATCCTCCGGGGCTTATTCGTCGATAAAATCCCTCAGGCAGCGCTCATAGGCCGCGACGGGGTCGGCGGCGGCGGTGATGGGGCGGCCCACCACGATGTAGTCCGAGCCGAGTTCCCACGCTTTGGCCGGCGTAGTGATCCTCACCTGGTCCCCCGCGTCCCCCCCGGCGAACCGCACCCCCGGCGTCACGGTGAGGAACCCTTCCCCGCACGCGTGGTGGACGGCAGGGGCCTCAAGGGGTGAGCAGACCACTCCGTCCAGCCCGGATGCGGCGGCGTTTTCGGCGTAGCTCTCAACCACCCGCTCCATCGGGGTTTCTATCAGCAGCTCCTCGCGCAGCATCAACGGCGTGGTGGAGGTAAGTTCGGTCACCGCGATTAGCAGGGGTCGCGTGCCGTCGAGACGGGTCAGCCCCTCGAGCGCGGCATTCATCATAGCGGAGCCGCCGACCGCGTGGAGGTTCACCATATCGGCGCCGAGGTCGCGGAGCACCGCCATAGCGCGCTTTACGGTGTTCGGTATATCGTGGAGCTTCAAGTCCAAGAACACTTTATGCCCGCGCTCCTTAAGCGAGCGCACGATTCCGGGCCCCTCGGCATAGAAAAGCTCCATTCCCACCTTCACGAAGGGGCGGCGGTCGCCAAAGAGCGAGAGGAAACCCGCAAGCTCGTCCCCGCCGGGAAAATCGCAGGCAATAATTACATCCTTACCCAAAATGCGCGCCCCCTATTATATCCGAGAGACTGTGAATTCCGTATTTTTCCATTGCCCCCGGCAAATCGCGAACTATGTCGCGGCAGGCGCAGGGGTTGACGAGGTTTGCCGCGCCAACTTCCACCGCCGTGGCTCCCGCGAGTATCATCTCGAGCACGTCCTCCGCCGTGGAAACGCCCCCCATTCCCACAATGGGTATTTTCACGGCCTCGTAAACCTCGTACACCATCCTGAGCGCCACAGGGAGCACGGCGGGCCCGGATAACCCGCCCGTCCCGTTGGCGAGCACGGGGCGGCGCGTTTTAAGGTTAATGCGCATTCCGAGAAGCGTGTTTATAAGGCTGATTCCGTCCGCGCCGGCGTCCTCGCAGGCCCTGGCAATCTCCGCGATGTCGCCCACGTTCGGGGAAAGTTTCACTATGACGGGCTTTGCCGCGACGCGCTTCACCGCTCGGGTGACCTCCGCCGCCGCGCCGGGAGAGGTGCCGAAACTCATTCCCCCGCCGTGGACGTTGGGACAGCTGATATTCACCTCGTACCAGCCGACGCAGTCCTCGCCGTTCAGCCGTTCGCAAACCTCGGCGTACTCCTCCGGGGAAAAGCCGCTCACATTCGCCATAACGGGCTTATGAAAAACTTCTCTCAGGCGGGGCAGTTCCGTCGCTATAACAGCCTCAACCCCCGGGTTCTGGAGCCCCACGGAGTTGAGCATTCCGCCCGGTGTCTCGGCGATACGGGGTGTGGGGTTGCCGAAGCGGGGCCGCAGCGTAGTGCCCTTGACGGAAATGCTGCCGAGGCAGTTTATATCGTAATACTCCGCGAACTCGAAGCCGTAGCCGAACGTGCCGCTGGCGGGTATGACGGGGTTATCCAGAGGGACGCCGCAGAGCGTTAAAGCCGTGCTTACCAAATTATCTCCTCCTCGGGGAACACGGGACCCTCCCTGCAAACGCGGCGCGGACCGCTTTTGGTCATAACCGAGCAGCCCATACACGCGCCGAAGCCGCAGCCCATACGCTCCTCAAAGCTGTACTCCCCTGCTGTAACGGCAACCCCGTTAACAGCCCTAAACATCGCCCCCGGACCGCAGGCGTAGAAGTACGAATACTCCGTCTCGCGCAGCAGATCGGTAACGTACCCGCGCCGCCCCTGCGAGCCGTCCTCCGTGGCGATACGCACCTTGGCGCCGAGGGCCTCGAACTCCTCTCCGTAAAACGCCTCTCCCGCGTCGCGAAAGCCCAACAGCACGGTGACCCTCCTGCCCTCGCCGACAAGCCGCCGGCAGAGCAGGTAAAGCGGGGGCGTCCCCACCCCGCCGCCGATCAGCACGGGGTTGCTCCCCGCGCGGAACAGGTCGTACCCGTTACCGAGACCCGTGAGCAGACTGAACGTGTCGCCCTCGCGCGCTTTGGAGAGCGCCTCCGTGCCTTGCCCCACGTTCTTTATAATCAGAGTTAGCGTGCCGCCCTCGTAGTCGCAGACGGAAATCGGGCGGCGAAGGTAGAGCCCCGGGATTTTAATATTGACAAACTGCCCCGGCGCTGGCTCGTCCATATCGCCTTCCAGCCTGAGCCTGAATATCCCTCGCGAAAGCGGGGTGTTCTCCGTGACGGTGAAAACGGCTTCCCTCAAACTCTTCTCACCTCAAGCGTCAATGGTGGAAATGCGGAAGGTGGTCTCCTCCAACACGTCGAGCAGGACGCGCACCGTGTCGAGAGAGGTGAACATAGTGACGTTGTTCTCCACGGCGCACTGCCTGATCAGAAAGCCGTCCGATAGCCCGTTCGGCGAATTCATATTGCGGGTGTTGATGACGTAGCAGATGTCCCCGGAGCGCAGCTCGTCCAATATCTCCTCGCTGCCCTCGTCAAGCTTCTTAAGGGTGTGGGTGCGTATGCCGTGCCGCCGCAGGAAATCCGACGTGCCGCTGGTCGCCTGAATGTTGAAGCCCAAATCGTAGAAGCGGCGTATCAGCGGGAGAGATTCCTCCTTATCCTCGTCCGCTATGGTGACGAGTACCGTCCCGTAGTTGGTCACGTTCATTCCCGAGGCTTTGAGGGCCTTGTAGAGAGCGCGGTTGAGCTTGTCGTCGTAGCCGATCGCCTCGCCCGTGGACTTCATCTCGGGCGACAGATAGGCGTCCATTCCGTGAAGCTTGGAGAAAGAGAAAGCGGGGACCTTGACGTACCAGCGCTTCTTCTCCGGCGCGTAAAGCTCGGTGAGGCCCTGCTCTTTGAGCGACTTGCCCAAAATCGCCATTGTGGCTATGTCCGCCAGGCTGTAGCCGGTGGATTTCGAGAGGAATGGCACCGTACGGGAGGAGCGGGGGTTCACCTCGATGATGTAGACCTTCTCGCTCTTGTCCACGATAAACTGGATGTTGTAAAGCCCCACTATCCCTATACCGAGCCCCAGCCGCTTCGTGTAGTCTAAAATGGTCTCCTTCACCTTATCCGAGATGCTGAAGGTCGGATAGACGCTTATGGAGTCCCCGGAGTGGATGCCCGTGCGCTCCACAAGCTCCATAATTCCCGGCACAAACACGTCGGTGCCGTCGCAAACCGCGTCAACCTCGACTTCCTTGCCGCTGATGTACTTGTCCACCAAGACGGGCTTGTCCACGTCGATTTCAACCGCGCTCTTGAGGTACCGGCGCAGCTGCGGCTCGTCCGCTACTATCTGCATTGCCCGCCCGCCGAGCACGAAGGAAGGGCGCACCAACACGGGGAAGCCTATGCGCTTCGCCGCCGCGACTCCGTCCTCTATATTGGTGACGGCCTGCCCCGGGGGTTGCGGGATATTGAGCCGCTCCAACACCTTCTCGAAAGAGTCGCGGTTTTCCGCTTTCTCTATGGCGTCGCAGTCGGTGCCTATCAGCTTCACCCCGCGCCTGTGAAGCCCGTCCGCGAGATTTATGGCGGTCTGCCCGCCCAAGGTCGCGATGACCCCGTCCGGCTTCTCAAGGTGAATGATATTCATCACATCCTCCACCGTGAGGGGCTCGAAATAGAGCTTATCCGAGCAGGTGTAGTCGGTGGAGACGGTCTCGGGATTGTTGTTGACGATAATGGCCTCGTACCCGGCGCTCTTGATGGTCTTCACCGCGTGAACGGTGGAGTAGTCGAACTCCACCCCCTGCCCTATCCGTATGGGCCCCGAGCCCAGCACGAGGATCTTCTTCTTATCCGAGACTACGGACTCGTTCTCCTCCTCGTATGTGGAGTAGAAGTAGGGTATGTAGCTGTCAAACTCGCTGGCGCAGGTGTCTATCATCTTGTAAACGGGAAACATATCGAGGTCCACGCGCATTGAGTAGACATCGTCCTCGGTGCATTTCCACATCTTGGCAATATAGGCGTCGGTGAAGCCCATTTTCTTGGCCGAGTAGAGCATTCCCGCGTCGCGGGGGGCGGACTTCAGCGCCTCCTCCATCCTGACCACGTTGCGCAGCTTCTCGAGGAAGAGCATATCAATCTTGGTGACATCATAAATCATACCGATGTCCACGCTGCGGCTCATCAGCTCCGTCATAGCGAAGATGCGGTCATCCGTCCCGTCCGGGATATAGGCCAAAAGCTCCTCGTCGGTGAAGCTGTCGAACTTCGGCATATAAAGGTGGTTCACTCCGATTTCGAGGGAGCGCACCGCCTTCAGCATACTCTCCTCCAAGGTTCTGCCTATGCTCATAACCTCGCCGGTGGCTTTCATCTGAGTGGTGAGCTTGTTGTTGGCGGAGGCGAACTTGTCGAACGGGAAGCGCGGCATCTTAGTGACCACATAGTCCAGCGTCGGCTCGAAGGAGGCGGGCGTGTTGGCGATGCGTATCTCGTCCAGCCTCATTCCCACGGCGATTTTGGCGGAGACGCGGGCTATCGGGTAGCCGCTCGCCTTGGACGCCAGCGCGGAGGAGCGGGACACTCGGGGGTTCACCTCGATGAGATAATACTGGAAGGACAGCGGGTCGAGCGCGAACTGCACGTTGCACCCGCCCTCGATCTTCAGCGCCCGGATGATCTTCAGCGCGCTGTCGCGGAGCATATGGTACTCCTTATTGGTGAGGGTCTGCGAGGGGCAGACAACTATCGAGTCGCCCGTGTGAATGCCGACGGGGTCCACGTTTTCCATATTGCAGACGGTAATGGCGGTGTCGTTCGCGTCGCGCATAACCTCGTACTCGATTTCCTTGAAGCCCTTTATGCTCTTCTCCACCAAGACCTGGGAGACGGGGGAGATTTTCAGCGCGTTCTTGAGGATCTCGCGACACTCCTCCTCGGTGTCCGCGAAGCCGCCGCCCGTCCCGCCCAAAGTGAACGCAGGACGCAGCACTACGGGGTAGCCTATCTCCCGCGCCGCCGCGAGCCCCTCGTCCATTGAGTTGGCTATCATAGAGGGGAGCACCGGCTCGCCCAACCTCTGGCAGAGCTCCTTGAAAAGCTCGCGGTCCTCCGCCTGCTCTATGCTCTCGCTCGAAGTACCCAGCAGCTCGACCTCGTACTCCTTAAGAATGCCCTTTTTCTCAAGCTGCATCGCGAGGTTGAGCCCCGTTTGCCCGCCTATCCCGGGGACTATGGCGTCGGGCCGCTCGTATCTTATCACCTTGGCCACGTACTCTAACGTGAGCGGCTCCATATAAACCTTATCGGCTATTGAGGTGTCCGTCATAATCGTCGCGGGGTTGGAGTTGCAAAGAACGACCTCGTAGCCCTCCTCTTTGAGGGCGAGACAGGCCTGCGTCCCCGCGTAGTCAAACTCCGCCGCCTGGCCTATCACTATCGGCCCGGAGCCTATCACCATAACCTTCTTGATGTCGGTCCTCTTAGGCACGGCGCGTCCCCTCCCTCATCATATCTATAAATCTGTCGAATAAATACGCGCTGTCCTGAGGCCCCGGGGCGCTCTCCGGGTGGTACTGTACGCTGAAGACCCGCTCCCCGGGGCAGGCCACCCCCTCCACGGTGTGGTCCAAGAGGTTCTCGTGAGTGACATGGAGCCCCGTCCCCCGGACGCTCTCTGAGCGCACCGCGTAGCTGTGGTTCTGCGAGGTGATCTCAATCTTGCCCGTCGCGAGGTCCATCACCGGGTGGTTGCCTCCCCTGTGACCGAACTTCAGCTTGTAGGTTTTAGCCCCGTACGCGAGGGAAATCAGCTGGTGCCCGAGGCAAATCCCGAATATAGGGTACCGCCCGCGCAGCGTCCGCACAAGCTCCACCACCTCGGGGACATCCTCCGGGTTGCCGGGCCCGTTCGAGAGGAAAATCCCGCTGGGCTTCATCTTGACTATGTCCTCAGCCGGGGTATTGTACGGCACCACGGTGACGTTGCAGCCGCGCCTGTTCAGTGAGCGAATGATGTTGAGCTTTATCCCGCAATCCACCGCCACCACGTTGTAGCGGACGTTTTGCGTCCTCGAGTACCACACTTTCTTACAGCTCACCCGCGAGACGGCGTCGTGGGGAACGGGCGTTTCCGCGATGACGCGCAGCCCCTCCTCCGTCGGGGTGTCGGGAGAGGTCAGCAGCACCCTCCTGCTCCCGTAATCCCTGATGCTGCGGGTAAGTTTGCGGGAGTCGAGCCCGAACACCCCCGGGATACGGTTCTCCTCCATCCAGTCGGAAAGGGTCTTTGTGCAGCGGAAGTTGGAAGGGGAATTTTCGTTGTACTCCCGGCAAATGAGCGCGCCTATTGTCGGGTTGCGGGTCTCGTAATCCTCGTCGGTGATCCCGTAGTTGCCTATGAGCGGGTAAGTCATCACCACCGCCTGATCCGTGTAAGACGGGTCGGACATAATCTCCTGATAGCCCACCATCGAGGTGTTGAACACTATCTCGCATACGCGGTCGCACACCGTGCCGAACGAGTAGCCCAAGTACTCGCTCCCATCCTCCAAAATCAACTTTCTGTCGAATTTTCTTTCCATACCGTTTTTCCTCCGCAAATTGTCGCGAGACACTTCCCGTACACCGTTTCACCGTCGAACGGGGTGCTTCTCCCCTTGGATAAAAACCGCGCCGGGTCAACGGTGTAGGGCTCCTCCACTTCCCATACGGAATAATCTCCGCTGTAAGGCAGCCCGAACCGCTCTCTCGGAGCTACGGACATAGCCTCGCAGAGCCGGTCGAGCGATATAACCCCGGTGCGCACAAGCCCCGTGTAGAGCGCGGGGAACGCGGTCTCGAGACCCACTATCCCCGAGAGACACGCGTCGTAGTCGCCGGTCTTCTCGGCCTCGGTGTGAGGAGCGTGGTCGGTCGCTATCATATCAATGGTGCCGTCGGCGAGGCCCTCCCGGAGCGCCTCGCGGTCCGCCTCGGAGCCCAGCGGCGGGTTCATCTTGAAACGGCCCTCGCGGGGGGCGTCCTCGCCGCGGAACATCAGGTAATGCGGCGCGGTCTCGCAGGAAATATCGGCGCCCCTCGCCTTCCATTCCCGTATAAGCTCCACACTTTCCTTCCGGGAGATGTGGCAGGCGTGGTAGCGGCAGCCCGTTTCTGCAGCGAGTCGCAGGTCCCGCTCTAACATTCTTTGCTCCCGCTCTTCGCAGGGCGCGGCTTCATCCTCGCAGTGCGCGGCGATAATCCCGCCGGCCTTCTTTACCTCCAGCATTGCGCGGCGCATCAATTCATCGCTTTGGACTCCCTTTCCGTCGTCCGAGAACCCAACGACGAACGGAGCAAGCTCCGCGATGTCGGAAAGCTCCTCTCCCCGCTCACCCACAGTGATGGACGCGTAAGCATGTACCCTTATCGCCGCGTCCCGCTCGATTACGGAGAGCTCCTCCCGCAGGCGCGGCAGACTGTCGGGCACGGAGGAAAGGTTCGGCATAGCGCATACATCGGTGTAGCCCCCGCGCGCCGCCGCGAGCGTGCCGGATTTCACGGTCTCCTTATATGAAAAACCGGGCTCCCGCAGATGTACGTGCACATCCGCGAAACCCGGTAAAATCAAATATTTACCCCGACACCCGGCGGGTATTTTGGGAAAACCCGAACTCCCCCCGGACGGGGAGACGTCTCCCCCGGCCGAGTTCAGCCTGCTTATCAGAGCGCGCGAAACGGAAAATTCCATATCTACCTCGCATAGCGGCGCGAAGCTTGCCGCCCCGCGCGGGTGTATCCGGACTGACTTTGACTGCTGCCTTTCAGAGTATTATAGCACGGTCACCACGCATTGTCAACCGCTAAAATCGGGCGGTTCTTTCCTTCTCCCCGTGAAATCTTTCCTGAAACGTGGTATAATAGCCCC
>CAYOSS010000020.1:0-23808 GCA_964406705.1 uncultured Eubacteriales bacterium
TATAACAAACTTTACCGCACTTTTAAAGCGAAATTTTTTATGACGTTCACTATAGCTATCTTTCGCCCGCCTCGCCGCCCCCGCTCGGCAGATTGCGGTTGCGCAGTTGCCCGCAGGACGCGCCTATGTCGGCGCCCAGGGTCCGCCGGATCGTGGCGTTAACCCCGTGGCTTATAAGCCTGTCACGGAAGGCCTCGGCCGCGCGGCGGTCGGGAGGGGAGAATCCCGCGCCCTCCACCGGGTTCACCGGGATCAGGTTCACGTGCGCCGTAATCCCCCACAGCAGCCTCGCGAGGGTGTCGGCGTCGGCGGGGGAGCTGTTTTGCCCGGCTATCAGGGCGTACTCGAACGAGATCCTCCGCCCGCCCTTCGCCTGGTACTCCCTGCAGGCGGCAAGAAGCTCGCCTATCCCCCAGCGGCGGTTCACGGGCATTATGGCGGAGCGCCGCTCGTCGCTCACGGCGTGTAAGGATACTGAAAGCGTCACCGGGAGCCCGGTTTTCGCGAGTTCCAATATCCCCGGCACCACGCCGCAGGTGGATACGGATATGTGCCGCGCCCCGATGCCGACCCCCGCCGGGTGGGTCAGCAGCCTGACGGCGCCCACCGTCCCGGAGAAGTTATCCAGAGGCTCGCCCATCCCCATCATAACGACGCTGGAGACGCGCTCCCCCGCCGCCCTCTCGCAGGCGGTAACCTGGGCGGCTATCTCCCCCGGGGTGAGGTTGCGGACGAAGCCGTTTCGGTGGGACGCGCAGAACCGGCAGCCCATCCTGCAGCCTATCTGCGTGGAGACGCACACCGAAAGCCCGTGGCGGTAGCGCATCAGCACCGTTTCCAGCAGTTCGCCCGAGGGTAGGGCGTACAGATATTTTACAGTATCCCCGTCCGCTGACGCAAGTGTTTTTTTAGATATAAGTGTTACAATGTAGAAATCTTTACCGAGCCGCTCCCGAAGAGGCAGGGGCAGGTCGCTCATAGCGGCGAAGCCGTCCGCGCCCCTCCCGTGCACCCAGGCGAATATCTGCTTCGCGTGAAAGTCGGGGTAGCCCGCTTCCCGCAGGTATTCGGCGAGATCCTCCGGCAGCAGAGAATTGATGTCCCTCACAAAGGCGCCTCCATCAGCCGATAGTAGAACCCGTCCGCGCCCCCGCCCGCGGTAAGGCGACGTTCCACCGGGCGAAAACCCGGGTTGTCGGCTAAGAACCGCTCCGTCACGCCGTCGTTTTCGGCCGAGAGAAGGGTGCAGGTGCTGTAGAGCAGCCGTCCCCCGGGGCGGACACGCCTCGCCGCGTTGCTGAGAATGGCGTACTGCGTCTCGGGCAGCCCCGCGAACCCGGCCGGGTCTTTGAGCTTGATTTCGGGCTTTCTCCGGGCTGCTCCGACCCCGGAGCAGGGGACGTCGCAGAGCACCGCGTCGAAGAGCCCCAATTCCGGGTGGTCCTCCCGCCAGTCGGCGGCGCAAGTCCTTATCGAGGTAAGACGCAGGCGGGCGGCGTTTTCCTCCACAAGGCGGAGCCGCGAGGGGTTGATGTCGCACGCGACGACCTCTCCCCGGTCGCCCGCGTCCTCCGCCAATGAGCAGGTTTTCCCGCCCGGCGCGGCGCAGACGTCAAGCGCCCGCTCCCCGGGGGAAACGCCGAGCGCTCTTACGGCGCGCTGAGAGGATATATCCTCCACGTGGAACCGCCCCGCCGCGTAGTCCTCCCGGCCGGTGAAGCCTCCCGGCTCGGATAGTATAAAGCATCCGGGCAGGTCCGTCGGCTCGAATTTGCCCGGTTCGGCGAAATCGCCCGCGAGGGGGTTGCGTCTTATGTAGACCGGCGCGAGCTCCAGCGTTCCCGAGAGGAAGCTTTCCGCCTCCTCCCGCCCCAAGTCACGGAGCAGCGCCGAGACCAGCCCGGGGTGGCAGGAGTACTTGTAGGAGAGGTCGCCCGAGCGCGCCAAGCCGGCCAATATGCCGCTCTTTTCCGCCGCGACGCGCCGGAGCACCGCGTTCGCGAAGCCCGAAAGCCCGGGGGTCCTCCCGGCCCGGACGAGCTTTACCGCCTCGTCCACCGCGCCGTACGCCGGTACGCCGGTAAAGAGTATCTGGTACGCGCCGGTGAGCAGTATTGCCCGTAATTCGGGCTTCATCTTGCTGGAGGGGACGCTGGAATATTTATCCAGCACGCTCCGTAACGTAAGCAGCCGCTCCACCGTCCCGTACAGCAGGGAGAGGAAGAAGGCCTCGTCCCGGGCGGTAAGCGCGGCGGCCCGCCGGGTTTCCTCCGCGACAAGGTTGGTGTACGCGCCCGCCTCCACGCGCGCGACCCCCTCCGCCGCGAGCCTGCGGGGATTGGCGGGGCGGCGCGGATTGTCTGGCCGGCGGGGACCGGTGGATCGATGGGAATTGTCTGGTCGGCGGGGACCGGTAGACCGGCGCGGCTCGGAGATTTTGCTTTCCGAGGTGCCGTCCCGCTCGCCCTGGGCGGTAACGGTCGGCTCGCTCCGGGCGGCGACGGACCCGCGCGGCGCAGTTTGCTGGCTTGCTCCGTTAGACCCGCTTGTCGCGACCGGCCGCCGTGCCCCGGCGGACCCGCTTGCTCCGACTTGTAGGCGTTGCTCAGCAGGTTTGTTTGTTGCGGTAGGCTGCCGTGTCTTGACTGACTCACTTGCCCCGACCGATTGGTTTGCCCTGGTAAACTTACTTGCCCCGGTCGGTAGACTTGCCCCGGCGGACCCGCGTGCCCCGTTCTGTTGGCGTTGTCCGGCAGATCCGTGTCCCCCGGTCGGTAGACTCGTCTCAACAGACTTGTGCCCTCCTGCCAGCTGATTTGTTTTAGTTGGCTGGTTTGCCATCGTGGACCCCTGTCCCCCGGTTGGCTGGTCTGTCCCGGCGGACCCTTGTCTCCCGGCTTGCCGGCGCTGCCCGGCGGGTTCACGTTCCCCCGTCGGTAGACTTGCCTCGGCGGACTTGCGTCCCCCGATCGGTAGACTTGCTTCGGCGGGCTTGTGGCCCCCGATCTGCTGATTTTCCCCGCCAGTCCCGCTTGCCGCGACCGGCTGCCGCGTTTCGGCGGACCCGGGTTCCTCAGTCATTTGACTTGTCTCGGCGAGGTTGCTTGCTATAGTTGGTTGCCACGTCCCGGCAGACCCGCTTGCCCCGGCTTGCAGGCGCTGCCCGGCGGGTTCACGTTCCCCGGTCGGTAGACTTGCCTCGGCGGACTTGTGCCCTCCTGCCAGCTGACTTGTTTTAGTTGGCTGGTTTGCCCTCGCGGACCCCTGTCCCCCGGTTGGCTGGTCTGTCCCGGTGGACCCTTGTCTCCCGGTTTGCCGGCGCTGCCCGCCCGACCGCCGCGAGCCTTCTCCTGCCCTACCGCTCAAGCCGCGTCTCCTCCGGGAGCCGCGTCCCGCGCAGGAACTCGGCCGCGCTCATCCGGCGCTTACCCTCCGGCTGGATCTCGGTTATCTCCACCGCGCCGCTATTGCAAGCGAGAACAAGCCTGCCGCCGCCCGCGTGAAGCGTCCCCGGCTCTCCGGGCACGGGGCCGCACGGGGCCGCCCCGGTAACCTTGTAGGTCTTTCCCGCCGCCTTAAAGTAGGCTCCCGGCCAGGGGTAAAGCCCCCTTATGCGGTTGTACGTCTCGCGGGCGGAAAGCTCCCCCGTGAGCAGCCCGTCGGCCTTGCGAAGGGTCCTGCAGTAGCTGGCGAGAGCCGGGTCCTGCGGCGCCGGGGTGATGTCCCCCGCCTCGAGGCGCTCAAGCGTCCGGGTGAGCAGCCCCGCTCCGGCGTCGGCGAGCGTCCGGGTGAGGGACTCCAGCGTGTCGTCGCCCGCTATGGGAACCGTTTCCTGCAGCAGCACGGGTCCCTCGTCCAGTCCCTCGCTCATCAGCATTGTGGAGACGCCCGTCATCGTGTCCCCCGAGAGTATGGCGGCGGATACGGGGGAGGCCCCCCTGTACTTCGGCAGCAGCGACGCGTGGACATTGACGCACCCGTAGCGGGGGACCGCCAACACCTCGGGCGGCAGCAGAAGTCCGTACGCCGCCACCGCCACGCAGTCGGGTGAGAAGCCTTTTACGGCGTCCGCCCCGCCCCGCAGCGTCGAGGGGGTGAGCACCGGGATCCCGCGCTGCCGCGCCAAAACTTTCACGGGCGAGGGGGCCACGGCGCGCCCCCTCCCGGCGGGCTTATCCGCCCTTGTGAACACCGCCGCGACGTCGTGGCCCGCGTCAATCAGGGCCGAGAGGCATCGGGCGGCGAAGGGGGGCGTCCCCATAAAGACTACCCTCATTGTTTCTCCTCCGGCTCCAACTCCTCGATTATCTTGTCCAAGAACAGCACCCCGTCAAGGTGATCCGTTTCGTGGCAGAACGCCTTCGCGAGCAGCCCCTTCCCGGTGTAGGTCCGCCATTCGCCCAGGCGGTTCTGGGCTTTAAGCTTGACATACTCGGGTCTCGCGACGGTGCCGCACCTGCCGGGGCAGGAGAGGCACGCTTCGGACTCTATCTGCTCGCCCTTTGTTTTTAATATAATCGGGTTGACGAGCTCGATCGGCCCCTCGCCTATATCCACCACGCAGACCCGCCGGAGCACCCCCACCTGGGGGGCGGCAAGCCCCACCCCCTCGGCGGAGTACATAGTCTCCAGCATATCGTCCAAAAGCGAGGAGAGTCTCTCGTCAAATTCCGTGACCTCCCGGCACTTTTTGCGCAGGGTGTCATTGGGGAACTTCACTATGTTTCTAAGCGCCATATTACCGCTCCGTTTACTGGATATTCTGAGGGTCGGCGTCAAGGATGAGGGACGCCGCGCGAAGCGGCTTCTCAGCCAAAAACGCGTCGAGAGCCCGCCGGAAGAGTGACCTCGTTTCCCGGTTGTCCCTGTGCTTGAAGATGAGCCTGTAGCGGTACTCGTTCTTCACCTTGGGCACGGTGCAGACCACGGGCCCGAGGGTTATCAGCTTCACCCCGGAGAACTCGCCCTTGAGCTTCCCGGCTATGAACTTTGCCAGGAAGTCCGCCCCCCCCGCCGCCGCGGCCCGCTCCCGAGAGGTCACATACGCGACGGTCAGCGAGCAGTAAGGAGGGTAGACCATAAGCCGCCGGGTGAGTATTTCCTCGGAGTAGAAGCCGTCGTAGTCCTGCCGGCGGGCGTAGTCTATTATCCCATTGTCGGGGTCGCAGGTCTGTATTACGGCCTTGCCGGCGGCGTCCCCGCGCCCGGCTCTGCCCACAACCTGCGTCAGCAGCGAGAACGCCCGCTCGAAGCCCCGGAAATCCGGGCTGTAGAGGGCCCCGTCCGCGTCGAGCACCCCCACAAGCGTCACGTTGGGGAAATCGAGCCCCTTAGCTACCATTTGGGTGCCCACCAAAATGTCGTACTTCCCCGCCGCGAAAGAGGCGATGTTCCTCTCGTAGTCCTCTCTGGTGGAGGTGGTGTCGGTGTCCATTCGGATTATTCTTGCCTCGGGGAAGAGCCCCCGCAGTTCGGTTTCGGCTTTTTCGGTGCCCCTCCCGCTGTAGCGGAGCCGGGGGGCGCCGCACTCGGGGCAGGTGTCGGTGACCGGCTCGCTCTTGCCGCAGTAGTGGCAGCGTAATTTATGCTCCGCCGCGTGGTAGGTGAGCGAGATGCTGCAGTTGTCGCAGGTCATCACGTGCCCGCAGGAGGGGCAGGAGACGTAGGTGTTGTACCCCCGGCGGTTGAGAAGCAGTATCGCCTGCCGCCCGTCACGAAGAGCGGCCGTCATCTCGGCCAGGAGCTTCCCGCTGAACAGCGAGGTGTTCCCCGCCGCGACCTCGCGCCGCATATCCACCGTGACCACATCGGGGAGAACCGCGTTGCCGTAGCGGTGCCGGAGCACGGCGAGCCCGTACGCCCCGGATTTAGCTCTTGAGAACGTTTCCACCGAAGGTGTGGCGGAGGAAAGCAGCAGCAGCGCCCCGTGGTACTTCGCCCTGAACCGCGCCACGTCCGCCGCCGAGAAGCGCGGGGAAAGTTCCGATTTGTAGCAGGCTTCCTGCTCCTCGTCCACCACGATTAAGCCGATATTACGCAGCGGCGCGAACACGGCCGACCTCGTTCCCACGGCGATTTTCGCCGCCCCGGACTTAGCCTTCTCCCACTGGCGGTACCTCTCGCCGTCCGGCAACGCGCTGTGGAACACCGCCACCGTGTCGCCGTACCGTTCGGAAAATATGCTCAAAGTCTGCGGAGTAAGCGCTATCTCCGGGACGGTGACAATGGCGGTCCTGCCGTCCGCGAGGCAGGTGTCGAGGAGTTTTAGGTAGACCTTGGTCTTGCCGCTGCCCGTCACGCCGTAGAGCAGGGAAGTCCGCCCGCCGGCGCGGTAATCGGCAAGGAGGGAGCGGTACGCCGCCTCCTGCTCGTCGGTAAGCTCCAGCGGGGGAGGGGAAAACGGCGCGCCCGTCTTGTCCCGCTTGCCCGGCTTACCCGAACCGCTCTGCTTGCCCGGATCGGCTTGCTCGCCCGGCTCGCCCGTCTTGTCCCGCCCGCCCGGATTGTTCTGCTTGCCCGGATCGCCCTGCTCGTTCGGATCGCTCGCCTTGTTCTGTTCGCCCGGCTCATCCTCCGGCACCGCTTCCCGCACCGTGAGGACACCTTTCTCGCGAAGGGCAGTGACGACGGCGCCGCTCACCCCCGCTCTCTCGCAAAGCTCCCTCACCGGGAGATCCCCGCCTTTTAGCGCCGCTACTACTTTCAGCTGAGTTTGGGTAAGGGGTGAATTGGGGCGGTCCGGGTTCAGACTCGCGAGCCTTACGGGCTTATATTCCCCGCGCTGCCGCGCCGCCCCGAGCCGCAGGAGGGTATTCAGGGCGACCACCGTCTCCCTGTCCGCCCCGGCGAGGTTTTTGGCCTTAACGGGAGACGCTCTGAGCTCCCGCAGCAGCCGGTCGGCGGCGGGCTCGCCCGTGAATCCCGTAAAATCCGGGTTTGCCGCGTAAACGCGCCGCGACAGGTACTCCGGCGGGGCTATCTGCCGCAGCGCCGCCCCGTAGGAGCAGTAGGTGCGCTCCCGCAGGTACCGCGCCAACAGCAGACCCTCCCCGTCAAGTATCGGCTCCCCGCCCCGGACGACTTCCACTTCCTTGAGCACGAAAGGCTCGGCGGCGGGACCGCTCGCAGGATTGGCGGGGCCGCCCGCCGGGTGCCCCGGGTCACCCGCTCCGGGCACCGGGCTATTCGCCGGCTTGACGAAGCCGTCCGCCCGATCAGCCGGGCCAGCCGCGCCGGGCACCGGGGATTTAGCCGCCGGCTCGCCGGTCCTGCCGGGCAAATTCCCGCCGCTCACGGGGCCGCCCGCCGGGTGCCCGCTCGCAGGATTTGCGGAGTCGCCTGTTGGGTTCCCGCTCGCAGGATTGGCGGAGCCGCCCGCCGGGTGCCCCGGGTCACCCGCTCCGGGCACCGGGCTATTCGCCGGCTTGACGAAGCCGTCCGCCCGATCGGCCGGGTCACCCGCGCCGGGCACCGGGGATTTAGCCGCCGGCTCGCCCGTCCCGCCGGGCAAATTCCCGCCGTTCACGGGGTCGCCCGCCGGATCCCCGCTTGCAGTATCAGCGGAGTCGTTTATTGGGTTCCCAATCGCAAGATTGGGGCCGCCCGGCGGGTGCCCACTCACTGCCGAAGTAACCGCCACGGTCACCGGGTCGCCCTCCTCTACGGAGAAGATCACTCCCTCCAGGGTCCGCGTACCTCTGCCGAAGGGTACCCTCACATACGCCCCCGGCACCGCCTCGGCGCGGAACTCCTCGGGGACAAGATAGGTGTAGAGCCCGTCCGCCGCGAGAGCGTTCTGCCGCACGGCTATTTCCGCCCGCAGAGCCACCGGGCTAACCCTTGTCGTCCTCTAACTCGGCGGCGATGTCGTCCATCGCCATAGTCACCGGCTTTTCGGTGAGAATAACGTGATCTTCCGCCGCCTCAAGGGAAATATCCCTGGCGCGACGAGCCACTTCCATAACCAGTTTGTAGCGGTTCGGGTAGGCTGTGATCAGTTGTCCGATCGCGGGGTCAAGCATCGCGAAAACTCCTTTACCGTATGAATTCTGTTCTCCGCCCTGCACCGTCCCGCGAGGATTATCGACTGCAGCTCCCGGCAGGCGGCGTCAAGCTTATCGTTGATGATGATATAGTCGTATTCCCCGGCTCGGGCTATCTCGCCGGCGGCTAATTGTAACCTCTCGTCCCGCCGGGAGACGTCCTCCGTCCCGCGCCCGTAGAGACGGCGGCGCAGCGCGTCGAAGGACGGCGGCATTATAAACACGCTCGCGGCGTCGGGGCGCTTTTCCCTCACTTTGGCCGCTCCGTTCACGTCAATCTCGAGTATGACGTCCCGCCCTTCGGACAACATTTCCTCCACCGGGGCCTTGGGAGTGCCGTAGTACTCGCCGAGGTAGACGTTGTACTCCAGCAGCATATCCCGGGCTATCATATCCTCGAACTCGGAACGCGTCACAAAGCGGTACTTCTCGGTCTCCCGGGGGTCCCGCATCGGGCGGGTTATCGCGGAGACGGAAAGGGAGATCCCGTCCGTCTGTTTCAGCACGTTTCGCAGGATCGTGTCTTTCCCGCTGCCGGAAGGCCCGGAGAGGATGTACAGCCGCCCGCCCATCACTCCGCCCCCGCCGAGGTGTCGCCTATTTTCGCCGCGACCGTCTCCGACTGCAGGTAGGTGAGTATCACGTGGTCGCTGTCCGTCACTATTACGGC
This sequence comes from uncultured Eubacteriales bacterium, assembly GCA_964406705.1. Classification (GTDB taxonomy): domain Bacteria; phylum Bacillota; class Clostridia; order Oscillospirales; family Acutalibacteraceae; genus CAZRRV01. Next base: position 8,713 of record CAYOSS010000020.1, read on the forward strand.
TCTGGTGCGCCGCCCGTGCGTCGCGTCGATCAGCCGCCCGGAGTCCCTCGCGTCCTGGATCATACGCTTTACGGGAGCGGCGTCCGGGGTAACAATAGCCACCACCCGCTCCGCCGCCACCATATTCCCGAAACCTATCCCGACAAGCTCCATAATGCAAGCTTCGCCCCCGCTACAGTGTATTCGCGAGATCCTTTATATAGCTTCTCAGCTCCCCGCCCACCTCGGGGTGAGCGAGCCCCACCTCGATGTTGGCCTTCAGCATACCGATTTTGCTGCCTATATCGTAGCGCCTCCCGGTGAAGTCCACGCCTATCATACCGTCGCGCAGCGCGAGGGCCTTCATAGCGTCGGTAAGCTGCAATTCGCCGCCCGCCCCCGGAGGGGTATGCTCCAAAATCGAGAATATATCCGGCGGCAGGACACACCTGCCGAGAATGGAGAACAGCGAGAAGACCTGCTCCCTCTTAGGCTTCTCTATCATATCGGATATGGCGTAGACGTTGTCCCGCAGGGGGGAGAGCTTCAGCGAGCAGTACTTCATCACCGACTCGAGCGGCATCTCCTTTATCCCCGCGACGCCCTTGCCGTACTTCTCGTAAGCCCCGCAAAGCTGCGCTATGGCCGGGTCCTCGCCTATGATGACATCATCCCCGTAGAGCACCGCGAACGGGTCGTTTCCTATAAACTCCTTCGCGCACAGCACCGCGTGACCCAGCCCGGCCGTGCTCTTTTGCCGCAGGAAGTAGACGTTAGCGAGGCTCGCGGACGCCGCGACCTGCTCCGCCTCTTTGGTCTTGCCCGCCACAAGAAGGCTCCGCTCCAGCTCGTAGGCGTGGTCGAAGTGGTCCTCCATAGCCTCCTTGCCGCGGTTGGTGATTATCAGAATATCGGTTATCCCCGCCGCCGCGGCCTCTTCCACTATGTACTGTATGGCCGGCTTATCCACAATGGGAAACATCTCTTTGGGCACGGCTTTGGACATGGGCAGCATTCTGGTGCCGAGCCCCGCCGCGGGGATTACGGCTTTGGTGATCTTCACTCGCCCCAACTCCTTGATACTAATAGAATAGCGCGTCGGTAATCCCGCCGAACGCCGAGTATAGCAGTGCGTTGGACACGACGGCGGCCAATATGTAGGCCAGCACCGCGTACCCCACCGTGACCCCCACCGCAATGCCGGTAGACGTCCCGCCCGTTATGTGGATAGTGAGGGCGTTGAACCGCCCGGAGGCCCTCAGCGCCTCTATCTGCTCGTCGCTGAAGTCCGCGTACATACGGTCGGCCCTAATCGCGAGGAAGACGGTCAGGACAATTCTCGCGACGCCCAATATAACGGTCAGCACGGTGAAGACCGTCATCCTTGTGGAGTTTCGGTCCAAGGCTCGGGCGAAGTCCTCGTCGAAGAGGTCGTCGGGGTCGGTCTCACCCGCCAAGGGCGTCGCACCTCCCGTAAGCGCGACCGATGGGTCGTCGGGGTCTGTTTCGCCCGCAAAAGGCGCCCCCTCGCCCGGAAGCGCGACCGAGACGTGCTCCGCCGAGCCGTCGTCGCCCAACACGGCGGCGTCGGAAATGGCGTCGAAGACGGGCTTCGCCGTGCCGAAAAAGCACCCCATCGACGCTATGGAGAGCGTCACGCATATGGCCGCTATAATCCAGGCCTTCTTGTACATCTTGCGGTAGAAGAACCAGGTGAACGGGGTGCCGAGGAACAACCCGAACACGAACACGGGCCAGTTCCAGGAGTTTTTCTTACCCGTCGCCTTCATATTCAGGATTTTCTGGGCGTAAGGGGCGTTGGCGGCCCCGACAAAGGCCGCCGTGGCGTCGCTGTCCGTGGGCTGGTAATCGGGAGGGGTGTACTCCGGCCCGTAGCCCGGTCCAAATCCCGGCCCGTAGGGTTGCCCGCCGTAGCCCGGTCCGTAGGGTTGCCCGCCGTAGCCCTGACCGCCGGAGCCGCCGTACCCCTGATTGTAGCCTTGCCCGCCGGCGGCGCCCCCCGGCCCCCCGTAATACGGGGACGTCTCGTCCGGGAGCCTCGCCCCGCAGCGTTTGCAGTAGAGAAATTCCCCGCTGTTCTCCGTGTGGCAGACGGGGCAGATTTTCTTCGCGCTCAAATTCCACTCGCCTCCTGTAATCGGCAATTTGCGGCGGCCCGGGCCGCTATGATATGAATATCGCCAAGAGTATGTTCGGCACCCAGGTGAACACCAACACCGAGAGCAGCAGGAAGAACGGGTTGGGAAGCCCCTTCTTGATGTACATAGCCGCCCTCTCGTCCTCGTCCTCTATGGCGCGGTACTGCTTGACCTTCTCCACGACGTGCAGCCGGTACCAGTAGTCGGCGAACAGCGAGCAGACTATACGGAGTGCCAGGATAATCAGCACCCCCGCGATGTAAAGCACCCTCGCGAGGGTGGATATCGAGCCTCCGCTCATAGCGGAGAGCAGGTCGCCGTAGGTCGCGTTTTGGGGCAGCCCCTGCGCCATCGCGTAATACTCGCCCTGCATAGGCAGCTGCAGCACCAGCGCCGTCACGTACACCGCGACCGCGAGCCAGGCGTGCCGGTACATCTTGTGGTAGAAGAAGAAGCCGTAGGGGAAGAGGAACGCGAGCCAGTTCCAGCCCGTCTTTGCCCCCGACGCGAACCGGGGTATGTACCTCACCGTGTTGGATTTGACGAAGTCCGCCGCTTCCGCCGCCGTGACCCCCTCGCCAATATCCGTCTCCGGCGGGACACCGCCCAGCGGGTCGATGGTCCCCATCAGCGGGGAATCGAACGGCGCCTCGGGAGGGCGCTCAGCGCCGCCCCTTGACGGGTTCCTCGCCGCCCCGCAGTGCGGGCAGAAGAGCATATCGGCTTTCAGCTCCGCCCCGCAGTGAGGGCAGTACTCCTTCTCGCCCGCCTCCTCGGCGGCTTTATGTTTGATTTTATCGTACTGCTCCGCCGTGCCGTGAAGGCTTTCCAGCCCGCAGTGCCCCAGCGAGTTGTAGCAGCTCCGGTGGTGCGGCGCCCCGCAGACGGGGCACACCACGATGTCGTCGTCCTCGAACAGGTAGGTGTGGCATATCGGGCACATCTCGCCCTCGTATTTGTTGCTCACCTCGTCGCTCCTTTCTTTACACGGTTGCCCCGCGAGACTGCAAGGACGGCTTTGCCCGGCTGCCCGCGGTTTACGGCCGCCCCGCGCGGCTGTCCTCTGCATTGTGGCTATTCACCGAACGGCTACCCCTGCCACACACGGCCACCCCGCGAGACCGCAAGGACGGCTTTGCCCGGCTGTTGTCGTTCGCGACCACCCCACGGGACCGCAAGCGCGGCTCCGTTCGGTTGCCCGCCGCACGGTTGCCTGCCGCCCGCGGTCGTTCCCCGGCACCGGGCACATTCTCCCGGCGGGGCAAGAAACCCCTATTTTCACTGTATTATAGCACATTACAGCGGAGGTTGCAAGCTTTTTTAGAAGGCGCTCGCGGATGGTAGTTTCTCGCTCATCATCGCGACAATCTAAGCCCTTAGGCAATACCGCATAATGACCCAGCGTCAGATGCGCCGCAGATTTTTCGTTAGACGAAGCGAAAAGCGCGGGGAATACTCCCCGCATTGCCGAGCATTTTCGCGGGAGTTAACGGAAAATATGCCAGCAGATGACGCCCAGAGCCGTTAGGCGGTCATTGTGCGGCATTTTCCTTATTTTTCGCTCATTATAATCCCGATACGGCGTAAAAGTCGGCGGCACCGTTATATAGCCGGGTCGGCTTCCGGGGCTCGGAAATTTCCTTGACATCTCCCCTCCCCGGGTATAAAATATCTATTGTACAGAAGCCGAAGCGGGGGCGGGCGCGATGATTGTGATCGACAGGTTCGAGGGGGGCTACGCGGTGTGCGAGGCGGGCGGCGAGACGTTCGACGTGCCGCGCGGAGTGCTGCCCGAGGGCGCGGTGGAGGGCTCCGCGTTAAGGCTCGTCTTAGAGGACAACTCCGCCGATCGGGCGAGGGTGGCCGCCAAGCAGGACGCGCTCTTCAGTTAGCCGATGCGCAAGAACGATATAATCCCGCTTAGCGTAACCGGCATCAGCTCCGACGGGAACGGCGTCGGCAGGGCCCCGGACGGCACGGTGGTGTTCGTGCCGTGCTCCGCCGTGGGGGACGAGCTGTCGGTCCGCGTTCTGAAGCTCAAAGCGAGCTACGCTTACGGCAAAATAGAGAAGATAGTCGCCCCGTCCGCCGACAGAGCCGAGCCGGGGTGCGAGGCGTTCCCCCGGTGCGGGGGGTGCGCGTTCCGCCACTTGAAATACGGCGCCGAGCGGCGGGCCAAACGGGAGTTTATAGAGGACGCGCTGAAACGTATCGCCGGTCTCGACGTGACGGTGGAGGATTTTCTCTACGGCGAGCCGGACGGCTACCGCGACAAGGCCGAGTACCCTCTTTTCCCCGGGGAGCGGGGGGTGGAAGTCGGCTTTTACGCCTCAAGGAGCCATCGGGGAGTGCCCGTGAGGGTCTGCCCCCTGCAGCCGGAGGAGTTTTCGGCGGCGGCTCTGGCGGTGCGCAACGCCGCGAACAGCCTTAAAATCCCGGCCTACGACGAGCGGACGGGCAGGGGGGTGCTGCGCCACCTCTTCTTACGGAAAGCCGCCGTGTCGGGCGAGATAATGGCGGTGTTAGTCGCGAACCCGGAGAAGATCCGGGGCGAGGAACTGTTCACTGACGTGCTGCGGGAGACCCTCGGGGAGAAGCTGCGCGGTGTGCTGTTAAACGTCAACAGGGAGCGCACCAACGTGATCTTGGGCGAGCGGTGCCGGGTCCTCTACGGGGATTCCTACATCACCGACACCCTTTGCGGTAACAAAATCCGCCTGTCGCCCCACACCTTCTACCAGGTTAACCACGATATGGCGGAGGCGGTTTACCGCAAGGTGGAGGAATACCTGGAGCCGGCTGGCAAGACCGTGCTCGACCTCTACTGCGGGGCGGGGACCATAGCTCTCTTTCTCGCGCGCCGGGCGAGGGAGGTCATAGGCGTGGAGAGCGTCGCCGCCGCCGTGGAGGACGCGGAGCGCAACGCCGAGCTGAACGGCATTATCAACGCCCGGTTTATCCGGGGCGACTGCGCCGAGGCAGTGGGGAAACTCGCCGCCGGGGGCGTGACGCCCGACGCGGCCGTGCTCGACCCCCCGAGGAAGGGCTGCGGCGCCGAGGTCCTGCGGGTGCTCTGCGGGGATCTTCGCCCGGAGCGGGTGGTTTACGTGTCCTGCGAGCAGGCGACCTTCGCGAGGGACGCCGCCGCGCTGACGGGCTACGGCTACGCGCTGTCCCGGCTCTGCGGGGCGGATATGTTTCCCCGGACGCGGCATACCGAGGTTGTCGCCCTCTTTTCGCGGGGCGAAGAGCCGTGAAGCCGTCTCGCGGGGAGAAGTTTGTCGCGTGGTTCGTAAGCCGCCACGCCTACACCGTATTCTTCATAGCGGCGACGGCGCTCGCTGTGGTGGCGAGGGTGGGCCCGCTTCCCCACGTTTCGCGGGACGCCGAGCTTTTCCTGCTCCCCTGGTACGAGAAGACGGTGGAGCTCGGGGGGTTCCGGGCCCTCGCGACGCAGATAGGCGACTTCACCCCGGCGTACAGGCTGGTGCTCGCCCTCGCGAGCTACATCCCGGGGGACCCGCTTATAAAGCTTAAGCTGTTCTCTATAACTTTCGATTTTGTCTTGGCCGCCGGGATTTCGGCCCTTGTTTACACCTGCGCCGGGAGCAGGCACAGAGCCGCCGTAGCCTACGCCGCCGCTCTGCTGCTGCCGACCGCCGTGATGAACTCCTCGCTCTGGGGGCAGTGTGACTGCGTGTACACTTCTCTCGCGGTCTGGTCGCTCGTGCTGCTGCGGAGGGACAGACCCTTCGCGGCGTTCTGGTGCTACGGGGCGGCGTTCGCGTTTAAGCTGCAGGCGGTGTTCTTCCTCCCCGTGTTCGTCATTCTTTATTTTGCGGAGAAGAGGTTCTCGCTGCTGCATTTCCTGCAGGTGCCGGGGGCTTTTCTGGTATCCGTCCTGCCCGCCATAATCGCCGGGCAGCCGTTCTTCGAGGCGTTGGGTGTCTACGCCAAGCAGGCGGGCGAGTACCCCTATATGGTGATGAACTACCCCAATCTTTACTCCGTCACCGGGGGGGAATACGAGACTCTGGGCGGCTTCGCGGTGGCGCTGACGTTGGCGGCGCTGGCGTTCACCCTGCTGTTTTACATAAGGCGCGGGGGCGGGAGGCTGAAGCCCGCGAGGTATCTTGAGCTTGCAGTGTGGTGCGCCCTCACCTGCGTGATGCTTCTCCCCTCAATGCACGACAGGTACGGCTATCCCGCGGAGATGCTTTCGGTCGCTCTCGCGGTCACCGAGCCCCGCTACTGGTGGCTCGCGGCGGGGGCGGAGCTTTCCGGGATATTCGCCTACTCGCATTACCTTTTCGGGAGCGACCCCGTGCCGTCCGGCGTCGCGGGGGTGGCGGCCATAGCGGTGTACGCCGTGTTCGCGGTCAAACTGTTTACAAAGCGGAAGGAAGAGTTATATGAAGATTAACGAAGCCGGGGCGACCGGCGTCAAAATCGCCTACATAGGCGGGGGCTCGCGCGGCTGGGCGTGGAATTTTATGAACGACCTCGCGGCGAATAAGTACCTTTCCGGGGAAGTGGCGCTTTACGATGTAGACCGCGCGGCGGCGGAGCGCAACGCGGTGATAGGGGAAAAGTACAACGGTGCCCCCGGCGCCCTCAGCCGTTGGGACTACACCGTGGCGGAGACGCTCCGGGAGGCGCTGCACGGCGCCGATTTCGCGGTTATATCCATTCTGCCGGGGACGTTCGACGAGATGGAGTCGGACGTGCACGCCCCGGAGAAGTACGGCATATACCAGTCGGTGGGGGACACGGCGGGCCCCGGCGGGATAGTCCGCGCTATGAGGACCGCCCCTATGTTCGAGGAGATAGCCTTAGCGGTCAAAGAGTGCTGCCCTGACGCCTGGGTGATCAATTACACCAACCCCATGACCCTCTGCGTTAAGACGCTCTACCGCGTGTTCCCCGGGATAAAGGCGTTCGGCTGCTGCCACGAGGTGTTCGGCACGCAGAAGCTCCTGGCCCGTGTGGCGGAGGAGAATTTCGGCGTTTGCCCCGACCGCCGGGAGATAAAGGTCAACCCCGTGGGGGTGAACCACTTCACCTGGCTGACAGACGCTCGCTGGCGCGGGGAGGACTTGTTCCCGCTTTACCGCGGCTTTTGCGAAAAGTACCGGGACGGCTACCCCGAGGCGGGGAGCGCCGAGAGCAACTGGATGAACAACAGTTTTTGCAGCGAGGAAAAGGTGAAAATCGACCTGTTCCGCCGGTTCGGGTACATAGCGGCGGCGGGGGACAGGCACTTAGCCGAGTTTTGCCCCGGGAAGTGGTACTTGGCGGGCCCTGAGCGGGTGGCGGAGATGAAGTTCGCGCTGACCTCCGTCGCCTGGAGGAAGAGGGATCTGGCCGAGCGGCTGGCGAGGTCGGAGCGGCTCGCGTCGGGGGAAGAGCCGGTCAAAATCACCGATACCGGCGAGGAAGGCGTTTCCCAGATGGCGGCGCTGTTGGGCTTCGGCGACCTCGTGACCAACGTCAACCTGCCGAACCGGGGGCAGATCCCCAACCTGCCGGTGGGAGCCGTCGTGGAGACCAACGCGGTGCTGCGCGCGGGGAGCGTGACCCCCGTGTTCGCCGGCGACGTGCCGGAGAGGATACTGCCGCTTGTGGGGCGGGTCTCGGCCCTGCAGCAGGCCCTCGACGGGGCTATCGGCCGCCGGAGTATTAAGGACATTTTCGCAGTGTTCACCGCCGACCCGCTTGTCACCTGCTCGTATAGCGACGCGAGGGAGCTTTTCCGCGAGATGTGCCGCAACACCGGGGAGTACTTATCCTCCTACGACCTCGGCGAGTTGGAGGCGTTATAATGCCGGCGAGCGGGGCGCCCGTGGCGCCGGGGCGCTGCACCCCCGAGGAGGCGGGGGTCCCGTCCGGAAAGGTGCTCGAGTACGCCCGCTTGTTGGAAGATTACGGGCTTTGCACCCACGACATACTGCTCTCGCGCGGGGACAGGCTGTTCTACGAGGACTACCGAGCGCCGTTTACGGCGGAAACCCTTCACCGCCAGTATTCCGCGAGCAAGAGTTTTGTCGCCCTCGCCGTGGGTTTTCTAATTGACGAGGGGAAGCTGAGGCTATCCGACCGGGTGGCGGGGTTTTTCCCCGAGGAGTGCCGGGGATTGTCGGCGGACGACCCGGTTTTGCGGCAAACCGTGGAGGATATGCTGACGATGCGCACCGCCGTCCGTGAGGAGCCGTACTGGCTGCGGGCGGGTGTCGCCGACCGCGTACTGTACTACTTCAACAACCCGGGGCGGCGCGTCCACCCCGGCGGGATATTCAGCTACGACTCGTCGGGGAGTTTCGTGCTCGGGGCGCTGGTGGAGCGGCTCTCCGGGACGACGCTTATCGGATATCTGCGGGAGAAGCTGTTCCGCAAAATCGGGGTGTCGGAGAATATTCGCTGCCTAAAATGCCCCGGCGGAGCGTCCTGGGGCGATTCCGGGATACTCTGCACAGCGAGGGACCTGTGGCGTGTCGCGAGGTTTTGCCTTAGCGGAGGGGTCGCGGACGGGGAAAGGCTGATTAGCCGGGAGTACCTTTCCGCCGCGCTCTCGCGGGTCACGGATAACGGCGGGGCGGGGTTTCCCGACCCCGTGAGCGACGGGTACGGCTACCAGTTTTGGCACGGGCGCGAGGATTCGTTCTTAATGAACGGGATGGGCTGCCAGTTCGCCCTCGGCGTGCCGGGGAAAGACTTAATTCTCATCTATAACGGCGACAATCAGGGCAACCCGCTCGCGAAAGCCGTGATTATAGACGGCTTCTTCCGGCTTATTTCGGAGAACACGGCGGGCGGGTCTCTGCCGGAAAGCCCGGAGTCCGAGGAGTTGGAGCGTTACCGGGTCGGCCTTGCCCTCTACCGCGAGCGCGGGGAGGCCCGTTCGCCGGTCCAGAGCGAGGTTGACGGCACGGAGTACCGGATGTCGCCCAACCCGCTGGGGATCACCCGGCTGTCTTTTCGTTTTCGCGGGGACGGGGGCGAGCTCTGCTACACCAACCCTCGCGGGGATAAGTGGCTGCGCTTCGGGCTGGGGAGAAACGTCCTTGATGTTTTTCCGGAGGATTACCCCGGCGAGGTGGGGACGGTAACGGAGCCGGGGCGGCGCTACAGGTGCGCCTGCTCCGCCGCGTGGGTGGAGCCACGGAAGCTGAGGCTCCGGGTCCAGATTATCGACGATTACCTCGGCAACCTCACCCTGACGTTCGCTTTCGGCGGGGGGCGGGTCTCGCTCCTTGCTGTTAAGAACGCGGAGGGCTTTCTGGACGGCTACGAGGGGTACGCGGAAGGGGCCGCGGCCGGCTAAAGAGCGGCTTATATAAGGCACGGCGCGGCCGGCTAAAAGGCCGCATATAAAAGCGCGGCGCGGTCGGTTGAAAAGGCGGGCTATACAAGGCACGATCGGTTGAAAAGGCGGGCTATACAAGGCACGGTCGGCTAAAGAGCGGGCTATACAAGGCGCGGTCGGTTATAAACCGGCGTATTACAAGGCGGGGCGAGGGTCCCGCCGGAAGCAAAAAGGGCGATGAGATGGAATCCTACGGCTTTATGAAGGTGGCGGTCGCGGCGCCGGAGCTGCGCGTGGCGGATGTCGCGTTCAACGTGGAGCGGATAAAAGAGGCGGCGGAGAGCGCCGCGGAGAACGGGGCGAACATTCTGCTCACCCCGGAAATGTCGCTCTGCGGCTACACCTGCGAGGACTTATTCCTGCAGGAGGCCCTGCAGAGAGCCTGCCTTGAGGGGCTCTCCGACCTCGCGGAATACACTGCCCGCTTCGATATGCCGTTAGTCGTGGGACTTCCCCTTATGGCGGGGGACGCGCTCTACAACGCCGCCGTCCTGCTCTACCGGGGGAGCCCCCGCGGCGCGGTCCCCAAAACCTACATAGCGAATTACGCGGAGTATTACGAGAAGCGTCGCTTTAGTAGCGGGCGCGGGGCGCCGGAGGAGGTTACCCTCTTGGGCGAGACCGTGCCTTTCGGGAGCCTGCTTTTCCGGCTGAACGGGCTTTGCACCGTCGGCATTGAGATTTGCGAGGACCTGTGGGTGCCGGTGCCCCCGAGCTGCGAGCTGGCCCTCGCGGGGGCTAACCTCATACTGAACCCGTCGGCGAGCAGCGAGCAGGTGGCGAAAAACGACTACCGCAGGGAGCTTGTGAAGACCGAGAGCGCGAGACTGCTGTCGGCGTACGCCTACGCCGGGGCGGGAGCGGGCGAGTCGACTACGGATTTGGTTTTCTCCGGGGCGTCGTTTATCGCGGAGAACGGCGAGATTTTGGCGGAGGGGGAGCGGTTTTCCACCGGCACCGTTGTGACCTACGCCGATGTGGATTTCGCGAAACTTCGCTACGAGCGCTCGCGCGACGTCTCCTTCGCGGACTGCCGGGAGAAGACGGCTCCCCGCTGCCGGACGGTTGACCTCGGGGACGTCCCCGCGCTCGACCCGGCGCGTTTCGCCAGGAGCTACAGCCGCTACCCCTTTGTCCCGAGCGACCCCGGGGTGAGGGAGGAGCGCTGCGGGGAGATTTTGAAAATACAGAGCGCGGGTCTCGCAAAACGCCTGTCGCATACGGGGCAGAGCCGGCTCGCGGTCGGGGTGTCCGGGGGGCTGGATTCCGCGCTCGCTTTGCTTGTCGCCGTAATGGCTGTGAAGCGGCTTTCCCTGCCGGAGGAGAATGTCATAGCCGTGACTATGCCGGGCTTCGGCACGAGCGAGAGGACCCATTCGAACGCTTTCCGGCTGGCCCGCGCGCTGGGCGTCACCGCGAGGGAAGTGCCGATAACCCGGGCGGCGGCGGAGCATCTGCGGGATATAGGGCACGACGGGCGCCGTGACGTCACCTACGAGAACGCCCAGGCGAGGGAGCGCACCCAGGTGCTGATGGACATCGCCAATATGGAGGGGGCCCTGCTTGTCGGCACGGGCGACCTCAGCGAGGCGGCGCTGGGCTGGAGCACCTACAACGGCGACCATATGAGTATGTACGGGGTCAACGCGGGAGTACCCAAGACGCTGGTGCGCTACCTTGTGGAATACGCCGCCGGGAAGCTTGGCGGCGAGGCGGAGGCGGCTCTCCGTGACATTTTGGCGACACCCGTCAGCCCGGAGCTCCTGCCGCCGGATAAGGCGGGCTCCATATCGCAGAAAACAGAGGAGACTATAGGCCCCTACGCCCTGCATGACTTCTTCCTTTACCATTTCGCGCGGTACGCCGCGCCGCCTGAAAAGCTGCTTTTCTTAGCCGAGCGGACCTTCGCGGGGGTGTACAGCCCCGAGGAGATAAAGCGGTGCTTAGAGCTCTTTATAAAGCGGTTCTTCGGCAATCAGTTTAAGCGTTCCTGCACGCCCGACGCCCCGAAAGTCGGCTCCGTGGCGCTGTCCCCGAGGGGGGACTGGCGTTGCCCTTCGGACGCGTGCTGTTCGGTCTGGATGGAGGCTCTGAAAGATGATCGATAACGCCATATCCGACTTAGTGGGCTACGGCATAGCGAAGGGCTTTGTCGCCCCGGAGGACGCCGTCTACACCGCGAACAGGGTGTTAGAGGTCTTAAAGCTCGGAGAATATTCCTCGCCCCCGCCCGAAAGCCGCCCTCTCCCCGAGATTTTGGGGGAGATACTTGACTGGGCGGAGAGCACCGGGCGGGTTTCGGGGATCACCGAGCGCGACCTTCTCGATACCGCCGTGATGGGGTGCGTGACCCCCCGCCCCTCCGAGGTTATACGCCGCTTCCGGGAGGATTACGCCGTATCTCCCGCGAAGGCTACGGACGGCTTTTACGTTTTTTGTAAGGACGTGAACGACATCAGGGCCGACCGCGTGGCTCTCGACGAAAAGTGGGTGACCCCGACCCCCTACGGCGACCTCGATATCACCATCAACCTTTCCAAGCCTGAGAAGGACCCCAAGGCCATCGCCGCCGCCAAAACCGCCCGCCAGACGGATTACCCGAAGTGCGCCCTCTGCCGGGAAAACGAGGGCTTCGCGGGGGATCTGACCCACGCCGCCCGGCAGAACCACCGTGTGATCCCCATAACGCTCGCGGGGGAGGAGTGGTACTTCCAGTATTCCCCGTATGTGTACTACAACGAGCACTGCATAGTGTTGGGGCACCGCCACGTGCCGATGAAAATCGAGCGGGCGACCTTTGCCCGGCTGCTTGACTTTGTCCGGCAGTTCCCGGAGTACTTTATAGGCTCCAACGCCGACTTGCCCATAGTGGGTGGGTCGATTTTGTCCCACGACCACTTCCAGGGGGGAAAATACGAGTTCGCTATGGCGAGGGCCCCCGTGGAGAGCGAAATACGCTTCCACGACTACCCCGACGTAGCGGCGGGGGTGGTCCGCTGGCCGATGACGGTTTTGCGGCTGCGCTGCTCCGAAGCCGCGCGGCTTGTATCTTTGGCGGACGACATCACTATGAGTTGGCGGGAGTACAGCGACCAATCGGCGGGAATATTCGCTTACAGCGGGGGCGAGCCGCACAACACCGTGACCCCCATAGCGAGACGCCGGGGCGAAGAGTACGAGCTTGACTTGGTGCTTCGCAACAACATCACGAGCGCGGAGCACCCCCTCGGAGTGTTCCACCCCCACGCCGAGCACCACCACATCAAGAAAGAGAACATCGGGCTTATAGAGGTAATGGGTCTCGCCGTGCTCCCCGCGAGGCTGAAGGACGAGATGGCGCGGCTCGCCGACGCTATGTGCCGGGGAGAGGATTACAGGAGCGATGAGGAGCTGCGCAAGCACGCCGACTGGGCGGACGCCGTTTTGCGGGAAAACGATGTGACCCCGGATAACGTGCATGAGATCCTTCGCCGGGAGATTGGCGGGGTGTTCTGCGAGGTGCTGCTCCAGTGCGGGGTGTTTAAGAGGGACGCCGCCGGGCGGAGCGCCCTCGCGAGGTTCGTATCCGCCGCCGGGGGGAAGACAGCGTCTTAGCGGAGTATTGCTTTAATCTTATATCGGGCGGGTAAAGTATGCGTTTTGCTGTGGACGCTTTCGCGAGCGTCGGCGCCTTCGGGCGGGTAAATCAATATTTAAGCGAGAGCCGGACGCCGGTGGCGGCGTTCGGGCTTTCGTATATCCACAGGGTCCTTTTGGCGGCGGCTCTGCGGGGCGCCGGGCGAAAAGTGCTGTTTATAGCTCCCGGGGAGGGCGAGGCGAGGCGCGCCGCCGACGACCTTGCCGCCTTGTGCGGGGATTGCGAACTTTTCCCGGCGAGGGACATATCCTTTTACGCGGACGAGGCCTCGCGGGAGTACGAGCGGGCGAGGACGGGGGTCTTAGCCGGGCTGCTCCGCGGGGAGTGCTCCCTGCTTGTGACTACCGCCCCGGCGGCGGCGGAGTACACCGTCCCTCCCGAGGTGCTGGAAAGCAGGATTTTCCGGGTGAGAGCGGGCGAAAAGCTCGAGCCGGAGGAGTTGGCTCGCAGACTTACCCTTTCGGGCTACGAGAAAGTCGACCGCGTGGAGAACCCCGGCGAGTTTTCCCGGCGCGGGGGGATATTCGACTGCTACTCCCCCGGCGCGGAAAGCCCCTACCGGCTGGAGTTTTTCGACGACTGTGTGGAGAGCGTTCACCTTTTTGACCCCGCGACGCAAAGGCGGGGGGGACGGGCGGAGGAGCTCACCGTCTCGCCCCCCGGGGAGATTTACCCAGAGGACCCGGCGGCGTTCGCGGCGTACCTGAGCGGGCTCGCCAAGAGGGGTAAGCGCGGGGAGAGGTTCGCGGCGGACGCGGAGAGGGCGGCGGCGGGCCTGCCCGTGGAGTACGATCGCTACTTTTCCAAGGTTTACTCGCGGAAGGTCACTTTGGCGGATTATTCGGCCGGGTTCACAGTGGTGTTCGCGGATACCGGCGCGACGGAGGAACGCTTCCGCAAGTGGGAGGAGCTGCTCGCTACCGAGGCCGCGAGCGCGGCGGAGGACGGGATACTCCCTGCGGGGGCGACTCTGCCCGCCGGGAACTACGCCGAGTTCGCACGTTCCTTCGAGGGCTTTCCCGCGGTGTACGCGGAGCCGTTTGTGAGGAGCCGATACGCCTACCCCCCGAAGGCCACTCAGTCCTTCGCGCTGACCGAGCTTGCCCCCTGGAACGGGCAGACCCCGCAACTGGCGGAGGAGCTCACCGGGGGCGGGACCTGCGTCATTTTGGGCGGCTCCGAGAAGTCCTCCGAGGAGCTCGCGCGGCGTCTCAGCGACGGGGGAGTGAGCGCCGTTTACGCCCGGAACCCCTCCGCGCTCGGCAAGGGCGTCACCGTCACGGCGGGGCGGCTTTCGGCGGGCTTCGCTATTCCCGAGAAGGGCTTCACCCTGTTGCCCTACTCCGGCCCGGCGGCGAAAAGGCGGCGGGAGCGCCGGCGCGGCGTCGATATATCCGCCATAGAGGACCTGCGCCCCGGGGATTTGGTGGTTCACTCATCGCACGGGATAGGCCGCTACGAGGGGGTCACCAAGCTTAAGACCCCGAACGGCGTCAAGGATTACATCAAGATTGCCTACCGGGACGGCGGGGTGCTCTACGTCCCGGTGATGTCGCTGGATTTAATATCAAAGTACATAGGCTCGGCGGATGAAAATGTAAAACTGAACGACCTATCCTCGGGCGACTGGAACAAGACGAAGGCGAGGGCCCGTTCCGCCGTAAAGGACATAGCGGAGCAGCTCACCAAGCTCTACGCCAAGCGTATGGCGCAGCCGGGGTACTCCTTCCCGGAGGACGATGATATGCAGCGGGATTTCGAGAGCCGCTTCCCCTACGAGGAGACGGAGGACCAGCTTGTCGCCGCCCGCGAGATCAAGGACGATATGGAGCGCGACGTCCCCATGGACCGCCTTCTCTGCGGGGATGTGGGCGTCGGCAAGACGGAGGTCGCGTTCAGGGCGGCTTTTAAGTGTGTGGAGGGCGGCAAGCAGTGCGCCCTGTTGGTGCCGACCACGG
>CAYOSS010000021.1:0-16247 GCA_964406705.1 uncultured Eubacteriales bacterium
CCGCGGGGGCCCCTTATGAAAAGCGGACAGAAAAGAAGTTCAGCGCGCCGGCTTAATCCAACGCCGGACACAGGGAGGTTTGGGGGTAGCCGCCACCTGTACCGTTGCCCCTGTGGTCGCTGACGCGGGGGAAGCCCGGAGATACCCCCGGCGCCGGCTCCGGGACCCCGCCGTATCCATTCCGGGCTTGCCGAGACCGGCACAAAAGGCTCGCAGGTTGGGGCAAGCTCGCCGCTGTCGATTTGGGCTCGGCGCTTCCGGGTAGCTTTTGCCTGCCGGTTCGGGTAGGCTCGTGGGAGTGCAGGAAGCCCCTGCCGGGAAGCTCGGAGGTTCGGCGGCGTGAGGGAGAGCCCGGCTATGTCCGGCAGTTTGCTCCGGCTCCGCCCGTTCCCGAGGGCTTTTTCTCGCTAACGCGAGGTTAGCTTATTTGATTTCCCCAGCGCGGCTGGGGAACGATGTCCGCTTTTCTTCTCTGCACCGGCAGGCACGGCGGTCCCCCTGCCTTTGGCTCCGCCCGTCCCCGTTGGCTTCTTCTTGCTTCGCGGGATAGTTTTCTCGCTTCCCCAGCGCGGCTGGGGAACGGTGTCCGCTTTTCTTCTCTTCGCCGACAGGCGCGGCTGAAAGAAGAAAAGCGGACAGAAAAGAAGTTCAGCGCGCCGGCTTACCTCTACTCCGAATACTGAGAGGTTATGGGGTAGCCGCCACTTGCACGGCGGTCCTTGTGCCTACGAGGGTAGCCCGGGGATCCCGCCAACGCGGGTTCCGGAAGGCTTACCGTATTCATTTGTAGCTTGCCCGTTTGGGGTAGAATCGAGCCTGCCGATTAGGGAGCCGCGCCAGTATACAGCAAGCTCCTGCCGGGGGAGCGCTGCGGCTCACAGATAGCCCGGTGTCGCAGGGGGGGCTTTCTTGGCTCCGCTCCGCCTACCGAGTAGCGCAGCAGCTCGCCCCATACGGGGGCGAGGCTTCCTGCATATCTGCGAGCCCACTCCAACCACTAAGCAAAAAGCTGCCCCACGAGAGCCGAGTTCAGTTCGACAGTGGCAAGCTCGCCCTGACCACCGAGCCTTTTGCATCCGACTCTGCGCACTACGAATGAACACGGCTGGGTCCCGGAACCGGCGTCGGCGGTACCCCCGGGCCTTCCTCGCGAAGCGAACCACAAGGGCAACGGTACAGGTGGCGGCTTCCCCGTAACCACCCAGCGGGGGGCGTTACCTGATAGTTCCCGGGAACCACCCTGCTTCTCGCTGCGAGCTGCCGGAACGGACCGGTGAGGGTATAGCGCGTGAGCTCCTTTTCTTTTGCGAAGCTTTTCTTTTACCTCTCTCCCACTCTTCCGGTATAGTGCCGCGGGGAGAGAGGAAAAGAAAAGCGTCGATAGCTAAAGAAAAGCAGGTCTGTTTCCCTCCCGGTAGGGAACAGACCGGCTTCCCCTGAACGGGCGGAGCAAGACCGACGGTATCACTAAGTCTCCTTCGCGCAGCGAGAAGAAGCCCCCCGGCGCCGGGCGAAGCCGAGCAAGCTCCCTCCCCCGCGACCGGCATTCCTCCCCTTACCGCACCTCCACCCCCCGCGAGAGGGCGGTGACGAGGTCGTAGCCGTCCCAAAGAAGGCTAAAATCCATCGCGTGGCCGACGGGGACAATCCTGTCGACGCCGCCCCCCGCGAGCGCCAGGGGGACGAGCCGCTCCCGGTCGCCGATGTAGGTCAGCGTCTGGCAGCGCTTGTCCGCGCAAAACTCCCGCAGCTCCGCTATATCGGCGCAGTCGTACTCATAGAAGTAGCCGCTGTTCCCCCGAAAGTCCATCAGCCGGGGGTCGGGGCGCTCCACCGCGACGCGGGTGACGAGATTGTCCTCCCCCGGCAGCAGGCGGCACCCCGGCAGCGCGGCGGCGGCCTCCAGCGCCAGAGTGAGCTTATCCACCGCGCAGACGGGCGGCATATCGTAAAGCCGGCGGGCGAGGGCGAGGAGCTCCCCCCAGAAGATCTCCTTAGCCCGCTCCCTCTCCCCGCCCAGCCAGGCGACGAGCCGGGGGCTGCCGCAGGCGTTCTGGTCGATGGCGAAGGTGTCGTTGTAGAAATCGCGGGCCGTCCGCGCCTTATCGCTCCGGGCAAGGTAGGCGTCGGCGTCTATGACGGCTAAAGAGTACCGGTCGGCGAAGGTTATGTCGAACGAGCGGGCGGGCAGGGGGTTCTCCCGCACGCGGCGGACCGTCTCGTCCCCTCCCCATATCACGCGCGCGTCGGCGAGGGCGGAAAACTCCGCCGTGGCCGCGCTCTCTCGGGGGTAGCGCACCACCACCACATAGGGAGCGAGCTCCGGGCGTTCGCTCAAGGCGGCGTTAAACGCGCGGACAATCAGCCTCGCCTCGGGGAAGTCCCTCGACGGGGCGCGGACTATGTTTCGGTTGCCGGAAAGCAGCCCAGCCGCCAACGAGTAGGCGAAGTTCGCCGGGACGTTCCCGGGCGCTATGTGGAACACCGTCCCCCGGCCCACTCTCAGCCCGTCCACACGCGAGAACCGCCTTTTTTGCTCTGTCAGCGAGGCTTCCCTCACCCAGAAGGCGAAAGCGAGCGCGGCGGGGTGCTCCTTAGCCCCCGGGTCGCGCGACAGCAGCTCCCCGACTCGGGAGAGCAGCCCCGTCAGCTCCGGGTCGAACGGGCGGCGGGCGGGGGCGGGCGTACAGAGCAGCTCTCCGCTCCCGCAGAGGAACTCAACTCCGGCGGGCCCGTTCGGCATAAGTGTCTCCTCCCCAATTTCAGATCCCGGTTTCCTCAACGAAACTCAACCCCGGCGAACCCGTTTAGCATAAGCGTCACCGCTCCTCCCCGATTTCATCTCTCTGTTTCCGCAAGGGAACCCCGCTTCGGCGGGTCCGTTCGGCATAAGTCCCGCTTCCCCGATTTCAGATCCCGGCTCCCTCAACGAAACTCAACCCCGGCGAGCCCGTTTAGCATAAGCGTCACCGCTCCTCCCCGATTTCGTCTCTCCGTTTCCGCAAGGGAACCCCGCTTCGGCGGGCCCGTTCGTCATAAGTCCCGCCTCCCCGATTTCAGATCCCGGCTCCCTCAACGAAGCTCAACCCCGGCGGGCCCGTTCGGCGTATGTGTCGCCGCACCCCCTGATTTCCGCGTCGCGAAGCCGCCCGGTCACACTGAAATACTTCCCCCGCCTGCCGCAGGGACAGTCGTCCTCGCCCAAAAGCGTTCCCTCGTCCTCGGTCAGCAGGCTGTGCCCGGGGTAGGACTCCGGGATAACCGACATCACCTGTATTAGCCCCGGTTCGCCGACGCGGCACACGCCGAAGTCCCCCGGGCGGCGGATTATCACGTCGGAAAACACGCCGCAATGGAGATGACCGTACTCGCACTCCATAGAGACCGCCCCCGTCTGCTCCGCCATCCCGTAGTAATCGTGGGCGCGCTCCAGCCCGCAGACCTCCCTTAAGCGGTCCTTGAACTCGAGCCGGCTGACGAAGAGCGAGGCGAGCTTCTTCCACCCGCCGCCGTGGATCAGCACCCCGTTTGATAAGTCGAACCGCTCGCCCGCCCCCGCGAGCCGCTCCAGCTCCTTATAGAAATGCTGCCAGACCATAAAGGTGAAGCCGAACATCAGGAACCGCCGCGAGCCGTGCTCTTCCAAAAAACCTTTCAGCGCCGGGATGTCGAGGGTCATATCGGGCCGCAGGGCGAACACCCGGCTCCTCGCGAACACGGAAAAGCCCAATATTCCCGCCCCGCGCGCGGAGAACATATTCCGGTCACGCAGCACCTCGGGCGAGTCGATAACCAGCATCGGCAGCCGCTCGCCGCCTATGAAGTCCGCCACCGTCCGGGCCAGCGCCTTCTGCTGATTGGCGGCGGTGGCGCGGTCGAGATAGATCCGGCTCACCGCCTGCCCCGTGGTCCCGGAAGAGGTCACCGTCTTGGCGACGCTCTCCTCCGGCACGGAACGCAGGCTCATCTCCTTGAACAGCCTCACCGGGAGAAACGGCACCCGCTCCGGGCATTCGGCGCCGGAGTAGCCCAGCGCTCCCAGCATAGCGGCGTACTCGGGGCAGCGCCCGCGGTGAAGCTCGGTCAGCTCGTTCATACGCCGGAGCAGTAACTCCCGCTTGGCGGATCTCGCCAAAGAGAACGGCTTTACCGTCAAAAACTCCTCAAACCCCACGGTACCCCTCCAGCTCCCCGTAAAGCGTCTTGCCCGCGTCGTTCTTTGGGATTTCGTCTATATGATAGGCGGTAAACGCGGCGGGGTTCAGCCCCAACTCCCGCGACAGGTACTCCTTGGCGTCGCCCGGCGGGACCTCGCCCGTGACGAAGATTTTCATACGGTCGTCGGTGCCGACACAGGCGGCGTCCGAGGAGAATTTCTCGCGCAGCAGCCGCTCCGCGTCGTCGAGGCTCACCCGGTTGCCGTAAATCTTGAGAAACCTCTTCTTCCTCCCCACGATGTAGCAGCACCCGTCCCCGTCAAACCGCGCCAAATCCCCCGTGGGGAGCACCCCGTGCCGCTCGTCGCCCTTGGCGAGATCATCCCGGCTCTCGGCGTAGCCCAAAGTGACATTCTCGCCCTCGTATATAAGCTCGCCCACCGCGCCGGGCCCGGTGAGCTCTTCGCCGTCCTCTCCGCGCAAGTGAAACTTACCTCCGGGTATGGCGACGCCCACGGAGCCGGGCTTGCTCGCCGCGAGCTCCGCCGGGAGGTAGGACATCCGCGCCGTCGCCTCGCACGCCCCGTACATCACCACGAAGCGCCGCCCGGTGTCCGCCGCGTACTTCGCGAACTTCTCCTGCAACGGGACGGGGAGCCTGCCGCCCGCCTGGGTCAGCGTGCGAAGGCTCGGCAGGCTCATCCCGTAAAAACGCATCCTGTCCAGCATCTCGTAGGTGTACGGCACCCCCGCGAGGGAGGTCGCCCCGCTCTCCCGGAAAAACCTCCAGAACTCCCTCTGCGCGACGCCCTTCTCCGTTAACAGCACCTCGGCCCCCACCGAGAGGTGGCTGTTAATCACGGAGAGCCCGTAAGTGTAGTTCATCGGCAGCGAGGTAATCGGCCGCTCGTCCCGGTCAAGCTCCAGGTAGCGGGCTATCGCCTCCGCGTTGGAGGAGATGTTGCGGTAGCTTTGGCGGACGAATTTGGGGCTTCCCGTCGAGCCGGACGTGGTGAGCAGCAGCGCGAGCTCCGGGTAAAGAGGGGTGTCGTCCCGGTAGCGGGTCTCAAGGAGACTGTACCCCCGCGCGGAGTAGACCCCGCCCATTTCGGCGAAATCGCCCGTTAGGTCGTCGGGCAGCCAGAGGTAGCGGGGGCGGTACGCGTCCAAAAGCCCGTCCATCAGCCCGCGTTCCATACGCGCGGACAGCATCACCGGGACTATGCCGTGCCTCAGAAAAGAGACGTAGCCCAGGACGGAGCCGAGGCTGTTCCGGCAAAGCTGGAACACCAGGCACCTCTCCCCCGCGGCGCCGGCCAAGCTTTCGCCCCCGTCGGCGAGCTCCCCGTAGGTGAGGGACCCTCCCGCGTCGTCAAGGAACGCCGTCCGCTCGGCGAACTTCCCCGGATCCCGGACTCTCAAAACGCGATTCCGTAGTTCGCGGACAGTATCTCCTTGCCCTTTTCGTAAGAGCTGAGGTCGATGATATCGTCCGTGTCCATCATAATGTCGAACGCGTCCTCCAGCGCCGCTATGAGGCTCATATGCCCCACTGAATCCCACGCGGCAATCCCCATATACTCCAAGCCGGGGAGCGCGTCCTCCGCCACGTCGAGCGTCTCGGTGAACGCCTTGTTGTACTTCTCCAGATTTTCCATTGTTAACGCGACCTTTCCGTTTGTTGTCTTACTATATCACTCGCCGCCCGAAAGCGGCGCCGCGAACGTTACAGGGGGGATTTCACCCTCCCGGCGTCCTCCGCCGTAAAGGGGTCTTGCCGCGCGGACTATCCAATCCGCCGTAAAGGGATCTTGCCGTCGACTGTCACCTTGCCCTTAAACGGATTTGCCGTGTCGGCTGTCCCCTCGCCCTTAGAAGTTTTTCAGCTCTCCCGCTATCCTCTCCGCTATCCGGCGGGGCGACAGACCGGCGTTCTCCTCGGTGTAGCGGGCGGAGCCGGGGGCGGGGTAGCTGTCGTCTATCCCGAACATCAGCTGCCGGGGCCGCGCCGCCTTACCGCAGTAGTATTCCGCGACGGCGCCGCCCAATCCCCCGCGCAGCAGGTGATCCTCCACCGTGGCGAGGAGCCGGTAGCCCGTCAGAGAGTCGAGCGTGCCCGTATCGAGCGGGGAAAGGGTATGCATATCCACCACTTTGGCGGAAAACCCGGCGGCTTCGAGCTCGGCCGCGGCGTCGAGAGCGTTGCGAACCATATTCCCGCAAGCTATTATCGCCACGTCCTCCCCCTCGCGGACGGTTTTGGCCCTGCCTATGGTAAAATCCGTATCCTCGGTGTAAACGGGGGGCAGCACCCCGCCCCGCTCACCGGGAAGGCGGATATACACGGGCCCGCGGTGCTTCATCGCCGCTCTGACCGCCGAGTAAACCTCCAGCCCGTCGCAGGGGGAAAGCACCGTCACGCCGGGAATGGCACGCATTACGGCTATGTCCGGCGGGTTGGTGTGAGAGTAGCCCAGCTTCGGCTCGGCGAGACCGCTCTCCATACCCACCAACTTCACGTCGCGGCCCATAAACCCCATAAAGTTGCGGACCTGGTCCGCGACACGCGCCGACGCGAACATGGCCCACGAGGTGGCGACCACGGGCTTCCCCGTATAGGAGAGCCCCGCCGCGACCCCCACCAGATTTTGCTCCGCTATGCCGACGTTCACCAGCCGCTCGGGGTACTTTTCGGCTAACCTGTCGTAGCCCGACGCGTGGCATAGGTCCGCGCTCACGGCGTAGAAGTCGGTCCCCTCCTCGGCGAGGTCGTAGAGCGCCTGGCCCAGGACTCCCCTCGCCCGCAGCCTCGCGAGGAACCTTATCCCCTTGGAATCAAAGCCCGTCAACGCCGCCCACCTCCTTTAGCGCCAGCTCCAGCTCTTTGCCGCGAAGAAGCCTGTCGTGCCAGAGGTAGTTGTTCTCCATAAAGGAGACGCCCTTGCCCTTGACGGTGTTCGCTATGACGGCAAACGGCTTTCCGGGCGGGGACCGACCGGTGAGCGCGCCGAGCAGCTCCCCGCAGTCGTGCCCGTCCACCGGGACCGCGGCCCAGCCGAACGCCCGCAGGCGCTCTTCCAGGTTCTCCCAGCCGATTATGTCGCGCGTGGGACCGTCGCACTGGACCGTGTTGGCGTCCACTATGAGGGTGAGATTGTCCAGCCCGAGCCGCGGCGCGAGCATCACCGCCTCCCAGACGTTGCCCTCGTCAAGCTCCCCGTCCCCCACCAACACGTAGGTTTTGTAGGGGTAGCCCTCCTTTTTGGCAAGGAGCGCCAACCCCACTCCGTAGGAAAGGTTTATCCCGAGGCTGCCGCCGGAGGTCTCGAAGCCCAACTCCGGGCACGCCTCCATAATCTCGGATACCGGGCTGCCGTCCCGCTGAAAGGACGAAAGCCGCTCGCCGCTCAGCAGCCCCGCCTCGTACAGGGCTATGTACACCGCCAGCGCCGCGTGCCCCTTGGAGAGCAGGAACTTGTCCCGCTCTGTGTCTGAAAGATTACGGTCCGTAACGTTCAGCACCGCGCCGTACAGGACGGACAATATCTCTATACTGGAAAGCCCCCCCCCCCCAGTGTATTTCTCCGGGAACGCTCTTCGCAAAGGAGAGCATTCTCGCCCTCATTCTCCCCGCCATAGCGGTGCACTTTTCGGCTTGACCGCTCAACTCGGGACGCTTTTCCGCCGGGCCGCTCAACGCGGCGCATTTTTCCGTTGGACCGCTTAACACGGCGCTCTTTTCCGCCGGGCCGCTTGTAACGGCGCGGTTTTCCGCCGAACCGCTTGTAGCGGAACGCCTTTCCGCCGGACCGCTCATCGTTGTTCCTCCCTTCATAATCTTAACCCGCCGTCCACGTGGAGCACCTGCCCGGTGACGAAGCTTGCCATATCGCAAGCGAGGAACACCACGGCGTCCGCTATCTCCTCCGGGCGGCCGAGCCTGCCCATCACGCTCATAGAGAGGGCCTTCTCCGTGTCCTCCGGGGAAAGGGCTGCCGCGAGCCGGGTGTCGGTGAGCCCCGGGGCGACTGTGTTCACGCGTATGCCGTAACGCCCGAGCTCGCCCGCGAGACGCTTGGTGGCTCCCACCAGGGCCGCCTTGCTGGAGGCGTACTGCACGTTCGCTCCCCCGTCAAACGCGGCGGCGGAGGAGACGAACACCACCGCCCCCGTTTTTCGACGTATCATTCCCCGGGCGAGCAGCTGGGTGAGCAGTATGTGCGAGAAAAAGTTCACCTCGAACGTCTCCCTCATAGCCGGCAGGCCCGTCATCAGGAAGGAGTTCTGGTTGTAGTCCGCGCCGGCGTTGTTGACAAGGATGTCCACCGGGGCTTTCGCCGCCAATATCTCCCTCGCCCCCACCTTGACGCTCTCCTCGCTCGAGAAGTCCGCCGCTACCGGCGTGACACGTTCGCGGGCGCCGCCCAGCGTCGCGAGGTACTCCCCGAACCGCTCCGGGTCCCTCACCACGGCGAACACCCTCGCCCCCTGCTCGAGGAACTTCTCCAGAGTGGCCCTTCCGATGCCCCGGCTCGCGCCCGTGACGACGGCGGCTTTCCCTTCAAGCAATCCCATTACCCGACCTCCACGTATCTTGGACAATACCTCACAATGATCGCCTACGGCTCCCGGCGCCATATGCCTGCATATTTTCCGCTAACTCCCGCGAAAATGCTCGGCAATAGGGGAAGTATTCCCCGCGCTTTTCGCTTCGTCTAACGAAAAATCAGACGCGTCTGACGCTGGGTCATTACGCGGTATTGCCCTTGACAAAGCTTCCACCACATTGACGCCGTCCCAGACGATGCCCGGCTCTCCCGCCCTGCCCACGGGCACCACGCGGTCGACGCCCCGCAGCCCCCGGCTGAACACCAGGCGTCTTACCTCCTCGGGCTCCACGCCGTACACCGCGACGGTCTGGCAGGCCTTGTCGCTCATCAGGGGGACGAGTTCCTCCAACTTTTCACACCCGTACTCGAAGAAGTACCCTCCGCCATCTTTATACGCCATAAGCCGGGATGTGGGGTGCTCCACCGAAACCCTCGTGACGAAGTTATCTCCCGGCAGCAGCCGCGCGCCCGGCTCCCCGCCGCTCATCGAGAGCCCGGCGAACGCGGAAAGCTTGTCCACGGCCGTAAACGCGGTAAGCCCGTACTCCCGGCGGGCCTTTTCCCGCAGCGCCTCCCAGAACATCTCCCGGACGGGCTCAATCCCGCTTCCCAGCCACGCCACGAGCCGGGGGGAGCTGCAGGCGTTCTGATCGACAAAGTAGGTGTCGTTCCAGAAGGCGTTCACGAGGCCCGGCACGCCGCCGGGGGAAAGCGCGTCCGCGTTTATCACGGCGAAGGAGTACCTGTCGGCGAAGGTCAGCTCCACCGCTCTGGGGGGAATGGCGAAGCGCCTCACCTCGCGCACCGTCTCGTCCCCGCCCCAGATTACCCGCGCGTCGCAAAAGGAGGAGAGCCACGCCGTGACGTCGCCGTCGCGAGGGTAGCGTATCACCGAAACGTACCCCGCGAGGTCGCGGAACTCGCCCCGGAGCAGCTCGTTCAGTTTGCCGCAAATCAGCTCCACCTGGGGGAAATCCCGGCTGGAGACGCGCACCACGGACGGGTCCCCCGCCAAAAGGGTGTAAACAAGGCTCAGCGCGAACTGCACGGGTATATTTGACGGCGCTATGTGGAACGCCACTCCCCGCCCCATTTTCTCATCCGCGCGGGGAAAGGCCTCCCTGTAGCGGGCGAGCGAGCTCCCCCGTATCCAGTAGGCGAAGCCGGCTACGTCGCGGTATTCCCTCGCCCGTTTATCGCTGAACAGCGCTTTCGAGAGCCGCGAGAGCAGCTCCGTCACCCGGGGGGAGAACACCGGCAGAGCGGGGACGTTCGGCAGCCCCCGCAAGACGGACTCGTCCCCCACAAGGTATGTGATCCCGCTAAAATCGCGCGGCATATGTATCGCTGCACCCCCGTAGCTCCGCCGTTTTTATGCGACCGCGGACCTTGATGTACTTGCCGAGCCGCCCGCACGGGCAGTCGTCGACGCCCTCCACCACTCCCTCGTCCTCGGTGAGGAGGGAATGCCCGGGGTAGGACCTCGGCACGACGGAGACAACCTGGATTATCCCCGGCTCGCCGACCCCGCACACGCTGAAATCCTCCGGGCGGCGGGTTATCACGTCGGAGAACACGCTCGCGTGGTAATGCCCGCAGCGGCACTCGAGGTAGATGCTCCCCACCTGCTCCGACATCCCGTAGTGGTCGAGGAACTCGGTTATCCCGCAGACCTCGCGAAGGGCGCTCTTGAAGCCGGACCGCGTCACCCCCTCGGACTCCATTTTCTTCCACCCGCCGCCCGTCATAAGAATGGCGCGGCTCATATCCACCCGCCGCCCGGCGTCAAGCAGCGCCTTGTAAAGGTGCCGCCACACCATAAAGGTGAAACCGAACACCACGAACCGCCCGCCGCCGTGCAGGGCTAAAAACTCCTCCAACACGTCGGGGCGCAGGTTCATATCGGCGTCCAGCAGGAAGCGCGTGTCCTTTGAGAAGAAGCGCAGCCCCATAATGGCCGACGCCCTCGCGGAGAAGCGGACGCGGTTCTTTACCGTCTCCTCGCTGTCAACTATCAGGAACGGCAGACGCTTATGCCCCCAGAAGTCGGTCAACTGCCGCGCCGCGGCCTTCTGCTGGGCCGCCGCCGTCTCGCGGTCGAGGTAAATCCGGCTCACCGCCTGCCCCGTCGTCCCGGAGGAGGTCACCGTCTTTACGACGCTCTCCCTCGGGACGCTGAGCAAGTCCAGCTCCTTGAACATCCTCGCGGGGAAAAAGGGAATGTCCTCCACCCGCCGCACCTCGCGGGGATCGTATCCTATTCCCCGCAGGTACCGGGCGTACTCCGGGCACCGCGCGGCGTGGTACTCCGTCAGCCCGGCGAGCTCCCCCGCGAGCAGCCGCTCCTTCTCCCGCTGCGGCAGGCCGTAGGGAGGGAGGGTGAAAAAGGGGGTGAGGGTCATAGAACCGCCCCCCTCTCGGGGAGTGAGAGTTGAACATTTTTTAGGGGGGGGGGGGGCTTCCCACACTAAACTCTATGTTGTCAGACACCTTTAACCCTCGTCGTCACTCCGCCGTCCACGCGGAGCACCTGCCCCGTGATATAGGAGGAGCGGTCGGACACCAGAAACGCCGCCGCGTTCGCTATGTCAACCGGCTTCCCGACCTCGCCCAGCGCCGCCGCCTCAAGCTCTATGCCGTAAATCTTCCCGCTCATATCGGAAATCATATCCGTGTCGGTCACGCCGGGGCAAACGGCGTTCGCCCTTATGCCGCTGCCGCCCAGTTCCTCCGCGACGCACTTTGTGAGGGTGATCAGCGCCGCCTTGGACGGCCCGTAAGCGGATTTGCCCGAATTGCCGTCGAGCGCGGCTGTGGAAGCTATATTAACCACGCTCCCCCGCCCGTTCCGGGTCATAAGCTTTAAGATATACTGCGTCAGCATATACGGCGCGAAGAAGTTTACCTCCATCACGCGCCGCAGGTCGGCTTCCCTGGTCATCAGCATAAGAGCGTTGTGGGTGACCCCGGCGTTGTTCACCAAACCGTCCACCGGCAGCCCGTATGAGCGGATCTCCTTTACCGCCGCCGCCATCGCGGAGTAGTCGGTCAGCTCGAAGTACACCGGAATGACCAGTACTCCGTACTTTTCGGAAACCTCCCGGCAGTAGTCCCCGTGCGCGTCGGTACGCTGCCGCGCCAGGGCGAAAACGTTCCCGCCGTGCCGCGCGAACACCTCCACCATCTCGCGGCCCATTCCCCGCGCCGTGCCGGTTATCACGGCGGTTTTGCCCTCCAAAATCTTCGCCATCAGCGTAAACCCCCGTCAATTCTCAGCGTTTGCCCGGTAATGTGAGAGGACATATCGGACATCAGAAAGACCAGTGCGGAGGAAACCTCCCCCGCTTCCCCGAGGCGCTTTATGTCCATACACTCCGTCTTTTTGGCCTTTAACTCCTCGGAGAGCTTGTCCGTCATAGGGGTTTTGATCACTCCCGGGGCGACGGCGTTGACCCGGATATGGCGCTTTCCGAGCTCTTTGGCCATAGAGCGGACGGCCCCTAAGAGCGCCGCCTTTGACGCGCCGTAGGCGACCTGCCCCTCGTTGCCGTCAAGCGCGGTGACGCTGGAGACGAACGCTATGCTCCCCCCGGCTCCCGCCCGGAGCATAAGCTTCACTATGTACTGGGTGAAGATTATCACCGAAAAGACGTTTACCCGGAATGTCTCCTCCAAGTCCCTCTCCGTGATCATACCGAAGTACGCGTCGCGGTTGATCCCGGCGATGTTTATAAGCCCGTGGATGTCCGTCTTCGCGCTTTGGATCTCCCGCGCCGCCCTCTTTACCGCGTCGGAGTCCGCCATATCGAAATAGACGGGCGTTATCCGCGTGCCGGTAGCGGTCGCCAGTTCCCGGCAGTACTCCTCGAACTCGTCCGTCCGCTCCAGAGCGCAGGCGAACACGTTCGCGCCGCTGCCCGCGCAGTCGGCGAGCGTCGCCCGGCCTATCCCCGAAAGGCAGCCCGTGACCACCAAGTTTTTACCCTCAAGCATACACCCTATTCCTCCAAACTATCGGAAACGCTTCTGAATGACCGCCCGCTCCCGGCGTTATCCGCCGACATCCGACACCGAGCCGTTTTGCGGTACCGCCTATTGTCCGCCGTCCAAGCGCGCTTTTACCCTCGCGGCGATCCCCTCGGCGTCGAGCCCGGCGGACTTCAGCATAAACTTCCGGTCCCCGAAAACGAGGTTTCCGTCCTCCACACCTATTATTAACTGTGATAAAAGTCCCCCCCCCCCCCCTGTGGTGGTGGACAGGCACTCCGCGACGGCCGAGCCCAGCCCACCGATGACTGAATGCTCCTCCACGGTCACGACGAGGGAGTGATCCTCCCGCAGCCCCCGGATAAAATCCGCGTCGAGCGGCTTGATCGTGTGAATATCCGCCACGGTGGGGCTTATCCCCGTCTCGTCGGCCAAGAGCTTCGCGGCTTTTAACGCCTCGGAAACTATGCCCGTCCCCGTCGCGAGGATTGCCACGCCGGACCCCCGGCGAAGGACGTTCGCCTTGCCCAAAACGTAATCGAAATCCTCCGGGTACACAACGGGCAGCCCCGTTAGCCCGCAAAAACGCATATAGACGGGGCCGGCCGTCTCGCCGATAGCGGTCACCTGCTTCATAGCCTCTGTGCAGTCCGCCGGGGAAAGAACAGTCATATTCGGTATGGAACAGGCGAAGGCGATGTCGTTTACCGCCATAAGCGAGTAACCGGAAGTCGCGGCGGTGAAGCCCGCCGCCGTGCCTATGGCCTTGATGTCAAGCCCGCAGCTCCCGGCGAGGTGGCGGAGCTGGTCCGCGCCCCTGAACGCCAAAAACGGCGCGTAGGTGGTGACGTAGACCCTCTTGCCCTCGAGAGCCATACCCGCCGCGACACCGAGCAGGTTCTGCTCCGCTATCCCGACGTTCACTATTCTGTCGGAAAACTCGCTCTCCATCTTCTGGAAACCGCAGTACCGCCCGGTGTCGGCGGTGGCGAGCATAACCTCGTCGTGGCGCCTCATCACGTCGGCGACCCCGTTTATGAATATGGACGGGGCTATCCCCAGAAGCGACCACGCCCGGATGTTAGGCTTATCATACTTAACCAACGGGGCACCTCCCCCGCGCGAGAGCGGCGTCGTAATCCGCTTTGGTGAGGGCGGTCTGGTGGCATTCCGCCCTCCCCTCCAGCCGCGCGATGCCGCGGGCCTTGACAGTATGCGCTATGACGGCGAGGGGGCGGCCGGCGCGGTCGGTCGAAAACGCGGACCTGAGAGCCGCGACGCTGTGCCCGTCCGCCTCGGCGACGGTGAAGCCGAACGCCTCCAACTTGCGGTCGAGCGGGGACAGGGACATAATCTCGTCGTTCGGCCCATCAAACTGCATATTATTGTAATCGACTATGACGGTTAAATTGTCGAGATTATACTGGTTGGCGCACATAAACGCCTCCCAGCAGGAGCCCTCGTTGAGCTCCCCGTCCCCGACTAAGACGTATACGCCGTGTGTCTTGCCGGACTTCTTCGCGGCGAGGGCCATCCCCACGCCCACGGAAAGCCCCATACCGAGGCTCCCGCCGGAATACTCGAGCCCTATAGCGGGGTTATAGGGGTGGCCGCAGAGCAGCCCGCCGTTCTCGCGGAAGCTGCCGAGCTGCTCGGCGGGAAAGTACCCCGCGAGGGAGAGCGCCGCGAAGTGCGAGAGGACGCAGTGCGCCTTACTCGCGATAAAGCGGTCGCGCCCGTCCCAGAGAGGGTCGCCCGGGTCGTAGCGCAGCACCTCGCCGTAGAGCACCGCGAATATCTCCACCGCCGAAAGGCTCCCTCCCACGTGAGAGCCGGCGGCTCCCGCCCCGAGCGCCATCTCGAGGGACAGGTGGTATATTTCGTCGGCCAACTCCTCCGTAGTAAAACCCGTCATTCGCCGCCCCCCTTCAGCCGAAAACCCGGCTGTCGTCCTTATGCTTCATAGGCCTCGCGGGGTTGCCCATCGCTATGACGTTGTCGGGGATGTCCCGCTGGACCATAGAGCCCATACCGATTATGCTGTCGCTGCCGACGTTTGTCTTCTCACGCACCGCGACGTGTACGCCGAGATAAGTCCTGTCGCCGATGCGGCAGTTGCCCATCACCCCGGCGTAGGTCGAGCAAACCGAGCTTCTCCCCACCGTGGAATCATGCCCGACGACCGCGAAGGGCTGTATAAAGGCGTTATCGGCGAGAGAGGTATCCGGGCCCACCCCGGCGAACTCCTGCACCACGACCCCCTCGCCGAGCTTGGCGCTTGCCGCGACGGACGCGCCCGGGTGGACTATCGTCGCGAGCGGGTAGCCCCTCTCCTTGACCTCGCGGAACAGCTTCTCCCGGTACACCGGCTCCCCGAGAGCTATGACAAACTCGCACCCCTCCGGCGGGAACGCCGCCGTAAACTCGGCGAACTCCCGCACGGGCACTCCCCGCACCGCGCGCCCGGGGTCCCCCTCCGGGGTGTCCACCACGAAAAAGACGCTCTCCCAGCGCTGCCGCGCCCGCTGAAGGCTGTTCACCGTCTCAAGGACTTCCCTGCCGAGGCCCCCGGCCCCGAAAATCGCGAGTACCACCGCGCTCCGACCTCCGTTATTTTGATATACCCGTCCCCGCCCGGCGAGCGGCGGCGTCCTCGAGAGATCCGCGCCGACCGGCGAACGGCAACGCTCCGCGAGCCCCGCGACGACCGGCGGCCGAGCGGGTAAGACTGCGCCCCCGGCGACGGCGTCCGCGCTCATTGCGGGCGACTTGTTGGCGGCAATCTCCGGCGGCCAAGCGGTTATGGCGACCCCCGGCGGCGCTCCGTCACTTCCGAGCGGGCGGTCTGCCGGCGGCAAACCCCCGCTGATTGCCGCTCCCGGCCGCTCTCTCTTCCCCGCTCCTTGCGGGTAGCCCGTTGGCGGAAACCCCGGCGGCCGAGCGGGTAAAACCGCGCCCCCGGCGGCGGCAATCCCGCTTACTACGGACGGTCTGCCGGCGGCAACCCCGGCGACAACGCGGATAAGGCATTCCGGCGACATATGCCCACACCGCGAAAACGCCCACGTATCCGGACCCGCGTACAGCTCAAACGGGACGGTGCCTCAGCCCTCGCGCCGCAGCGATACCCCGCCGCTCCGAGTGGGGCAACCGATCCCCCCGCGCGGCGCCCCGGCGGCACTGTAACGCGCCCGAAGCGTTCCGGCGCTCGGCGACTTGTCAGCACGGCGTTCCGGCGCCCGGATGACACATCCTCGCGACATACACACAGCCCGGCAATTAACGCTCCTGGCGTTCCGGCGCCCCGGCGGCTTGTCCGCGGCTGTGCGCGTCCCCCGGAGACAAACGGGCGGCGCCCCGCCGCTCCGTTTACGCCGCGCCCCCGCGTCCCGGCGGCGCACACGGCGACGCTCTACCCTGAGGCTCAGTTCTATATTATATATCGGGGGGGGGGGGCTTGTCAAGTCTTTTTTTGATGATGTTTGAAAATTTT
>CAYOSS010000021.1:16257-23542 GCA_964406705.1 uncultured Eubacteriales bacterium
CCCCCCCCCCGCCCCCGCCCGCCGCCCCCCCACACACACTATCACTCTTTTTTTTGTCGTGGGGGGGGGGGGGGGCGCCCCTTGTCAAGTCTTTTTTTGAAGATTTTTGAAAATTTTCCGGGGTACAGGAACCCGAGTGCACCCGTAAGCCGATCCAGCTGATACGAAGTCGGTTTTCGCGGAGTCCGGGGATCCGGGGTCTGAGCGGTTTTGAATGGCTCGCGGCTTTTCGGAATCCGCGTTGCCCGGCGGGTCGCGAGCGGGGTGGCGTCCTCCGTTTGCACACCGCCTTGACCGGCTCGCAGTGGAAAACGGAGGATCGCTTAGCCGAGAGAGCGCGCCTCCCCGGACCCGTCCGGGCATAGGAAAAGCCGAGGCTTTTGGGAAGCCCCGGCTACTAGTATCTTGCTATATGAAAATCAAGTCAGCCCCGCTTCGGGGGCTCCTCCCTACAACCCCTTCATCGCTTCTGTCATAGACCTGACATACTCTCCGATATGCTCCGGCGCGACGGCGCCGTACCGCTCCAGCAGCTTCACTATGGCGGAGCCCACAATCACCCCGTCCGCGAGGGACGCCATCCGTCTCGCCTGCTCCGGTGTGGAGATCCCGAAGCCTATCGCGCAGGGGACGTCGGTGTTCTCGCGGATGGTGGCGATCATAGGCGCTAAGTCGGTGGTGATCTCCCCGCGCACGCCCGTGACGCCGAGGCTCGATACGACGTAGATGTACCCCGCCGCGTCCCTCGCGATCATAGCGGCGCGGTCGGCGGAGGTGGGGGCTATCAGGGAGATCAAATCCACCCCGTACTCCCGGCAGGCGGGGGCGAACTCCTCCTTTTCCTCGTAGGGCACGTCGGGGAGGATAAGCCCTTCCACGCCCACGTCCCGGCAACGCGAAAGAAAACGCTCCGTGCCGTATGAGAACACCACGTTGGCATATGTCATATAGGTGAGCGGCACGGAAACCTCCCGACGCAGCTTTTCGGTAAAGGCGAATATCTTATCCGTGGTGACCCCGCCGGCGAGGGCCCTCGCGCTCGCGCTCTGTATGACGGGCCCCTCCGCCGTGGGGTCGGAGAAGGGTATACCCAGCTCCACTAAGGCGGCGCCGTTCGCGACGGCGGCCTTGACCGCCTCTTCCGTGGTGGCGAGATCCGGGTCCCCGCAGGTGATAAACGGGATGAACGCCTTGCCCCGCCCGAACGCTTCAGATATGCTACTCACTGATATTCTCCCCTCTGTAACGGGCGACCGAGGCGCAGTCCTTGTCCCCGCGCCCCGAGAGCGTCACCACGAGTATCTTGTCCCGCGGCAGGGCGGGAGCCAGCTTCATCGCGTGGGCGACGGCGTGCGCGGACTCGATGGCGGGGATTATCCCCTCGGTGCGAGAGAGGTACTCGAACGCCTCCACCGCCTCGTTGTCCGTCACGGCGACATACTCCGCCCGCCCGGTGTCGTGGAGGTAGGCGTGCTCCGGGCCCACCCCGGGGTAATCCAGCCCCGCCGATATTGAGTAGACCGGGGCGATTTGCCCGTACTCGTCCTGGCAGAAGTAGGACTTCATCCCGTGGAAGATCCCCTCGCGCCCGGTGTTGACGGTCGCGGCGGTCTCGGCGGTGTCAATGCCCCTGCCCGCCGCCTCGCAGCCGATCAGCCGGACCTGCTTATCCTCCAAAAAATGGTAAAAGCTCCCTATGGCGTTGGAGCCCCCGCCCACGCAGGCGAGAACCGCGTCGGGCAGCCGCCCCTCCTTCTCCAGCATTTGCTGCTTGATCTCTTCGGAGATCACCGCCTGGAAGTCCCGCACTATGGTGGGGAACGGGTGGGGGCCCATAACCGAGCCCAGGCAGTAATGCGTATCCGAAATGCGGCGCGTCCACTCGCGCATCGCTTCGGACACGGCGTCCTTAAGCGTCGCCGTGCCGGTGGTGACCGGGACCACCGTCGCCCCGAGGAGCCGCATCCTGTAGACGTTGAGCGCCTGCCTCCGGGTGTCCTCCTCCCCCATAAAGATGACGCATTCCATACCGAAAAGGGCCGCCGCCGTGGCGGTCGCGACCCCGTGCTGGCCCGCTCCCGTCTCCGCTATCAGGCGGGTCTTGCCCATTCTTTTGGCTAAGAGCGCCTGCCCCAAGACGTTGTTGATCTTGTGCGCGCCCGTGTGGTTGAGGTCCTCTCGCTTGAGGTAAACTTTCGCCCCGCCGAGGTCCTTCGTCATCTTGGCCGCGTAGTACAGCCGGGACGGGCGCCCCGCGTACTCGCGCAGCAGCTCGGACAGCTCCCGGCGGAAATCGGGGTCGTCCCTGTAATTGTTGTAAGCGGTCTCCAGCTCAATCACGGCGTTCATAAGGGTTTCCGGGATGTACTGCCCGCCGTGTATGCCGAACCGCCCTTTTGTGTTGCTCATCTGTCTGTTTCCTCCCCGCGTACCGCCCGGACGAAGGCGGCAGCCTTCCCCGGGTCCTTTACTCCGTCCGTCTCGACGCCGCTGCTGACGTCCACCGCGTAGGGGTTAAGACGCGCCACGGCTCCCGCCACGTTTTGCGGGTCCAGCCCCCCCGCCAAGAAATACGGGCGGGTAACGCCGCTTAACAGGTTTTCGTCGAAGGGTTTGCCCCCGCCCGTCCCGCCGTCGAGCAGGATACAATCGGCCGGGCTGCGGTTCGCCGCCGCCACCGTCCCGCCCGGGTCGCGCCCCCCGCCCAATATGAATGCCTTTATAACGGGCTTCCCCGTCCGCGCTCTAAGCTCCGCGACATACTCCTCGCTCTCGCCGCCGTGCAGCTGCGCCGCGTCTATAACGCCGCTTCCGAGCAGCTCCTCCACCGCCGCCAAGGATTCGTCTATAAACACCCCCACGGCGGTAATGCCTGGGTCGAGAAGCTTTTTCAACCGCGCCGCCACCTCGCGCGTCACAGCCCTGCGCCGCCCGGGGACCAATACGAAGCCGATATACTCCGGGCGCAGGCGGTTCACGAGAGCGATGTCCTCCTCGCGGCGCAGGCCGCAAATCTTGATCTTAGTCATCGGGCTCGCCCCGCAGCTCCCGCAGCTTGGCGGTCTTGTCGCTCGCGCGCATCATAGCCTCCCCGACCAAGGCGGCGTCCGCGCCGATTTCCCGCAGGACGGCGGTGTCGGCGGGGGAGTTGATCCCGCTTTCCGCCACAAAGAGCACGCCCGGCGGCACCAGACGGCGCAATTTCTCGGCGTGGGAGACATCTACGGAGAAGTCCCGCAGGTCGCGGTTGTTGACGCCCACAATTTTAGCCCCGCAGCGCAGAGCGGCTTCTATCTCACGCTCGTCTCTCGCTTCCACAAGGGCGTCAAGCCCCAACGCCTCGCATACCGAGAGATACTCCCGGAGCGCCGGCTCGTCGAGCAGGGCGCATATGAGCAGCACCGCCGCCGCGCCGGCGTTCTTGGCCTCGTAAATCATATACGGGTCGACGGTGAAGTCCTTGCGGAGCACCGGGATTTTGACTCTGCCCGCGACGGCGCGTAAGTGCTCCATATCCCCCGAAAAGCGCGTGGGCTCGGTGAGCACCGACACCGCGTCCGCTCCCGCCGCCTCGTACTGCCCGGCGATCTGCAAGTACGGGTAATCCGGGGAAATGACCCCCTTGCTGGGCGACGCCTTCTTGCACTCGCAGATGAACGACAGCCCCGGTTTTGCGAGAGCCTTTCCGAAGGGGAAATCCCCCCTTTCCCGCGAGAGGGCCTCGGCCCTTACCCCGGCGAGCGGGCGAAGCTTCTCCGCCGCTTCTACGCGGGCCCTCGCAGCCGCGCCTAACTCATCTAAGACGCTCAAGCCTTATCTCCGCCCCGGTTGCTGAGTTTCACGAACTTATCCAGAGTTTCCGTCGCGGCGCCGGAGTCGATTATCCTCCCGGCGAGATCCACGCCGGCCGCCAGCGTTTCGGCTTTGTCCGCGATGTAGAGGGCCGCTCCGGCGTTTAGCAGCACCGTGTCGCGGCGAGGGCCCTTCTCGCCCGCGAGAACCGCCCTTGTGATGGCGGCGTTCTCGGCCGGGGTGCCGCCCCGAAGGTCCTCCTTGCGGCAGCGGGAAAGGCCGAAGTCCTCGGGCTTAACGATGTAGGTCTTGAACCAGCCGTCGCGGAACTCGCAGACGGCGGTCTCGCCGGAAAGCGAAATCTCGTCCAACTTGTCCCTGCCGTAGACCACCATTCCGCGACGCACCCCCAGCCCCGTAAGCACGTTCGCGAGGGGGACCACAAGGTACTCGTCGTAGACGCCGAGCAGCTGCATAGCGGGGCGGGCGGGGTTGGTGAGGGGTCCTAAGATATTGAACACCGTGCGGAAGCCCAGTTCCTTGCGGATTGCCCCGACATACTTCATAGAAGAGTGGTACTTCTGCGCGAAGAAGAAGCATATCCCGACCTCGTCCAACAGCGAGCGGCAGAGGTCCGGGTCCTGATTTATGTTGACCCCCAAGGCCTCCAGGCAGTCCGCCGTGCCGCAGTTGGAGGAGGCGGCGCGGTTGCCGTGCTTCGCGACCGGCACCCCTCCAGCCGCCGCGACCAAAGCCGCCGTGGTGGAGATGTTGAAGCTCTTCGCCCCGTCCCCCCCGGTGCCCACGATCTCGAGGACGTCGCGGCCCGTCTCGACGGGGGTCGCGTGCTCCCGCATAGCGGCGGCACACCCCGCTATCTCGTCCGAGGTCTCGGCACGGGCGCTCTTGGTGGACAGCGCCGCCAGAAACGCCGCGTTCTGGGTGGGGGAGGTCTCGCCGCTCATAATCTCGTTCATCACGGCGTAGGCCTCGTCGTAGGATAGATCCAGCTTGTTCACGATTTTCTCGGTGGCCTGCTTAATCATAGTTCGTCGTCCGCCTTTCCTAAGAAGTTCCTCATTATCCGCTCCCCGTCCGGGGTCAAAATCGACTCCGGGTGGAACTGCACCCCGTACACCGGGTAGCTCTTGTGCCGCACCGCCATAACCTCGCCGTCCTCCGTCCGCGCGGTAACGACTAATGAGGGCGGGAGTGTCTCTTCCTCCGCCGCGAGAGAGTGATACCTGCCCACAAGGGCGGTCTCGGGACAGCCCTCGAATATCGGGCAGGAGAGGTCGAGCCGCGCCGGCGACTGTTTGCCGTGCATAAGGGTCTTGGCGTAGGTCACCCGGCCCCCGTACGCCTCGCATATCGCCTGGTGCCCCAGGCAGACGCCGAGCACCGGGATCTTATCGCCGAGCAGCGCCGCCGCCTCGGACACACCCGCATCCGCCGGGCGGCCCGGTCCGGGGGAAATCACGATCCTGCGGGGAGCGAGCCGCAAGATATCCTCCGCGCCGACGGCGTCGTTGCGGACCACCCGCACATCGGGATCTATCCCGCCGATCAGCTGGTAGAGGTTGTAGGAAAAGCTGTCGTAATTGTCGATCAGAAGGATCATAGCTCCTCCTCCCCGTCGCGCAGCGCCTGCAGGACGGCTCTCGCCTTGTTGACGCACTCCGTGTACTCCCTCTCCGGGACGGAATCCGCCACTATGCCCGCCCCGCTCCGCACAAAGACGCGGTCGTTCTTCTGGTAGGCTATGCGAATGGCGATGCAGGTATCCATATTTCCCGTAAAATCGATGTACCCGACGGCGCCGCCGTATATGCCCCTCTTGTTGTGCTCCAGCCGCGCTATCAGCTCGCAGGCTTTGATTTTCGGCGCGCCGGAGAGCGTTCCGGCGGGCAGCACGGCGGCTATCGCGTCGAACGCGTCCAGCCCCTCGCGCAGCCTCCCGCGCACCGTGGAGCCTATGTGCATCACGTGGGAGTAGCGCTGGATCTCCCGCAGCTTCTCCACCCGCACGCTGCCGAACTCGCTCACCCTGCCGAGGTCGTTGCGGCCCAAATCAACCAACATATTGTGCTCGGCGAGCTCCTTTTCGTCCGCCAAAAGCTCCGCCTCGAAGCGGGAGTCCTCCTCCTCGTTGCTCCCCCTCGGGCGTGTCCCCGCCAAGGGGAAAGTGTGGAGCGTCCCGTCCTCGAGCTTCACCAGAGTTTCGGGGGACGCCCCCGCCACCTCCACGTCCGTGCCGCAGAGGTAAAACATATAGGGCGAGGGGTTCACCGTGCGCAGCGCCCTGTAAGTGTTGAGCAGGCTCCCCTCGAAGGGCGCGGAAAGCCGGTTGGACAGCACTATCTGGAAGATGTCGCCTTCTCTGATGTGATATTTCGCCCGCTCCACCATTTGACAGTACTCGTCCTCGCTGAACAGCGCGGTGACGTCTCCGCGAAGCCGCCCCGGCTCGTCCGGCGCGGGGGCCCCCTCGAGCAGGAGGGAACGCATAGCGAGGAGGTCCTCCCTGGCCTTTTCGTAGCCCGCCGGAAGGTCGCGGA
Organism: uncultured Eubacteriales bacterium; assembly: GCA_964406705.1. Classification (GTDB taxonomy): domain Bacteria; phylum Bacillota; class Clostridia; order Oscillospirales; family Acutalibacteraceae; genus CAZRRV01. Next base: position 22,608 of record CAYOSS010000021.1, read on the forward strand.
GGTTCGCGTTCGCGATAAGGATAATCTTCTGCCGCAGGTTGTCGAAGGCTATCACCTTGTCGAAAAGCATTAAGTCCACGTCGCGGAAGTTCTCGCTGTCCGGCACGGGAATGCGCAAACTCGGCTCGCTGTAAGCTATATAATCATACGCGAAGTACCCCACCAGCCCCCCGGTAAACGGCGGCATACCCGCTATGCGGGGGCTCGTGTAGCGCCGCAGGAGTATCCGTAAATACGCCGCCGGGTCCCGCCCCGGAACGGGGATCCCGTCCACTATCATTTCCCCGTCGAGGCAGGAGAAGCTGAGCGAGGGCTCGTACCCCAAAAACGTGTACCTCCCCCAGTGCTCCTGCGGCTTCGCGGACTCCAGCATATAGCAGTGCCGGGACCTGCCCTTTAGAATTCGCAGCGCGGCTATCGGCGTCAGGCTGTCGGAGTACATCTCGCAGCAGACGGGCGCCACCTTGTAGCCCGCCTCGGCGTAGGGCTTCAGCTCCTCCATATCGGGGTAAAATCGCATGGGCGACCTCCTTTTTGTAAACCGGGTCCCGGGGACTTTCCTCGTAGGGCGGCGGACAATTTATCACCGCTTTTATTTTACCATAATCGTGGGGGGCGTGTCAAGAGCTACGGGGCGAGAAAAAGCGAGTGTGTGATATATTATGTTACGTATTGTATTATTCAGTATTTGATTGATCGGTATCTGATTATCAGTATTTATTTGTGACCGGTTTCCCATATCCGGGGGCTCCATTATGGGAAAGCCGTATCTGAAGAGGCTATATCTGGGGGAGGGGGGTCTGGGTTCGGCCGTCCCCGTTGCTCTCTTCTCGCCGCGCGAGGGTAGCTTTCCAGTTATTCCCAGCTGAGCTGGGGAACGGTGTCCGCTTTTCTTCTCTTCGCCGACGGGCGCGGCGGTCCCCTCTGCTTTTGGC
>CAYOSS010000022.1:0-23239 GCA_964406705.1 uncultured Eubacteriales bacterium
AGAGCCGGGAGCCGACCGCCGGGAGCCGGGGAGCCGAGGGCGAACCCGGGTGGCGAGAGCCAGAAGCGAGCTTGGGGGCGGGGTCGACCGCCGGGGGAGCGTCCGGGAGCCTGACCGGGGGCCGGGTGCTTGTCCGGGAGCCGGGTGCTTGTCCGGGAGCTGAGGGCTTGTCCGGGAGCCGGGAGACGGGATGATTACCGGAGGCTGGGGGCTGAAGGCTCAACTGAGCGCCCGCCGGAGCCTAATCGGGGCCGGGCGCCAGGGCACCGTTTGGGCGCCAACCCGGACGGGTCAACCAAAAATGCACCGGTTGCCTCCCGCCCCCTGAAAACCGGCGACCTTTTCACCTTACCCCCTTGAAATCTCCCAAACAATGGCGTATAATTAACCCGTCAGCAAGGGAGGTGCCGTTATTGCCGGAAGTAAAAGAGAGACCCGTGGGGCCCGTGGCGAAAATCCACGGCGGGGTGAGAGTGCCGCATTACAAAGCGGCGGCGGAGCTCGCGACGGAGGACTTCCCCACCCCGAGCGCCGTCGTAATCCCTATGAGGCAGCACATAGGCGCGCCCTGCCGCCCTACCGTTAAGAAAGGCGACCGGGTATACGCCGGCTCACTTATAGGTGAGAGCGAGCAGACCGTGAGCGCGCCCATTCACTCCGGCGTGTCGGGGACGGTACGCGAAGTCCGCCCCTTCCGGATGACGTCCGGCGAGACCTGCGACGCCGTGGTGATAGACAGCGACGGAGCCGACACTCCCGACCCGGCGCTTGCCCCTCCCACCGTCACAAACGCGGAAGAGTTGGCCGCGGCGGCAAGGGCGTCGGGGCTGGTGGGGCTCGGCGGAGCCGGATTTCCCGCTCATATAAAGCTGCGCCCCAAGCAGGGTGTGAAGCTCGATACCCTCATAGTCAACGCGGCGGAGTGCGAGCCGTTTATCACCGCCGACTACCGCGAGATAATGGAGAGTACGGACGACATCCTGAACGCGGTTTACCTGATAAAAGAGCTGATGAACATCGACCGCGTGTTCATAGCCGTGGAGAACAACAAGCCCAAGGCCTTCGACGCGCTGCTCTCGGTCGCGGCGGACAGGCGGGACAGCGACGACACCGTCAAGGTGATGAAGCTCAAATCCCGGTACCCGCAGGGAGCGGAGAAGGTGCTTATCTACAGCGCGACGGGCCGCCGGCTCGCCCCGGGGCAGTTGCCAGCCGACGCCGGGTGCCTCGTGATGAACGTCACCAGCGTGGCATTCTTATATAGGTATATTAAGACCGGGATGCCGCTCACCCACAAGCGCGTAACCGTCGAGGGGGACTGCATAGCCGCTCCTCACAACTTAAGGGTGCCCATAGGCACGGCGATTTCCGACATCGTGGAGTACTGCGGGGGGTACACCGCGCCGCCGCGCAAGATACTCTACGGAGGGCCTATGATGGGCATTGCCGTGGCGGGCGAGGACAGCCCTATTCTTAAATACAACAACGCGGTGCTGTTCCTCGGCAAACGCTGGAGAGAGCCGCCCGAGCGCCCGTGTATCCGCTGCGGGAGGTGCGCCGCCGCCTGCCCGATGAGCTTACTTCCTATGGAAATCCAGCACGCCGTCGCGGCCAAGGACGCGGGCTCGCTGGCGGAGCTCGGGGTCGCTCAGTGCCTCGAATGCGGCTGCTGCGCCTACGTCTGCCCCTCCAAACGCGAGCTGACCCAGACTATGCGCCTCGCGAAATCCATACTGAAAAACGCCAAATAAAGGGGGAATGAACAGAAAAATGGACGGATTGACGCTCTCCCCCTCACCGCATTTACGGGGGCCGGACTCCACCCGAGGCATTATGGCGGACGTGCTGATAGCCCTCTCGCCTGCCGCCGTGATGGGCGTAGTGTACTTCGGCCCCCGGGCCGCGCTGGTGCTCGCCGTGACCCTCGCCGCGTCCGTGTTCAGCGAGCTGCTTTGGAACCTGATTTGCCGCAAGCCCAACTCGCTGGGGGACTGCTCCGCGCTGGTCACGGGGCTGCTGTTGGGGCTGAACCTGCCGCCCACCATACCGCTCTGGATGGCGGCTCTGGGCGGCGCGATAGCCATAATCGTGCCGAAGCAGATGTTCGGCGGGCTGGGGCAGAACTTCGCCAACCCCGCCATCACCGCGCGAATTGTGCTGATGGTCTCCTTCCCCGCCGCTATGACCAACTGGGTGGAGCCTTTCGCCTGGAGAAGCTCCTCCCTTGACGCGGTAACCTCCGCGACCCCTCTCGCCGGCGGGGAATACACCGCGAGGGAACTCATTCTGGGCCTGCACGGGGGGTGCATAGGCGAAACCTGCTCGCTGATGCTCCTCGCCGGGGGGCTTTACCTCCTTATACGCCGGGTGATTAACCCCGCGATACCCCTCACCTTCGTGGGGACGGTCGCGCTGCTCACCGCCGTGACGGGAGGGGACGTGCTGAGGGCCGTGTGCGGCGGGGGGCTGCTCATAGGGGCAATCTTTATGGCGACCGACTATGTGACCTCCCCCTACACCCTCACCGGCAAGCTGATATTCGGCGCCGGCTGCGGGGCTATAACCTTCGTGATACGCTACTTCGGGAACTTGGACGAGGGCGTGTCGTTCTCCATCCTGCTGATGAACCTGCTCACCCCGCACATCAACAGGCTCACGAGACCGAAACCGTTTGGAGGCGCGGGGAAATGAGCAAGTGGAAGGAAATAGGCAAGCCCACGCTGGTCTTGGCGGTGATTTGCCTCGTGGTCTCGGCAGCCTTAGCGCTTACAAACTCGGTCACGGAGGAGCCCATAGCCGCCCTCGAGGAGCGCACCCGCGACGAGGCTATGCGGCGCGTCCTGCCGGCGGACGGGTACACGACGGGCACCGTCACGCTAAACGGCGAAGAGTACGCTTATTATAAGGCGGAAAAGGACGGCGGGACAGCCGGGTACATCTTCACTCTGGAGGAGAACGGCTACGGCGGGGCGGTCTCGGTGATGACCGGGGTCGGCGCGGACGGGAAGATCCTCGCGGTGGAAATCTTAGACGCGACCTCCGAAACGGTGGGACTGGGGCAAAACGCCGCCAAGCCCTCCTTCACCGAGCAGTTCGCGGGCAAAAGTAAACCCCTCACCGTCGGGAAGCCGGGCGAGGGGGATATAGTCGCGGTGACGGGCGCGACAATCACCTCGAAAGCGGTGACGAGGGCTGTCAACCTCTCGCTGGAATTATTTGGAAAGATTAAAGGAGGGTCGTCAAAGTGAAGGGTGAAAAGCTTAAGACCCTCACCAACGGGCTGCTGAACGAGAACCCCACGCTGAGGCTCGTCCTCGGCACCTGCCCCACGCTGGCCATTACCACGGCCGCAGTTAACGGGATAGGAATGGGCCTCGCCGCGACGTTGGTGTTAATAGGCTCGAACTTCGTCATCTCCCTGCTGCGCAACGTGATTCCGGATAAGATACGCATTCCGGCGTTCATCACCATCATAGCGGGGTTCGTCTCCGTGGTGCAGATGTTGGTGAAGGCGTTTCTCCCGGAAATCGATAAGGCGCTGGGGATTTACCTCCCGCTTATCGTGGTCAACTGCATAATCTTAGCGAGGGCGGAGATGTTCGCCTCCAAGAACGGGCCGCTGCTCTCGGTGCTCGACGCGATCGGTATGGGCGCGGGCTTCACCGCCGCACTCACGGTGATAGGCACCGTCAGAGAGCTTCTCGGCGCGGGGACCTTCTTCGGGCTGAACACCCCCCTCTCCGCCAACCCTATGCTGATTATGATCCTGCCGCCGGGAGGGTTCTTCGTATTCGGCGTGGTGGTCGCCGTAACTAACGCCATAGCGGTCCGGACCGGGCGCAAACCCGCCGAGAAGGTCGGCTGCGCGGGCTGCGAGGGCTGCTCCGGGTGTGAAAACGCCAGCGCGGAGGTGAGCGAATAATGGGACTGCTCGGCATTCTCCTCGCGGGGATACTGACCGAGAATATGGTGCTCTCCAAATTCCTCGGGATATGCCCGTTTTTGGGGGTCTCAAAGCGGCTCAACACAGCTATGAGTATGAGCGTAGCGGTGCTGTTCGTAATGCTGCTTGCCACGCTCGTGACCTACCCGCTCTATGCTTACCTGCTTGTCCCGCACGGGCTGGAGTACCTGCAGACGGTCGTGTTCATCCTCGTGATAGCGGCGCTGGTGCAGTTGGTGGAGATAGTGCTTAAAAAGTTCCTGCCGCCGGTGTACTCCTCGCTGGGGATTTACCTCCCGCTGATCACCACCAACTGCGCGGTGCTCGGCATCACAATGCTCCACTTCACCAAGGGCTACACCTTCGTGCAGGCGATATTCAACGCCCTCGGAGCGGGGCTGGGGTTTATGTTGGCGCTCTTCCTCTTCTCCGGCGTGCGGATGAGGCTGGAGTCCTCCGACATACCGAAGTTTCTCAAGGGGCTGCCCATAACGCTTATATCCGCGTCTATAGCGGCGCTCTCGTTCCTGGGCTTCGCCGGGATAGTGTAGGAGGCGGGGAATGGAGCTGCTGCTGCCGATTATAATAGTGTTGGCGATTGGCCTTATAGCGGGGCTGGGGCTCGCCGTCGCGTCCACCGTGATGGCGGTGCCGAGCGACGAGCGGGTCGACAAGGTAAGGGACGCGCTTCCGGGCGCGAACTGCGGAGGGTGCGGCTACAGCGGGTGCGACGGGTACGCCGCCGCCGTGGTAAAGGGAGAGTGCGAGCCAAATCTCTGCAGACCGGGAGGGGCGGAAACCGCCGCCAAAATCGGGGAAATCCTGGGCGTCACGGTGGAGCCGGGCGAGCGGCTCGCGGCGGAGGTTAAATGCGCCGGGGGCTGCGACAACACCGAAAGAACCGCCGAATACTCCGGGATCAAATCCTGCGCCGCGGCGAATATGCTCTACGCCGGGGCCCTCAGCTGCCGCTACGGGTGCCTGGGGCTCGGCGACTGCGCCGCCTCCTGCGAGTACGGGGCGATAACCGTCGGGAACGGTCTCGCCTCGGTGGATTTAAGTCTCTGCGTCGCCTGTGGGAAATGCGTCGCCGCCTGTCCCAAAAAGCTGATCTCTTTAGTGCCCGTCACCGAGCGCTACCGTGTCCGCTGCTCCAACCGCGACCGCGGCGCGGCGGCGAACAAAGCCTGCAAGGTCAGCTGCATCGCCTGCGGGAAGTGCGCCAAAGTCTGCCCGCAGAACGCCGTTTACCTCGACGGGAACGTGGCGGTCATTGAGCCGGGCAAATGCGCGGGCTGCGGGGAATGCGCGAAAAACTGCCCCAAAGGGGTCATTGTCGAGGCGTTTTAAGAGGGACCGCCACCCCCGGGCTACGCGTTTTGGGGCGGGCGCTCCGGCGCGTCAATCAGGATTTTCGTGTCGCGGAGCTTCCGTATCGTGCGCTTGGTGATCCTGGCGCGGGGGTTCTCCACAATCCATATGTTGGTCGCCTCCCACACCGCGAAGGAGCCGACAATGGACATCAGCTCCACCGGAATAGCACGGACAACTCCCTCCAGCAGTATCGCCGCCGCCACGAACACGACGCCGATGGCGAAGAGCCATATCTGCTTTAGACGGTTGAGCCGCTTCTGGTTCGCCGCCTGGGTCTCCTTTTCCTGGATCAGCTCGCGGAACGCGTCGCGCACCCGCTCATACGACACGGGGGTGTCGCACTTGACCTTTAGCAGGATCTCGTCGCGTATCTCCTTCTTGGAATACTGCTCGGATAAATAGTCGGCGACGTCGCTGTTCAGCGTGCGGCGGGTCTCGTCGTAGGGGCTGTACAGCTCGTCCTCGCTGTGAATGCGCAGTTTTATCTCGTACATAAGACTCTCTCCCCGCTAATGTGATAAGTGCATTATACCATACCCGGCGCCGGATTTCACGGGTAATTTCTCTTCGGGGGATCCGTCTCGCCGAAAAAAGGAGACCGCGCTATGAAAGTAAAAATCATCTCTCCGCTCGATAAGCCCGGACTCGCGGACAGCTTTGACGCGCTGACGGCCCTCTCCCCCTACCCCGTATTTCGGGGGGAGCCGTACGCGTTCCACATCGCGGCGTGCGAAGGGGACGGCGGGGACGGGACAAAGCAGATATGCTCGCTATCCGTCGAGGTGCTCGACAAAGCGGGCGACCCCGCTCCCGGCTTCGATACGCGGGTCTACACCGTGGAAAGCGTCCCGGTGCGGCTCCCCTGTCCGCCCGACGTGGACGACGACGACTACATCAGCAAGGAGCCGGGGCTGTACCCCGACATTCTCCTCCCGGTGACGGGTGGGAGGGAAATCCGCGTCCCCGCGCGGGGACTGGCGCTGATCCGGGTGGAGGTGGAGTCCGCCGCCGCGCCCGCCGGGGAGTACACCGTAAGGACGGATTTTAAGGCGGAGGGCGCCGTCATAGCGTCCGCCTCGGTCGGGATGCGGCTCTTGGGTGAGGAGCTCCCCCCGCAAAGAATAGTCGTCACGCAGTGGATCCACGCGGACTGCCTCGCCCAGTGGTACGAGGTCGAGCCGCTCTCGGACGAGCACTTCCGCATTATGGAAAACTACATCCGCGTCGCCGCCGAGAACGGCAACAATATGATACTCACCCCGCTGTTCACCCCGGCTCTCGACACCGCCATAGGCGGGGAGCGGCTCACCGTGCAGCTGCTTGACGCGAGGCGGGACGGCGGCGAATGGAGCTTCGGCTACGGCAAACTCGACCGCTTCATAGAGATGGCGAAGCGGTGCGGGATGGAGTACTTCGAGATGCCCCACCTCTTTACCCAGTGGGGATCGAAGGCGGCGCCCAAAATTATGGCCACGGCGGACGGGGAGTACAGGCGCGTGTTCGGCTGGGACACCCCCGCTATGGGAGAAGAGTACCGGGGCTTCTTAAAGGCTCTTCTCCCGGATTTAAGGGCACATCTGCGGGAATTGGGCCTTGAGGATAAGTGCGTGTTCCACGTCTCGGACGAGCCCTCGCCGGAGAACATAGACTCCTACCGCGCGGCGGCGGAGTACGTGCGGCCGCTCCTGCGGGGGTGCGTCGTGGCGGACGCGCTCTCTCACAAGGAGTTTTACACCGAGGGGCTTTGCCCCTGCCCCATCGTGGTCACGGCGGAGGCGGACGGGTTTCTCCCGCTGATCCCGGAGGGGCTGTGGGTCTACTACTGCTGCGCTCCCACCGGGGGGCTGTCAAACCGCGCCATAGCAATGCCGCTCGGCAGGGAGCGGGTCATCGGCGCGCAAATGTGGAAGGGCCGCGCCGGAGGGTTCTTACACTGGGGGTACAACTTCTGGCTCTCGCAGTGCTCCACCCACGAGGTGAACCCGTTCTACATCACGGACGGGGACTACTTCGCCGTCGCGGGAGACGCGTTTTTGGTCTACCCCGGCAAACACGGCGAGCCGCTGGACTCGCTGCGGCTCCACACCTTCGCCGAAGCTCTGAGAGACGTCCGCGCCCTCGACGCGGCGGAAGCGAAATACGGCAGAACCTACGTGGAGTCGGTCGTGGCGGAACTGTTCGGAGAGGACTTTTGCTACTCAAAGTACCCGGCGGAACGCACCGGTGAGAGGATTCTGGAACTGCGGCGCCGGCTCTTCCCGGCGGGGTAGACAGCGCGGGGCGGGTGTGAACGCAGCTGCGGTCGCCTTCCGTACCCCGAGCGTAGCCGAAAAGTCCGTTCGGGGCAGCCTTACGGGGCGGCGGCCGCTTTCCGTGCCCCGCGCATAGCGGGATAGTCGGCGCGGAGTTCGGGGCGGTCCTCCCCCGGCGGCAAGGGAATTGAGCATTTTGCCCGGCGGGGTAGCCGCTCGAAGGCTTAAGGGGCGGTCCTCCCCCGCCGGCAAGGGAATTGAGCGTTTTGCCCGACAGTGCCGCCCGACACGCCCTCCCGTTCGTCCGCCGCCATATGAGAGTATGGCGTATTCCCCCGGCAGAGCAACACGGGGCGCCTCCCCCGCCGCGTACGAATACGGCGCTTCTACCGGCGAGGATGTCCGGCGGGGCTGCCCGGCGCGTCCTCGCGCCCCCGCGCGCTCACATAAGAATACAGCTGCTCCCCCGCCCGACGCGGCGAGGGAGCTTGCCATATTAACGGGCGGACCGGCGCGGGGCGACCGCGAGCATTGATTACCCGCCCGATGACCGCCGCGTGTATGGATTGCCCGCCCGGCACAGGGTGACGGCGAGCCGTGACTACTTTCCCAGCGCGAAGTCAAGCTTAGTCTTAAACAGCCGGTACGCGCCCTCGGCTCCCGGATCGCAGTGCCCGCTCCCGTGGATTACCTGAAGCTCGATGTCCGCTCCGAGCGAGCGCATCTTCTCGGTGTACGGGACCGAATGGTGCTCCATAGACACCGCAGGGTCGGAGTCCGCGTGGAATATGCGGTAGGGGATTTTGGGCATCTCCTCCGCCACGTGAAGTGGGGAAATGGCGCGCACAGCCTCCTCGAACGTCCCCGGCATAGCGGAAACCGCGCTGTAAATCGTGCGCGGCAGATCGGGGCGCTCGTTCACGTGGTAGACCATATCGCAGACGGGGCAGTTCGCGACCGCCGCCACCGGGGTGTGCTTGGAACGCAGGGCGTAGATGAAGCACTGCTGGCCGCCCATACTCCCTCCCGCCACCACAACGGGGAAGTCGTCGGGCAGCGAGTAATGCGCGAACAGAGCGTCCTCGATCTCGTCGCAGAGCGCCACGGTCTGCGGGTTCATCCAGGCCCAGGGGTTGGTGTAGCAGAATACGTACAGCACCCCGTGCTCCGCGTAGACGACCGCGTCGCGGCTGTCGCGCTCCGTCATAGCCGTGCCGTTAAGGCCGGGAAGCTCGAGCACCATAGCTTTCGGGCGCTCCACCAAGTGGGCGTTCGTGTAGCAGAAGGAGCGGATATTCTCAAAATTTACGAGACCGTACATAGCGGTTCCCCTTTCCAATATTTAACAGGTGAGCTATCTCCCCGGTGTAAGCAGGGCTGTGCCCCGCCCGTCCGTCAGCCTAACTTTACCGCCTTGAGCGAGCGCACCAGCGTATGGCCCGGGGCGTTCGTAGTCTGCAAATGCAGGTAGCAGAAGCCGTTCGGGGCGGCGCCGTTTAAGGGGAGCGTACAGAGCAGCTCCCCGTTCGAGGTGGCTTTGGCCTCTCCCGCCCCGGTGTCGAACGCTACCTTAATTTCCGCCGCGCCGGACGCCGGCAGCTCGAGGCAAACACCGGCGTAGAGGGGCAGGGTGTCGTCGCAGGAGTTCATCCAGTGGTCGAGAAGGGCGAGCCGCATCCCTCCCGTCTCCGCGAGGCGCACGGTGACCTCCCCCCTCTTCGCCGCGGGGAAGTTCCACACAACGCCCTGAGTCGGGGAATAAAGCGCGGGGTCGTCGACGCGGCGCAGCATTAAAACCTCGCCGAAATCCCCCGCCGGGTCGGGGACCAACAGCGCCCCGTTTGTGCGGTTCCAGGCGCAGTGCCCCGGGTGACCGTCCCGCAGCCCCCCGGATATGCTCTTAACGTAAACGTGGGTGGAGACCCCATCCAGACCCTCCTTGAAGCTCTCCTCGCGGCGGGTCTCGTAGAGCCAGTCGACATCGAAGATCAGCACCCTGCGAAGCCGGCTGTGCTGCCCGACGTGCACCATAACCTTCCCGCGGGGCAGCTCCAGCGCCTGGAACTGGTGAACGCTCTTGTCGCCCCCCGCGCGGTTGCCGCCCGAGCTCCTGAAGTCGCAGGCGTTGCGGAGCGGGTTGAGGTAGAGTTCGCGGAAACCGAACCAGCTCCTCCCGTCGTCCTCGGATACGGCTACGCAGTTGGCGTCGCGGTTGGTGAAGACGTCCTCCCAGACCCCCGCGAGCTCGTCGGAGTTGAGCGTAGGGAACGCCTCGCTCTTGTCGAACTCCGGCAGGGGGCGGGTGTTGTTATAGAAGAAGAGCAGCCGCCGGTCGTCGAGCCGCAGTAAGTGGGGCATTGTAAGGGTGGAGTGGAACGCGGTGGGCCGGGGGCTCGTCCAAGTTTCCCCGGCGTCGAAGGAGCGGCACTCGTAATGATAGTCGGTGGAGGTCCGCAAAATCATCATAAGGCTCCCGTCCGACAGCTCCGCCACGGTGGGCTCCAGCCCGGAGTTTTCCCAGCGGGGGCTGCGATGCGGCGGCGCGACGGTAAACCGCTCGGTCGGCGGGATGTCGGTCACCCGCCAGGAATCCCCGTCGTCGTCGGAGTAGGCCACGAAGGAATGGTTGCCCGCGTCGCTCGTGTAGCTGCCCGGCAGGATCCAGCGGCGGCGGCTGTTGAGAGCCAGCGGCATCGGGATAACCGCCCTCTTCGTGACGCCGGGGACTATAACCGTCCGGTAATCCTCGGAGTCGAAGCCTCCCTCGCTGATACGCACCTCCGCGCGCCGGCGTTCAGGATTGTAAACGGCTCTCAGCCACCTGCCCGACCAGGGGCTTTTAACCGCCTGCCCGAGGGCGCGGGGGTTCGCGAAGTACCGCTTCCAGGAAAGCCCGCAGTCGCGGGAGGACAAATACACCTCCGTCGGGCGGGAGGTATCGCCCGTGGAATCCGCTATTCCGTACCCTCCGGGAACCCTCCCGTAGCAGCGTATTTCCCCGTCGTCGCCCACGCAAAGGGAGCAGAGCGCCTCGTCGTCCGGGACAGCAACCACCCGGGGAGAATATATCGCGTCCAAGAAGCGGGCGTCGTCGGCGGTGAGGGTCCTCTCAAGCGCGTCCTTGTAAATGTTCACGGCGCCGCCCCCCTAAAAGTCCAACGCCAGCCCGTCGTAGGACACGGTGAAGCCGTACCGGGCGGCGCGGGGCACCATCTCATCGTATGACGCCTCGCAGTTGTGCGAGAAGTGGTTCACAACGTGCGCCGTGGAGCCGGACACGCGCCCCATTTCCTCGAGCCTGCGCTTGGTCTCGGCGCAGCCCTCAAGCGCCATATGCCCCTTGTTATCCCACTTGAGAAGCCCTCCGCAGCAGTCGTAGGAGACGAGGTCGAAGCGGGTGTCCATTCGCGAGAGATAGTCCCAGGACTCCTCCGGCAGCATCCCGGTATCGTGCAGGTAAAGCAGAGACTTGCCCTCCCGCTCCACCGCGTAGACCAGCGAGTCGCGGGGGCCGTGGTCGGCGGCGAGAGGGGTCACCCGGTAGCCCGAAACCTCGAACGGGACGAACTTCCCGACGGTGTGAAAGGCTATTCTCTCGTAGGATATATCCCGCGACGCGGCAAGCTCCACCGTGTCGGCGGCGGCGTATATCTGCAGGGTGCCGCAGCCGTGCGCGTAGTACGGCAGGTAGCTGATCTCGTCGGGGATAAAGTGGTCGAAGTGCGGGTGAGTTATCAGCACCGCCGCGATTTCACTGAGGTTCAGGGAGTAGCGGAGCGCGTGCAGGTAGGTATCGGGGCCGAAGTCAAGCAGGATCTTACCGTCCAGGAGCGCCTGCGGGCGGGTGCGGATATTGCGCCCTCCTCGGGCCCTCGCGTCCCGGCACACCCGGCAGTTGCAGAACGGATCGGGGACGCCCTCGCACGCCGCCGTCCCCAGGTACATTAGCCTCATAGCGAGCCCTTCTTTCTTAAGCATTCGCGGCAAGCTTCACCCCGCCGCCCTTCCCCCAAAAAATAGCATATCGGGCGGGCAATGTCAAGGATTTTTTGAAAGGTTATACGGCGAATCGGCAATACACATTTAGTCAAATTTAGATAGCAAATCCCCCCTGAGATACAGAGAAACCCGACTTATAACGTGAATTTTCAGATAATTCAAAATTTTTCTTGACAACCCCCGCCGGGCGGTGTATAATAACAAGTTGCGGATAATGAGGGAATATGCGCCTTTTTTGGCGGGAGAGCGTCTTTGGGGGCGGGTAAAACCGCCGGTTGAGGCGGCTTCCGAGCGGGATACGGCGGGCTGTTCCCGGGGTTATCGGCGGGTCGCTATCCTTTCCGGGGGCCGCCCCGGCGTGTCGTGATTTATATAAGGAGTGTGGGGTTTAATGCCGAAACGGACGGACGACATGGTAAAGCCGGTCATGTTCGGGAACAACAAACGCATGACTTTCTCGAAAATCGACGAAGTCATCGATATGCCCAACCTGATCGAGATCCAGAAAAATTCCTACAAGTGGTTCTGGGACGAGGGCCTGCGGGAGGTATTCCGGGAGATGTCCTCGATCACCGACTACACCGGGAATCTTGTACTGGATTTTGTCGATTACCGCTACGACGAGAAACCCAAATACACCGTCTCCGAGTGCAAAGAGCGCGACGCCACCTACGCCGCCCCCCTGCGCGTGCTCACAAGGCTTTACAACACCGAGACGGGCGAAATAAAAGAGAGCGAAATCTTTATGGGGGATTTCCCCCTGATGACCGAGTCCGGCACCTTCGTCATCAACGGGGCGGAGCGCGTGGTGGTCTCCCAGTTGGTGCGCTCGCCGGGGGTATACTACGACGAGACGGTGGACAAGACCGGCCGCCACCTCTACTCCGCCACCGTTATCCCCAACCGGGGCGCCTGGCTGGAGTACGAGACCGACGCGAACGGGGTCCTCTACGTCCGGATCGACAAGAACCGCAAGCTCCCCATTCCCACCTTCCTGCGGGCGCTCGGGGTGGAGACAGACCGGCAGATCACCGAGCTCGTGGGAGAGGACGAGCGGCTGATAGCCACCTTCGAGCGCGACACCACCGACTCCACGGATAAGGCGCTCATCGAGATTTACCACAAGCTGCGCCCCGGCGAGCCCGCCACGGTGGAGGGCGCCGAGACCCTGCTTGAGCGCCTGCTCTTCGACAGCCGCCGCTACGACCTCTCCAAAGTCGGCAGGTACAAGTTTAACAAAAAGCTCTCCTTGGCCCCCCGGATTACCGGGAGGATTCTCTCCCGCCCCGTAGCCGACCCGCTCACGGGCGAGCTGTTGGCGGAGGCCGGCACGCGGCTCAGCAAGGAGCAGGCGCTGCTGCTCCAGAAGAAGGGCGTAAACGAGACGTATCTCACCGTAGACAACGGCGAGGGCGAGATCCGCGAGGTGAAAGTCCTCGCGAACGGTATGGTTGACCTCGCCGAATTTGTCCCCTTCGACGTATCGGACTTGGGATTCAAGGAAAAAGTTTCCTTCCCGGTGCTGCGCCGCATTTTGGAGGAGAACGACGACCCCGACGCCATCAGGACCGCTCTCGACGACGCCCGCGAGGAGTTGGTCCCCCGGCACATAGTCCCGGACGACATCTTCGCCTCGGTAAACTACTTCTTGGGGCTTCCCTACGGCGTGGGCTCCACGGACGACATCGACCACTTGGGCAACCGCCGCATCCGCTGCGTTGGGGAGCTGCTCCAAAACCAGTTCCGCATCGGCCTCGCCAGAATGGAACGCGTCATCCGCGAAAAGATGACCCTCCAGGCGCAGGATATAGACTCCGTCACCCCGCAGACGCTGATCAACATCCGCCCCATTGTGGCGGCGATACGCGAGTTCTTCGGCTCTTCCCCCCTCTCGCAGTTTATGGACCAAACAAACCCGCTCTCGGAGCTCACCCACAAGCGCCGGCTCTCCGCGCTTGGTCCCGGCGGCCTTTCAAGGGACCGCGCCGGGTTCGAGGTCCGCGACGTGCATTACACGCATTACGGGCGTATGTGCCCCATCGAGACGCCGGAAGGCCCCAACATAGGGCTTATCTCCTACCTCGCGACATTCGCGAAAATCAACGAGTACGGCTTCATCGAGGCCCCCTTCCGCCGCGTGGACAAGGCTACCGGCAAAATCACCGACGAGGTCGTCTATATGGCGGCGGACGAGGAGGACGAGTACGTCATCGCCCAGGCTAACGAGCCGCTCGACAAGAACGGGCGCTTCGCAAACGAGAAGGTCAAGGCCCGTTACCGGGACGGCTTCCTCGAAACCGAGCGCGCCAACGCCGACTTCGTGGACGTCTCCCCCAAAATGGTGGTGTCTGTCGCGACGGCTATGATCCCCTTCTTGGAGAACGACGACACCAACCGCGCTCTGATGGGTTCCAATATGCAGAAGCAGGCAGTGCCGCTGCTGCGCGTGGAAAGCCCCATTGTGGCGACGGGCATAGAGTACAAGGCAGCCGTGGACTCCGGCGTGGTGGTGCTGGCGAAGCGCGGGGGCAAAGTTGTCTACGTCAGCGCGGAGATAATCAAGATCCGCGCCGAGTCGGGCGAGGTGGACGAGTACCCTCTGATCAAGTTCTTACGCTCCAACCACGCCACCTGCATCAACCAGCGCCCCATCGTCGAGTACGGGCAAGTTGTCAAAGAGGGCGAGGTCATAGCGGACGGGCCCGCCACGGATAACGGCGAGATTTCCCTTGGTAAGAACGCCCTCGTGGGCTTTATGAGCTGGGAGGGCTACAACTACGAAGACGCCGTGCTGATAAACGAACGTCTGGTCCGCGAGGACGTCTACACCTCAATCCACATAGAGGAGCACGACATAGAGGCGAGGGACACCAAGCTCGGCCCGGAGGAAATCACCCGCGATATCCCCAACGTGGGCGAGGACGCGCTGAAGGACCTCGACGAGCGGGGTATTATCCGCGTGGGAGCGGAAGTCCGCGCGGGGGACATCCTTGTGGGCAAGGTCACCCCCAAGGGCGAGCCGGAGCCCTCCGCGGAGGAGAGGCTGCTGCGCGCCATATTCGCGGAGAAATCCAGCGACGTCCGTGACACATCGCTGCGCCTCCCCCACGGAGAATACGGCACCGTCGTTGACGTGAAGACCTTCGACCGCACCAACTCGACGGAGCTCAGCCCCGGGGTGAACCTCGTGGTGAGGGTGTACATCGCGCAGAAGCGCAAGATCTCCGTGGGGGATAAAATGGCGGGCCGTCACGGGAACAAGGGCGTCGTCTCCCGCATTCTCCCCAGCGAGGATATGCCTTTCCTGCCGGACGGCACCCCTCTCGACATTGTGCTGAACCCTCTGGGTGTCCCCTCGCGTATGAACATAGGGCAGGTGCTCGAAGTTCACTTGGGGTACGCCGCCAAAGCCCTCGGCTGGAAGGTCTGCACCCCCGTTTTCGACGGCGCTCACGAGGACGACATACGCCGCTGCCTCGAGATGGCGGGTATCAGCCGCGACGGGAAAGTCCAGCTCTACGACGGGCGCACCGGCGAGCCTTTCGACAACAAGGTCACGGTCGGCTATATGTACTACCTGAAGCTGCACCACCTGGTGGACGACAAGATCCACGCGAGGAGCATCGGACCCTACTCGCTGGTCACCCAGCAGCCGTTGGGCGGCAAGGCGCAGTTCGGCGGGCAGCGCTTCGGGGAAATGGAAGTCTGGGCGCTCGAGGCCTACGGCGCGGCGTACACCCTTCAGGAGATCCTTACGGTCAAGTCCGACGACGTGGTCGGGAGAGTGAAAACCTACGAGTCAATCGTCAAGGGGCAGAACGTCCCGCCGGCGGGGGTGCCCGAGTCGTTCAGGGTTCTTATTAAAGAGCTGCAGTCCCTGGCGCTCGATGTCAAGGTGCTCGACGCAGACGGCAACGAAATAGACCTCAAGCAGCGCTTCGAGGAGGACGACCTGCCCTTCACCCCGGCGGGCGACTTCAACCCCGCCGACGCGGACGCCGACGCCCTCTTCCCCGAGTTCGACTTGGAGGAAGGCGAAGCGGATACGGACGACGGCGGGTTCGACGACGAGGACGAAGAGTTCCCCGGCGGGGGAAACTACCCCGCCGACAGGGAAACCGAGGAATATGGCGGCGTAATGCTGACCGGCGACGAGGACAACGATTAGGAGAGGGATTATGAGCGATATAGATTTTGATTCCATCAGGATTGGTTTAGCGTCCCCCGAGCAAATCCGCAGCTGGTCTTACGGCGAGGTCACAAAGCCGGAAACAATCAACTACCGCACCCTCAAGCCCGAGCGCGACGGGCTGTTCTGCGAGCGCATTTTCGGGCCCCAAAAGGACTGGGAGTGCCACTGCGGCAAGTACAAGCGCATCCGCTACAAGGGCAAAATCTGCGAGAGGTGCGGCGTGGAGGTCACCCGCGCGAAGGTCCGCCGGGAGCGTATGGGCAGCATCGAGCTCGCCGCCCCCGTGTCGCACATATGGTACTTCAAGACTATCCCGTCCCGTATGGGGCTGATGCTCGACCTCACGCAAAAGCAGTTGGAGCAGGTGCTCTACTTTAACCAGTACATAGTCACCGACCCCGGCAGCACCCCGCTCGAGAAAAAACAGCTCCTCACGGAAAAGCAGTACCAGGATTACCGAGAGAAGTACGAGGACGACTTTTCCGCCGAAATGGGCGCGGAGGCGATAAAGAAGCTCTTACAGGAAATCAACCTTGACGAGCTTTCCGAGGAGCTTCGAAGCGAGATGGAGGACACAAGCGGCCAGCGCAAGGCGAGGTTGCAAAAGCGGCTCGAGGTAGTGGAGGCGTTCCGCAAGTCCGGCAACCGCCCCGAGTGGATGGTGCTCGACGTCCTGCCCGTCATACCCCCCGACCTGCGGCCTATGGTGCAGCTTGACGGCGGGCGTTTCGCCACGAGCGACCTCAACGACCTCTACCGCCGCGTCATCAACCGCAACAACCTGTTGAAGCACCTGTTGGAGCTCCCCTCCCCCAGCATAATCATCCGCTGCGAGAAGAGAATGCTGCAGGAGGCCGTGGACGCGCTGATAGACAACGGCCGGCACAACAGGACGGTCACGGGGGCCAACAACCGCGCTCTCAAGTCCCTCTCCGATATGCTGAAAGGCAAGCAGGGCCGCTTCCGGCAGAACCTTTTGGGCAAGCGTGTGGACTACTCCGGGCGCTCCGTCATAGTCGTGGGGCCGGAGCTTCAGATGTACCAGTGCGGCGTGCCGAAAGAGATGGCTCTGGAGCTGTTCAAGCCCTTCGTGATGAAGCGCCTTGTGGAAACAGGAGCGGCGTCGAGCGCGAAAACCTCCCGCAAGGTGGTGGAGCGCGGCACTCCCGAGGTCTGGGACGCGCTGGAGACCGTCATCAAGGACCACCCCGTGCTGCTCAACCGCGCGCCGACCCTCCACCGCCTGGGGATTCAGGCTTTCGAGCCGGTGCTCGTGGAGGGCAGAGCCCTGAAGCTGCACCCGCTGGTCTGCACCGCCTACAACGCGGACTTCGACGGCGACCAGATGGCGGTTCACGTCCCGCTCTCGGCGGAGGCGCAGGCCGAGGCCCGTCTGCTGATGTTGGCGGCGAACAACCTCCTCAAGCCCTCCGACGGGCGCCCCGTGTCCGTCCCCACGCAGGATATGGTGTTGGGCTCGTATTATCTGACTCTTATTAAGCTTGACGAGCCGGGCGCGAACAAGGTCTTCAGGGACGAGAACGAGGCTATTATGGCGTACCGCGACGGGGTCGTGGGGCTGCACTCCCCCATCCGTGTCAGGTACACGCGGGTAATCGACGGCGAGAAGCGCTCCCGCGCGGTGTGGTGCTCGGTCGGCTTTATCATCTTCAACCAGTCAATCCCGCAGGACCTGGGCTTCACCGACAGGAGCGACCCCGAGCACGCCTTCGACCTCGAGATCACCTACCGCGTGGCGGACAGCGTCAACCAAAAGCCCGTCCCGGCGGTGGAGAGCGCCGACGAGATTATACAGAACAAGGTCGGCAAGAGCCAACTCGGCAAGATCATAGACGCCTGTATCGCGAAGCACGGGACGAGCAAGTCCGCGATGGTGTTGGATAAGATCAAGGCGACCGGCTTTCACTACTCCACGAAGGGCGCCATCACCGTCGCGGTGTCGGACGCCATTATCCCGGGCGAGAAGCAGCGGCTTATCAAGGAGGCCGAGGACAAACTCGACGTCGTGACCCGGCAGTACCGCCGCGGTATCATCAGCAACGACGAGCGGCTTCGCCACTTGGTTGAAATCTGGAACAACGCGACGGAGGAAATCGGCGAGAAGCTTAAGGACAACCTCGACGAGTTCAACCCCATATATATGATGGCGGACTCCGGGGCGCGCGGCTCAATGAGCCAGATCCGCCAGTTGGCGGGAATGCGCGGTCTCGTCTCCAACACCGCGGGCAAGGTCATTGAGGTGCCCATCCGCGCCAACTACCGCGAGGGATTAAACGTGTTGGAGTACTTCATCTCCTCGCGCGGGGCGCGTAAAGGCTTGGCGGACACCGCCCTGCGGACCGCCGAGTCCGGCTACCTCACCCGCCGCTTGGTGGACGTCTCCCAGGACGTGATTGTCCGCGACGAGGACTGCGGCACCCCCGACGGACTGATGGTGTTCGACATCAAGGACGGCAACAACGTCATAGAGCCGCTGAAGAACCGCCTCAACGGGAGGTTCCTGCTCCACCCCTTCCGCGACCCGGAGACCGGCGAGGTGCTTGTGGACAACGACCATATGCTCTCCCCCGCCGAGAGCGCGTTAATCGCTTCCAAGACGGACCGCGTGCGCATTCGCTCCATTCTCACCTGCCGCTCAAAGCACGGCGTCTGCAAAAAGTGCTACGGAATGAACCTCGCCACCGGGACCCCCGTCACCGTGGGGGAAGCCGTGGGGATTATCGCGGCGCAGTCCATCGGCGAGCCGGGCACGCAGCTGACGATGCGCACCTTCCACACCGGCGGTATCGCCTCCACCGAGGACATTACGCAGGGTCTGCCCCGCGTTGAGGAGCTGTTCGAGGCGAGGCGCCCCAAGCGCAACGCCATTCTCACGGAAATAGCGGGGACGGTGCGCCTCGGCGAGGAGAAGCGCAGCCGCGTCATATACGTCACGGACGAGCAGGAAGTGGACGAGCGCAAGTACTCCGTGCCCTACGACTACAGGATCCGCGTGGAGGACGGCGACACGGTGGCGGTAGGCGACCCGCTCACGGAAGGCTCCATAGCGCCCGCCGACATCCTTGCCATTAAGGGCGCCGAGGCGGTTCAGGACTACATCATAGAGCAGGTGCAGATAGTCTACGGGCTGCAAGGCGTCGACATCAACGACAAACACATAGAGGTCATAATCCGCCAGATGATGCGCAAGGTGCGTATCACCGACCCCGGGGACACCGGGATCACCGCCCCCACGGCGGACAAGTCCGACGTGTACGAGGCCAACGCCAAAATCCAGGCGAGAATAGAGGACGGAGAGACGGAGCTGCGCCCCGCGACCTTCGAGCCGACGCTCCTCGGCATCACAAAGGCGTCCCTCGCCACGGATTCCTTCCTCTCCGCGGCGTCCTTCCAGGAGACCACCCGCGTGCTCACCGACGCTGCCATTCACGGCAAAGTGGACCCGCTGTTCGGGCTGAAGGAGAACGTCATCATAGGGAAGCTGGTCCCGGCGGGGACGGGCGCGAAGTTCATCGCCGGCGAGGGCGGGGACGGCGTCCCCTACGGCGGTGTCGCCCGCTCGGAGGGCGATATCCCGGCGTAAGTCCCGGCGGCGAGCGGCAGCGTATAAGGTGCAATCCCGAAGTGATAGGCTGAAGTGAGCGGGCAGTGGGTGCTATAATAGTGTAGCATTTAGTGTAGGAGAAGTGTCGGCAAGTGTCGGTAGTGTCGGCGGTATGGGGCAGAAAACCGACAGTACCGACAGATAGCCGACAGTAAAATCAAACAAGTGTCGGCGGCACAAACCCAGGCGCGGCGCGGGTTCGCGGGCTTTTGCCGACAGTACGACACTAAAATCCCGAAAACTAAAACTATATAAAACTTACCTTTTCGCGCCCCAAATCAAGCCAACCTATGGGCTAAACGGCTATATTTATTTTACTTTTAGAAATCGGGTTTTTACGGTCACAAGTGAAAATGTACCCCTATAATTAGCTCGAATATTCGAGCGCCGACCCGAGAACCAGCCCCGGAAAATGCTTGACAACCGGGTGGCATTGTGGTATAATCATCTATTGCTACGGGTGGAAGTCCGCCCGCGGTGAAATTTTGACGGGAAGGAGGTGCGATATGCCGACCTTTAATCAGCTGGTTCGCAACGGTAGAGAAACCCAGGAGAGGAAAGCGAAAGCTCCCGCGCTGCTCAAGAATTACAACTCCATTCACCGCGCGGCGGGCGACCAGAACTCCCCGCAGAAGCGCGGAGTCTGCACCGCTGTCAAGACTTCCACCCCGAAGAAGCCCAACTCCGCTCTCCGCAAGATAGCGCGTGTGCGGCTTTCCAACGGGATCGAGGTTTCCGCGTACATTCCGGGAATCGGACACAACCTGCAAGAGCACAGCGTCGTGCTGATCCGCGGCGGGCGTGTGAAGGATCTCCCCGGCGTGAGGTACCACATCATCCGTGGGACGTTAGACGCTCAGGGTGTCGCGAACCGTATGCAGGGCCGCTCCAAGTACGGGGCGAAGCGTCCGAAGTCGGGCGCGAAGAAGTAGGTTGCGGGCTGTCAGCGCGTAACCGCATCCACAATGACGAAATTATGCCGCATTTTGCCCGGCAAGGCTATATAACGGGACAATGCCGCCGCTACGCGGTGTTGTCTTTGGACGCGCCCGACGGCGTGCCTCGCCTACGCCCGGCACCACGGGGATTTTGTCGCTCGAGTACCTATGATATCATTTTATGTGAAGGAGGGAAGCGTTGTGCCGAGAAGAGGCTTTATCGCGAAACGCGATGTTTTGCCCGACCCGCTGTACAATTCCAAGCTTGTCACGCGCCTGATTAACAACGTGATGCAGGACGGCAAGAAGGGCGTCGCGCAGAAAATCGTCTACGGCGCGTTCGATATTGTCCGCGAGAAGACCGGGAAGGACCCGTTGGAGGTTTTCGAGCAGGCGATGGACAACGTTATGCCGCAGTTGGAGGTCAAGGCCGTCCGGAAGGGCGGTGCCACCTACCAGGTGCCGTTCGAGGTTCGCCCCGAAAGGCGTCAGACTCTGGGGCTCCGCTGGCTCACGTCCTACAGCCGCACCCGCAGCGAACGCACTATGAGGGAGCGTCTCGCGGGGGAGATTATGGACGCCGTAAACGGTATGGGCGGCGCGGCCAAGAAGCGCGACGATACGCATAAGATGGCGGAGGCGAACAAGGCGTTCGCTCACTACAGGTGGTAACCAACCCACAGGAAGGGAAGAAAACTCAGATGCCGAGGAAGGTATCTCTTGAAAAAACAAGAAATATCGGGATTATGGCGCACATCGACGCGGGCAAGACCACTACCACCGAGCGTATCCTGTTCTACACCGGGGTAAACCACAAAATAGGCGAAACTCACGACGGCGACGCTACAATGGACTGGATGGAGCAAGAGCAGGAGCGCGGGATCACCATCACCTCCGCCTGCACCACCTGCTTCTGGAAGGAACACCGCATCAATATTATCGACACCCCCGGTCACGTCGACTTTACCGTCGAGGTGCAGCGCTCGCTGCGCGTCTTGGACGGCTCCGTCACAGTACTATGCGCCAAGGGCGGCGTGGAGCCGCAGTCGGAGACCGTCTGGCGGCAGGCGGACGAGTACCGGGTCCCCCGTATGATCTATGTGAACAAAATGGACATTATGGGGGCGGACTTCTACCACGTCGTTGATATGGTGAAGGACCGCTTTCGCTGCAACGCGGTTCCCATTCAGCTCCCCATAGGCAAGGAGGAGACGTTCCGGGGGATCGTGGACCTCATCAACAACGACGCCATTCTCTACTACGACGATCTCGGTAAAGACGTCCGTCACGAGCCCATACCCGACGATATGAAGGAACTCGCCGAAAAGTACCGCTCGGAGCTTATCGAATCCGTCGCGGAGATGGACGAGGAGCTGATGGAGAAGTACTTCGACGGGGGCGAGATCACCCCGGACGAGATGAAGCGGGTCATCCGAAAGGCGACAATCGACAACGAGATGGTGCCGATCACCTGCGGCTCGTCCTACCGCAACAAGGGCGTGCAGCCCCTGTTGGACGCCATAGTGGACTTTATGCCCGCCCCGACGGACATCGAGTCGATCAGGGGCACCAACCCCGAGACCGGCGAAGAGGAAGTCCGCCACTCATCCGACTCCGAACCCTTCTCCGCACTGGCGTTCAAGGTGGCGACGGATCCGTTCGTGGGGAAGATTTGCTTCTTCCGCGTGTACTCCGGGACGGTCGACGCGGGCGCGGGGGTCTACAACTCGGTTAAGGGCCAGCGCGAGCGTATGGGGCGCATTCTCCAGATGCACGCCAACCACCGCGAGGACATCGAGACCTGCTATTCGGGCGACATAGCCGCCGCCGTCGGTCTTAAGAACACCACGACGGGCGACACTCTTTGCGACGAGAAGTACCCCGTGGTGCTGGAGTCGATGAACTTCCCAGAGCCGGTCATCCGTGTGGCCATCGAGCCCAAAACCAAGGCCGGTCAGGAAAAAATGAGCTTAGCGCTCGCGAAATTGGCGGAGGAGGACCCCACCTTCAAGTGCTACACCGACGAGGAGACGGGGCAAACCATCATCGCCGGAATGGGCGAACTTCACCTCGAGATTATCGTTGACAGAATGCTCCGCGAGTTCAAGGTGGAGGCGAACGTCGGCAAGCCCCAGGTCGCCTACAAGGAAACTATCCGCAAAGCCGCAGACGTGGAAGAACGCTACGTCCGGCAGTCCGGCGGTAAGGGGCAGTACGGGCACGTCAAGATCAGGGTCTGGCCCAACGAAACCGGCAAGGGGTACGAGTTCGTCAACAGCATCGTCGGCGGCGCGATACCCAAGGAATTTATCCCCGCGGTCGACGCCGGGATCAGGGGCGCGATGCAGGCCGGCGTTCTGGCCGGGTACAACGTGGTCGACGTCAAAGTAGAGCTGTACGACGGCTCCTTCCACGAGGTCGACTCGTCCGAGTTAGCGTTCAAGATCGCGGGCTCTATGGCGTTCAAGACCGCGTGCCGCCAGGCGGATCCCGTACTTCTGGAGCCCATTATGAAGGTTTCCGTCATCGTCCCGGAGGATTATATGGGCGACGTCATCGGCGACCTCAACTCGCGGCGCGGGGAGATCCAAGGCTTCGAGGACCGCTCCGGCGCCAAGCAGATCAACGCCCGCGTGCCTCTGGCGGATATGTTCGGGTACGCGACGGATTTACGCTCCAAGACGCAGGGGCGCGGGCAATACGTGATGGAGCCGGACGGCTACAAAGAGGTGCCCAAGAGCATCGCCGAAAAGATCATCACCTCGCGCGCGAAAAACGATTAAAATTTATTAAGGAGGCTATCAAAAATGGCAAAGGCAAAATTTGAGAGAACCAAACCGCACGTTAACATCGGCACTATAGGTCACGTCGACCACGGCAAGACGACGCTCACGGCCGCCATTACCAAGTACTTAT
>CAYOSS010000023.1:0-13606 GCA_964406705.1 uncultured Eubacteriales bacterium
CAAAGCGCGAAATCACGCTCTCCGTGATAGTTCTTTTCATATGGCGGTCCTCCGGGCAAAATATTTTATCTACATATCTTTTCTAAGCCAGTATTACCACGGCGGCGGTAACCTACAAGCACGTCCTCGACGCACGGACAAAAACCTGTTGACCGCTCGCCGCGGGTGTGGTATACTGATTGGGCTAAAATAGGGACGGAGGAGCTGTTATGGTCGGAAAGCTGTTTACATCCGAGTCGGTGACGGAGGGTCACCCCGATAAAATCTGCGACGCCGTGGCGGACGCCATTCTCGACGCGACATTGGAGCGCGACCCGGACGCGAGGGTCGCCTGCGAGGTGTTTTGCACTACGGGCGTGATCTGCATAATGGGCGAGATTACCTCGTCATACTCCGCGCCGTTGGCGGACATAGCCCGCCGGGTTATAACGGACATCGGCTACGACGACGCCGCGAAAGGCTTCGACGGCAACACCTGCGCCGTGTTGATCTCGGTTAAGGAACAGTCACCCGACATTGCGGCGGGTGTCACCCGTTCTTACGAGTTGCGCGAGGGGGCGGCGGACGCTCTCAGCGAGACCGGCGCGGGGGACCAGGGTATAATGTTCGGCTACGCCACGGACGAGACCCCGACGCTGATGCCTCTGACGGCGGTGCTTTCCCACGCGCTGGCGCGCCGTCTCGCGGAGGTGCGGAAGACCGGGGTTCTCCCCTATCTGCGCCCCGACGGGAAGACACAGGTCACGGCGGAATACGGCGAGGACGGCTCCCCCCGGCGGGTGGATACGGTTGTGGTCTCGGCGCAGCACGAGCCCGACGTGGACGGCGAGACGCTCCGCGCCGACATAGAAAAGCACGTCATCAGAGCGGTCATTCCCGATAAATGGCTGGACGACAAGACAAAGTTCCTCATCAACCCGACGGGGCGGTTCGTCGTCGGCGGGCCTCAGGGCGATACAGGGCTTACCGGGAGGAAAATCATTGTAGACTCGTACGGCGGATGTGCCCGTCACGGGGGCGGGGCCTGTTCGGGGAAGGACCCCTCTAAAGTCGACCGATCCGCCGCCTACGCCGCCCGATACGCCGCCAAAAACGTGGTCGCGGCAGGACTGGCGCGTCGCTGCGAGGTTCAATTAGCCTACGCGATCGGGGTCGCGAGGCCCGTTTCCGTCTCGGTGGATACGTTTGGCACGTCCCGCGTCCCTGAGGATGTGCTGTCCGCCGCCGTCGAGAGCGTGTTCGATTTCCGCCCGGGAGCGATTATCAGGGCGTTTGACCTTCGCCGCCCGATTTATAAGAGCCTGTCCAACTACGGCGCTATGGGCCGCGAGGACTTGGGCGTCCCGTGGGAGAGCACAGATAAGAAGGAGGCCCTCTTGGCAGCCGTGGAACGACTCTCCAAAGTGCTGTAGCGGGGGTGCCATCGGCGCCGAAACCTGTCGGCGCGAGTGCATGCCGGCGTGGGAACCCGTTAACAAGGGAACCTATCAGTACGAGACTTCGTCGGAGCGGGACTTCGACAACGCGATTACCCTCTGACGCGAAACACCGCTTGTACACGATGCCACCGGTGCAAAACGCTCTTCAACGCAAGCGGCAACAACAGGGCAATTTCGCCCGGGGACGCCGCCGCGGTCCGCGCTATGAAGGTTTAGTTATACAACGTTTCATTTCGCTAATAATGTACGATATCACAGCACAGACCGTAGCCCGGAGAGCCGGAATCAGCCTATCAGCCCCGTCGTGTAATCACGCCCGGCGGGGGGAGGATTTTCGCAGGCGAGGCACCAGAGGTCACTCGCTCTCACGTTAAGACTGAAAAGAGGATCACCCCGCAGTTCCGTGGCGCGAAAGACCACCGGGACCGCCGACACCCGGCGCGCGAGACGGGCGGCTTCCCTCCCCCTCTCGTTCGCCGCCAAAAGGCGGATATACGGCGACGGCGCGCTGATAGAGCTGTCGCTAACCCCGAGGAACGCCGAGAGCACCACCCGTCTCACCCGCGACAGGGTGTACCTCTTTGTTTTGGCGGCGAAAATTAGCTCATCCCAGCTTCGGGCGGCAGCGGCGGCTTCCCCGAGACGCTCCGCGAGCCCCTCTCCCCCGTCCGGCAACCGGGCGAAGCAGTCCCCACGGCGAAGCTCGGCCAATATTGCCCTTTCGAGCCGGTGTATATCCGCGGCGCGTCCCCCGCGTTCCTCCGCCTCGGCAAGTTCCCGGCTTTCCCGCGGCATATAGTGGGCGACGGTCTCCCCCTCCCCCCGAGCGAACATTTCCCGTATAGCTGTGGACGAAGCGTACTCACCGTCCGGCGCCGGCCCGCCGTGGGGCGCTCCCAGCCGCTTGACCGCCACATATTCTCCGCTCCAGCCGAGTGTGCCTCCCGCTCTAATGTACTCCGCCGCCAAAATGTCGTTTGGGGCGCGGGTTGCCTCGGGCGGAACGCCGAATTTCTCCAGCGCCCTGCTCCGGGCCGACGCGTAACTGACCCCGCTTTTTAAAATATCGCGTACCGTTTCCCCAAATTCCACGCTCGCGGTAACCTCAGCCACCCGACGTAGCAGTTCTAAGTCGCCGCACTCGCTCCCGAAGAAAAGCGCCTCACAGCCGAGGCGCGCGGCTTCCGATACCGCGCCGAGCGCGAAGTTCCCCGCCGATGACAGCGCCCAGGGCAAGGGCAGTTCCGCGACTAAGTCCGCCCCGCAGCGCAGGGCCATCTCAGCCCTTACAAACTTGGAGTACCGGGCGACGTCGCCGCGCTGGGTAAAATCCCCGCCGAGCACCACGGCTACGGCATCGTGCCCCGCCCGTCTCGCCCGGTTGATCAGATAGCGATGCCCGTTGTGCAGCGGGTCAAATTCCGCGATTACGCAGGCCGTGCGCATATAAGGTCACCTCGAAAGCCCGTAAAGCTGGCTTTAGTATATCATAATCTGCCCTCACAGTCAACGATATGTCAGTGTTAGCTTCCCCACGGGTGACCTCCCGACGGCTCCAGGCGTCATCTGTCCGGCATTTTTACGTTAAAGCAATACCACGTAATGGCCCCGCACCAGACGCGCGGTATGCTTTTCGTTAGACGAAGCAATAACGTGGGGAACGCTTCCACGTACTGCTGACCATTTTTGTGGAAATATAACGAAGATGCTCCGAGTAAATGGCACTCGGATCTATCGGCAGGTCACCCGGCTGTACCGCCTAAAATTTACCCCCAACCGCCCGCCGACACAAAGACCCCGGACCACGAAGAAGCGATCCGGGGGTTCCATATTAACCTTTATGTTGCCGCTTGCCAAAATGCGCGTTCTGCGGCTCCACCGCCGTTTGCCGAGCCGCGGCGCTTTACGGTTCTGCTAACTTTTGCCGAGCCGCGGAGGTTTTTCGCTATGTTATCTCTTGCTGAACTGCGGCGCTTTGCGGGCGGCTTTGAGACCGTACTTCTTGCGTTCCTTCATCCTGGGGTCGCGGGTGAGAAAGCCGGCCTTCTTAAGCGCGTCGCGGAGCTCGCCGTCATACTGCAGCAGGGCCCTCGACAGCCCGTGGCGAATGG
The DNA here is from genome assembly GCA_964406705.1 of uncultured Eubacteriales bacterium. Lineage (GTDB taxonomy): Bacteria > Bacillota > Clostridia > Oscillospirales > Acutalibacteraceae > CAZRRV01. The sequence goes on from CAYOSS010000023.1 coordinate 3,551, forward strand.
CGCCCGCCTGACCCGTCACACCGCCGCCGCCCACACGGCACTCGATGTCAAACCTGCCGGTGGTGCCCGTGAGCTCCAGGGGCTGGCGGACGATGAGCTTCAGCGTCTCAAGCCCGAAGTAGTCGTCTATATCCCGGCCGTTGACCGTGATCTTGCCCGTGCCGCTGTATACGCGCACCCGGGCGACGGAGCTTTTCCGGCGCCCCGTGCCGTAAAAATAAGGCTTACCCTCAAACATCGGCTAACTCCTCCTACTCTACCGCGATGGGCTTCTGCGCCGCGTGGGAATGCTCCGGACCGCGGTAAACACGTAGCCTCGTCAGCGCCTCGCGACCGATGGTCGTATCGGGGACCATACCTTTCACGGCGAGACGCATCGCGAGCTCCGGGCGGGTGCTCATAAGCGTGCGGTAGTTGGTCTCCTTGAGCCCGCCGATGTACCCGCTGTGGCGGCGGTAGAACTTGCCCTCCGGCTTGCCGCCGGTGAGGACGGCCTTCTCCGCGTTAATGACAATCACGAAATCCCCGCAATCTACGTGAGGGGTAAACTGCGGCTTCAGCTTGCCGCGAAGGAGGTTAGCCGCCTTGACGGCCGTCCTCCCCAGGGGCTTGCCCGCCGCGTCGATTACGTACCATTTGCGCGGGAGCTCGCCTTTCTTCGCCATATATGTGGACATACTTACTCCGACCTCCATTTTTCTCTTGAAGCTCCATTATCATAACACACCGGGCGGGATATGTCAACTGTCTTTTGCTGAAATTTTAACGGCGAGGGGGGTTATCTCCCTTTTTCGCCGAAATGCTCGCTTTATCTCGCTATCCCTCGCTCGCGATTTTATCTTTTTTGGAGGAATTGCTCTCGAACGCGTCCCGCACCAGCGACGGCACCTGTGAGAGGTCGATCTGCAGCACGTAGGCTATGATCCCGTAGAGCGCCTTCTTCGCCCCGCGCAGCACCCGCTCGTCCGACTGGCGCAGCCTCTTGCCGAGGCGGTGGAGCGCCACCTCCCTCGCGTAAAGCGTCTGGAGCATCAGCAGCAGCTCGCCCGGCTCCCCGCGCCCCAATATATCCGCAAACACGGTGAGCCGGCGCTGCTTGTCGTCGATCCACTCCCCCGCGTCGGGCAGGTCCCGCAGCATCGCGCGTATCTCGCCCGGCTCGGGCAGGGGGCGGATGCGGTCGACCAGGGCGGCGTTGGCGAGCGGGACGTACACCTTAGAACCGGAGGTGAACAGCGGCTGAAGGACGTAATACTTCTCGCGGCCGCGAGCGGTCTTCTGCTCCTCCACGGCGACGACTTTGCACGCGCCGGCGGACGAATACCGCACCACATCGTTTACGGAACACTCCACGACAAATCCGCTCCCTTCCCTAAGCCGGGGCGAGCCGGCGTACTGTTGCAGGCGGCGGCGACGGGTGAGGACACCGGGCAAGGACAAATAACGGCTCAAAACGGCGTCCGCCCGACACCTGCCGAACAGTTTTACAAAACGCCTCCCTCAGGCGATCAAAGTCGGGTTATCGCAAAATACCTCCACCGCGACACCGGGGAACGCCGAGGCCAACTTATCCCGGAGAACCGGCAGTATGGGTCGCTCGGTCTCGTAATGCCCCGCGCCGACAAGCGTCATACCGAGGTCCGCCGCTTCGGTGTAGGCGGAATACTTCGCCTCGCCGGTGAGCAGCGCGTCGCAGCCCGCCTCGCGCGCCTCGCGCAGGAAACTTCCTCCCGCGCCGGGGCACACCGCGACTTTGCGGACGGGGCTCTTCCCCTCCGTGTACCTCACGCGGCAGCCGAGGACCGTGCCCACAAGCGCGGCGAACCCGGCGGGGCTTCTCTCCTCCGTAAACCCGACGCGCAGACCGCTTTCGGTCGCGCCGACGTCACTGAGCCCCACCGCGTGGCAGAGGGCGTCGCTCACCCCTCCGGGGCTTAAATCGAGGTTTGTGTGGGAGCTGATGACGCTCACCCCCGCCGCCACCGCGTCCGCCACGGCGGAGGGGTATTCCACGCGGCGGAGGGACTCGAATATCACCGGATGGTGGGATATAATCAGGTTCGCTCCCGCCTCCGCGGTCCGCGCGACGACCCGCCTCGTACAGTCGAGCGAGACCAATATCCCGCTTACGGCCGCGTCGGGCGAGCCTAACAGCAGCCCCGCGTTGTCGTAGCTCTCGGCGGCGGAGAAGGGGGCCCACTCGTCCAAAAAGGCGTACACATCGCCCACGGTCACGCCGCTGTCATTCATACGGTTCACTTCCGCTCTGCGCGTTCGGTCCGCCTCCAGTCTTACCCGTTCGGACCGGCTCCAGTCTCGCCCACTCGGCTTGACTCCGCTCTCTCCCACACGGCTCACTTCCGCTCTCTCCCGCTCGGCTCACTTCCGAAGCCGTCCACTCGGCTCACTTCCGCTTTCAGCCGCTTGGTTCGCTGCCGCTCCCGCCCGTTCGGCTCGCTTCCGCCGTCATCCGTTCCGCTCACCCGGGAAAGGAGTCCTTCAGCGACACGGTGCGGTTAAACACCAATTTGCCGGGCGAGGAATCCTTATCGGCGGTGAAGTACCCCTGCCGCATAAACTGGTACGCGACGCCGGGTTTGGCGTCAGCCAGCGACGGCTCGCACTTGACGCCCTCCAACACCTCCACGGAGCCGGGGTTGAGCGAGGAAAGCAGATCCTCGGCGGAGCCGGGGTCGGGGTCGCGGAACAGCCGGTCGTACAGCCTGACGGTCGCGTCCACGGCGTGGACCGCGCTCACCCAGTGGATGGTGCCCTTTACCCTGCGCCCGTCGGGGGCTTCGCCGCCCTCGCTCTCGGGGTCGTAGGTCACATGAACGGCGGTAACGTCGCCCCGCTCGTCCGTCTCGTGATAGGCGTATTTCACTATGTACGCACCCTTCAGCCGCACCTCCCCGCCCGGGACGAGCCTGTAGTATTTTGGCGGCGGGTCGGCGGAAAAGTCGTCCCTCTCGATATAAAGCTCCCTTGTGAACGGCAGGGATTTGCGCCCCGCGGCGGGGTCGGAGGGGTTGCGCGCCACCTCCACCGGCTCTTCCCCGCCCTCCGGGTAGTTGTCCACCACGACTTTGAGGGGCCGCAGCACCGCCATAGCCCGCTCGGCGTACGTGTTGAGGTTGTCCCGCACGCAGGACTCGAGCAGGGCGTAATCCACGATGCTGTACGCCTTGGAAACTCCCACCTTCTCGATAAACTCCCTCACGGCGGCGGCGGGGTAGCCTCTACGCCTCATACCGCAGACGGTCGCCATACGCGGGTCGTCCCAGCCGGAGACCGCGCCACGGCTTATCAGCTCCAGGCATTTGCGTTTGCTTGTTAAGCAGTAGTTGAGGTTAAGCCGCGCGAACTCAATCTGCCGGGGCGGCTCCTCGGTTATCCCGGCGGCCCAGAGCACCCAGTTGTACAGGGGGCGGTGGTTCTCGAACTCCAGCGAGCAGAGGGAATAAGTCACCCCCTCCGCCGCGTCGGAGAGCGGGTGGGCGAAATCGTACATCGGGTAGACGTGCCAGCGGTCCCCGGTGCGGTGATGAGTGGCGTTCAGCACACGGTATATCACCGGATCGCGCATATTGAGGTTGGGAGAGCTCATATCGATTTTCGCCCGGAGCACCATACTCCCCGTGGGTATTTCTCCCGCCGCCATCCTGCGGAAAAGCTCGCGCGTCTCCTCCACGGGGCGGTCGCGGTAGGGACTGTCGCGCCCCGACTCCGTCAGCGTACCCCGGTACTCCCGGATCTCCTCGGGGGAAAGCTCGTCCACGTACGCCAGCCCCCGGTCTATAAGCCGCCATGCGCATTCGTAGATAAAATCGAAGTAATCGGACGCGTAGCACTCCCTGTCCCAGGTAAAGCCCAGCCAGCGGATGTCCTCCTTAATCGCGTCGACGTACTCGGTGTCCTCCTTCTCGGGGTTGGTGTCGTCGAAGCGCAGGCAGCAGGTCCCGCCGTACTTCGCCGCCGTGCCGAAATCAATGCAAATGGCCTTTACGTGGCCTATGTGCAGGTACCCGTTTGGCTCCGGGGGGAAACGCGTCTGCACGCGCGTCGCCCGCCCCTCGGCCAGGTCCCCGTCTATGGCGTCGTGTATGAAATTGCTCCAACGCTCGTCCATCCGCCGTGCTCCTCCCGGTTATTCGGCTTCCCAGTGCCGCAGCGCCGCCTCGAGCCGCTCCCGGCAGCGCGCCTCGCCGAGCAGGCTCATTACGGCGCATAAGTCGGGGGTGTTCCTCCTGCCCGTCACCGCCACCCGCACCACCGTGCCGGCGTCGCCCACGCTCCCCCGGTAGCGCCCGGGGTCGGCGCGGTAATCCCTCGTCTCGGCGGCGAAACCCAGCGCGGGGCATATGCTTTTTAATAAAGCGAACCACTCGTCGCGGTCGGCTATGGGCCGGTACACCGCGAGATACGCCCGCGCCACCTCCGCCGCCGTCGCGGGGGCGATATTCTCCGGCAGGTCGTAACAGGGGGTGTAAAGTTCGTCGTAGAAGTAGGAAGCGTAATCCCTCGCGTCGCTCCAGCGGGCAATATCCTTGCGGGGCTTGACGCCGCCCCGGTCAATGGAAAACACCGCCTTGGTGTACTCCCTGTCGCGGGAGAGTATACCGAAAAGCTCCGGGTCGTACTCCCGGGACCAACTGAGCAGCTTCTCCGTCACCGCGTCCGCGTCGAGGGTACTCACGTAATTCTTCGCGACATCCTCCAACTTGCTCCCGTCGAACAGCGCGCCGGAAACGCTCATCCTGCGCAGCGAGAACGGGAAATCGGTGTACGCCGCCCCGCGGTTGGCTCTGCGCCAGGGCTCGTACTCGCTGGAGACCACGGTCATCAGGTACTCGGTGACCGCTCCCGGCTCGTAGCCCCGTTCTATAAAGTAGCGAACCGCCGCTTCGGGGTCTTTCCGTTTGGAAATTTTGCGCCGCGCCCCGCCGTCCTGCTTCATAATCGGCGCGACGTGGGCGTACTTGGGGGGCTTCCAGCCGAGCAGCCGAAACAGCTGCAGGTGCTTGGGCGCGGAGGAGACCCACTCGTCCCCCCGGATCACGTGGGTGGTGCGCATAAAGTGGTCGTCCACCACGTGGGCGAAGTGGTAGGTCGGTATCCCGTCCGACTTTAACAGAACAAAATCCTCGTCGTTCTCGGTGAGCTCCAACCTGCCCTTGACGGCGTCGTCGAGGTAAACTTTGTTCTCCTCGCTTCCGGGGCTTTTTAAGCGGAGAACAAAGGGCCGCCCGGCGCGAAGCTCCCTCTCCACCTCATCGACGGCGGCGTCTCTGTCGTCCGCGAACTCGCCGTAGTAGCCCGTCCGCGCCCCAGATTGCTCCTGCCGCCGGCGTAAGCCGTCAAGCTCCTCCGCCGTCTTAAAGCTCGGGTAGGCGAGCCCCCGCTCGACTAAGGACTTCGCCACGCAGGCGTAAATCTCCCCCCGCTCGCTCTGACGGTAGGGCCCGTACTCCCCAGTAGAGCCGTCAATACCGAAGCCCTCGTCCGTCGCTATGCCGAACGCGCGCAGCCCGTCTACTATGTCCCGCGCGCCGCCCTCCACCTCGCGCTTCTTATCCGTATCCTCGAGGCGAAAGTAGAACACGCTCCCCGGCGAGCCGGCCGCGAGGCGGTTGACCAACGCCATATAGAGCACGCCTAAGTGCAGATACCCCGTGGGGCTGGGCGCGACCCTCGTCACACGCGCCCCCTCCGGGAGCCCGCGCGGCGGGTAGAACCGCTCGTAATAATCCGGGTCTGTATCGACGCCCGGGAAAAGAAGATTCGCCATTCGCTTGCATTCGTCCGGCATAATTAGCCTCGCTCTACAGTTAATTTGGTGCCGCCGTGAAAGGTCGGGGACCGCCCGACAGTCTATCGCGGAATACCGGGAAACCGCCCCGCGATCTGCCGCAACAGATCGGGGGCAAACCCCGCAATCTGCCGTAAAAAGTTGGGGAACCGCCCCGCAATTTGCCGCAACAGGTCGAAAACAGCTCCGCAACAAGCCGCAATAACCGGAGAGAAACGTCCCTAATCAGGCGCGTCGGGTCGGGAGACCACTCCGCAATCTGTTGTAACCGACCGGGAACCGCCCTGCAATCTGTCTCAATAAGTCAGGGCCGCCTCATAGTCTGCCTTAAAAGATCAGAGACTGCTCGGTAATCTGCCTCAGCAGGTCTGGACCCCGCCCCGCGATCTACCTCAAAAGTCCGGGGAACCTCTTGGCGAAGAGATAGTACACCGGCACCCCCAGCGCGAGGCAGACCGCCGCCTCGCTGAGCCCCACCTGCCACAGCGCGGCCAGGAATCCCGCGAGGCGGGCTCCGCGCGGCAGGAACACCGCCGTCATCGCCCCCACAGCGAGGGAGTTCAGCACTGTCGGGAACACCGCCGCGAGATAGGGCGCGCCCCTGCCCGCCCGGCTCGCTATGCAGCGTATCGCGAGGGAGGAGAGCAACGTCGCCGCGGTCCCCAATACTACGTCGAGGGCGCCGGAGGGGCTGGCAATATTTGACAGCAGGCACCCCACCGTAAGCCCCGGCACGGCGGCGGGGGTGAGCAGGGCAAGCGTGTTCAGCGCCTCGGAAACGCGGAACTGCACCGGCCCGTAGGCCAGGTTCATCGCGGCGGACAGGTACGTCAGCACCGCGTAAGCCGCCGCTATCAGCGCGGCCCTCACAAGGAACCGCGCCCCTCCGCGCCTCAATCCCTCTCCTCCCCGCTCCACGGGGTGACGTACACCGTGGTTTGGTTGCGGAACGTCACAAAACCGGGTCTCGCGCCGGCGGGTTTCTTAACGTACCGCGCCTTGGTGATGTCCACGGGGACGTTGTCGCCCCGTCCCGCCTTCGAGTACCTCGCCGCGAGGCTCGCCGCGAAAATCAAATCCTCCTCCGCCGGCTCCTTACCCCCGGCGTAGAGTATCACGTGCGAGCCGGGGACGTTCTTCGCGTGGAGCCAGTAGTCGTCCTTGCCGGCGTGGGAGGTGAGCCAGTCGTTCTGGGTGTTGTTCCTGCCCACCGACACGGAGAACCCCCCGGGAGAGGTGAAGCGCGGGGATTTCGGGGCGGCGGGTTTCCGTCTTTGCCCCGGCTGGCGGCGTATGTACCCCGCCTCGGCGAGCTCTTGGCGTATCTCGGAGAAGTCCTCCGGGGTCCGGGCGTGTGAAAGGCTATCCTCCACGGAGCGCAGATATTCGAGCTCCTCCGCCGCGTCGTCTATAAGCCCGCCCAACATCCCGGCGGCGGCGGTTCTCTTGCGGTATTCCCGGAAATACCGCTCGGCGTTCTGCCCCTGGGAAAGCTCGGGCCGCAGCGGCACGGTGACCTCCCGCATATCGGGGCTGTACCAGTCGGTGAGCCGGACGGCGGTGTCGCCCGTCTCCGCCTTCCCGGGGTTGGATTTCAGTAACTGCCCGTAGAGGAGGTACTTTTCCCTCCCCTCGCACCGGGCCAAATCCTCGCGGCGGGCGGCAAGCTTTTTCTCCGCCCTCGCCGTCGCCGCCCTCACCGTCCGGGAGAGATCCCCCGCGCGCTCCGCCAATAGCGCGGCCTCGGTTTTCTCTTTGTAGAAGCGGTCCAACAGGGCGCTGAAAGTCGGCTCCCGGAGAAGCTCCGTCCCCTCGCCGTACTGCGTTACGGGGAACCAGGAGAAATCCCGCGCGGCGCCGCCCCGCGTCAGAAAACACGGCTCTCCGCCCGCCTCGTAAGTCTCGCGCAGGAGGTTCAGTGTTTCGGTGAGCCGCTCTCGGTGGCGCTCCCCGAACGGGCCTCCCCCGGGGAGCGCCCGGTGCGCCAGCTCCCTCGCGACAAGCGGGGAGACCCCCCGCAGCGTTCTCCGCGCGGCCTCGTCGCCCGGCAGACCCGTCGCTATCATCGCGTCCGTGAGCTTCCCCGCGTCGGTCAGGATACTGAGCCCCGGCACCGGCTCGGGCGGGGAGTACACCGCTCCCGGCTGGATTATCCTCCCGCCGGCCTCGAGGTCGCTGCGCCGTACGGCGTCGATTATCCGCCCGTCGCCGCCCGTAAGGATGATGTTCCCGTGGGAGCCGAACAGCTCCGCGACTAAGGTGTAGCGGACAAGGTCGCCCAGGTCGTTGTACCTCTCCGCCGTGATGTAGAGGACCCGCTCGAAGTCCCGCGCCTCGATCCCCGTCACCCGCGCGCCGGTGAGGTATTTGCGCAGCAGCATACAGAACATCGGCGGGGTATCCGGGTTGCCGTAGGAAAGCTCCGTAAACTGCGCCCTCGCCTCCCCCTGCCTCGCGGAAATGAGCAGCGCGGCCCGCTCCTCCCCCCGCAGGTGGAGCAGCACGGTGTCCCGGGAGGGCTGGTATATCCTCTCGACGCGGCCGCCGACCGCCCCCCTCATCTCCCGGCACAGAAGCGAGAGGGTTACCCCGTCTAACGGCATATCGCCGGACGCCCGACGGGAGCCTACTTGGCGGCGGCGTTGAGCCGCGCCAACAGCTCTTCCGTATCCACCCCGTGCACCTCGCACGCCTCGGCTATGCTCTCCCCTCTCGAGGCGGGGCAGCCCAGGCAGTGCATACCTATCTCGAAGAAGTACTCCGCCAAGTCACTGTCGCGGTCAAGCACGTCTCCAACCAACATATCCCCGGTGATTTCCATAGTAAACTCTCCTTATCTTGTTTGCCCGTTTCCCCGGACAACGTATTTATAGCTTGTAAGCTCTCTTAGTCCCATCGGGCCCCTCGCGTGGATCTTCTGGGTGGAGATGCCTATCTCCGCGCCGAAACCGAAGCACCCCCCGTCTGTAAAGCGGGTGGAGGCGTTGACGTACACCGCGGCTGAGTCCACCTCCCGCAGGAACCGCTCGGCGTTTTCGCGGTTTTGCGTTACAATGCAGTCCGAGTGGCGGGTGGAGTACCTCTTGATATGCTCCAAAGCGGCGTCAAGGTCCGGGACAATCTTAACGGATATCTTCTTATCCAGAAACTCCGCCGCGTACTCCTCCTCGCCCGCCGGCAGCAGGTCGGGGACTATCCGGCGGCACTCCTCGCAACCGTAAATCTCCACCCCCTCGCGCCGCAGGGCCGCCGCTATCCTCGGCAGAAACTCCGCCGCTATATTGCGGTGAATAAGCAGGCTCTCCAGCGCGTTGCACACCGAGGGGCGGGAGCATTTCGCGTTAATGATGATCCTCTCCGCCCCGCCGGCATCGGCGGACTCGTCCACGTAGGCGTGGCAGTTGCCCACGCCCGTCTCTATGACGGGCACGTTGGCGTTATCCACGACGCTTCGTATCAGCCCCGCTCCCCCGCGCGGGATCAGCAGGTCGAGGGACCCTTTGGCCCGCATCATAGCGGTGGCGGAGTCGCGCGAGGTGTCCTCCACGAGGCACACGCAGTCCGCCGGGATATCGCCGCCCAGCGCCCCCCTCATCGCCGCGACTATGGCCTTGTTGGAGCGGATGGCCTCCTTGCCCCCGCGCAGCACCGCCGCGTTGCCGGATTTAAGGCAGAGCGCCGCCGCGTCCGCCGTGACGTTGGGGCGGGCCTCGTAGATTATCCCCACGACACCCAGCGGCACGGAAACTTTTTCTATCTCGATGCCCTTTTCCCCGGTAAATTTTTCCAGAGTGACCCCCACCGGGTCGGGCAGCCCCGCGACGTCGCGCAGCCCCTCCGCCATAGCCTGCACGCGTTGTTCGGTAAGCCGCAGCCGGTCGAGCAGCCCCTCTCGCATTCCCGCCGCCTTCGCCGCTTCTAAATCCTCCTCGTTCGCCGCGAGGATTTCCTCCGCGTGGGCGGCAATCCCCGCCGCCATAGCAAAGAGGGCGGCGTTCTTTTCGTCCGACGGGGCGAGCCGCAGCCTGCCCGCCGCCGCTCCCGCCCTCGCGAAGAGTTCCTCCAACATCTCCCGTGACTCCTTCCGTCAATATCCCCGGATAATCAGCCGGCTCGGGCAAATGACAGCCGGTGTATCCCGGCTAACCCCCGGCTCGGGGCAAGAGCAGTCGATACACTCCGGCTAACCCGCCGCTTCAGGCGGGAGCAACCATCCGCCCCGACCGGTCCGCCGGCTCGGGCAACAA
>CAYOSS010000023.1:13706-19521 GCA_964406705.1 uncultured Eubacteriales bacterium
CAACCATCCGCCCCGACCGGTCCGCCGGCTTGAGCAAAGGGCATCCCGCCGCTCCGGCTAATCAACTGCCGATATACCCCCGGCTATTCTCCCGCTTCGGGCAGGAACAGCGTCCCCTCGGCGCGGCCGTCGAGCAGGTCGTACAGCTTCTGGGGGCGCTCGCCGGACATCACCACGGTGGGGATCCCCCGCCGCGCGGCGTAGGAAGCTGCCTCAAGCTTGGTGCGCATACCTCCCGTCCCCCGACCGGAGCCGCTCCCTCCCGCCGTGGCTAACATCTCCTCCGTGACCCTCTCCACGCGGGCCACCTTCCGCGCGTCGGGGTGGCTCGCCGGGTCCGCGTCGTAGTACCCGTCTATATCGGTGAGTATAACGAGCAGGTCCGCCCCGACAAGCGCCGCCACCATAGCGGAGAGGTTGTCGTTGTCGCCGAAAACTATCTCCTCCACCGCGACGGAGTCGTTCTCGTTCACTATGGGAATGGCGTTCAGCCTCAGCAGGGCGGCGAACGTGTTGGTGACGTTGGAGCGCAGCTCCGGGTCGTCCACGGCCCCGCGGTTCAGCAGTATCTGAGCCGTGACGTAGCCGTACTCGGAAAAGGCGCGGTCGTATATGCTCATAAGGTCGCACTGCCCCACCGCCGCCGCCGCCTGCTTGCCGGGGGTGTCCTCCGGGCGGGATTTGAGGCCCAGCCTGCTGACCCCTATGCTGATAGCCCCGGAGGAGACCAAAACCACCTCGCGGCCGCCGTTACGGATGTCGCTTACCACCATAGCAAGCTTCTCTATCTTGCGGAGGTTGGGCCGCCCGTTGGGGTAAGTCAGGGTGGAGGTGCCGACCTTTATAACCAGGCGCTTCGCCGCCGTGACGAACGTCTCCACGCTAATCCACCAGGCCTTTGCCGCAGCAGCGCTTGTATTTCTTGCCGCTCCCGCACGGGCAGGGAGCGTTCTTGCTCACGACGCCCTTGCCCCGGACGGTGCGGGCCGAGCCGCCCGTGTCGGACTCCTCCGCGACCTTCTCCCGCTTCACGTCCTGCTCCCGGCGGATCCTCACCGAAAGGCAAAGCCTCGCGGTGTTCTCCCTTATGGAGTCCGTCATCGCGGTGAACATATCGTAGCTCTCGTTGCGGTACTCCACAACCGGGTCGTGCTGCCCGTAAGCCCGCAGCCCTATGCCCCGCTTAAGCTCCTCCATATTGTCGATATGCTCCATCCAGAAGGTATCGACGGAGCGCAGCAGCATAACCCGCTCTATCTCCCGCATAAGCGGCGGGGTGAACTCTTTCTCGCGCGCGGCGTAAATGGCGTCGGCCTTGTCCTTAAGCGTCCGCGCCACCTCCTCGCGGGAGGTGTTGCCGAGCTCCTCGGTCGTGAAAGTCAAATCTCCGGGCGAGGTGATCCACCCAGCGAAATACCCCCGCAGCCCCGCCAAATCCCAGTTGTCGTGGACTACGTCGTCCGCCAAAAAGCGGGCGCAGGCGGCGTCTATGGTGTCGTAGATCATCTTGTGGACCTGCTCCGCCATATCGTCCCCGTCGAGAACGCGGTTGCGCTGGGCGTAAATCAGCTCGCGCTGCTTGTTCATCACGTCGTCGTACTCGAGCACGCTCTTGCGGATGCCGAAGTTGCGGCTCTCCACCTTGCTCTGCGCGTTCTCTATCAGCCGGGAGAGCAGCTTCATCTCGAGCGGCGTATTCTCGTCCACGTTGAGCGACTCCATAAGGCTCGACATACGCTCCCCGCCGAACAGCCGCATCAGGTCGTCCTCAAGCGAGATGTAGAACCGGCTCTCTCCCGGGTCCCCCTGCCGCCCGGAACGCCCGCGCAGCTGGTTATCAATACGCCGGGACTCGTGCCGCTCGGTGCCGATTATGAACAGCCCGCCCGCCTTCTTAGCCTCCTCGGCGAAAGGCTCGACCTGCTTCCTGTACTTATCTAAGTAGCGCCGGTAGCACTCCCTCGCGGAAAGCACGTCGGGGTCCTCCGTCTCGGAGTAGCCCACGGCCTCGGATATGATCTCCTCCGCGAGACCCATTTTGCGCAACTCCGCCCGGGCTAAGTACTCCGCGTTGCCGCCCAGCATGATATCCGTGCCGCGCCCCGCCATATTGGTGGCTATGGTCACCGCCCCGGGCTGCCCCGCCTGCGCGATAATCTGGGCTTCCTTCTCGTGGTGCTTGGCGTTGAGCACGTTGTGCTTGATCCCGCGCTTGCGGAGCATCCCGCTCAGCAGCTCCGACTTCTCGATGGTAATGGTGCCGACAAGCACCGGCTGCCCGTGGGAGTGGCACTCCTCCACCGCGTCTATCACCGCGGCGAACTTGGCCCTCTCGGTCTTGTAGACCACGTCGGGGTGGTCGACGCGGATCATCGGCATATTGGTAGGAATTTCCACCACATCGAGCTTGTAGATCTCGCGGAACTCCTCCTCCTCGGTGAGCGCCGTGCCCGTCATACCCGACAGCTTGCCGTAAAGCCGGAAGAAATTCTGAAATGTTATGGTCGCCAGCGTCTTGGACTCCTGAGCGACCTTGACGCCCTCCTTCGCCTCAATCGCCTGGTGTAGCCCCTCGTTGTAGCGCCTGCCTATCATCAGCCGCCCGGTGAACTCGTCCACGATGATGATCTCACCGTCTTTCACCACGTAATCGACGTCGCGCTTCATAATCCCGTGCGCGCGTATCGCCTGGTTGATGTGATGGGATATGGTGATGTTCTCGGCGTCGTTTAAGTTCTCTATACCGAAGTACTCCTCGGCTTTCTTAACGCCCTTAGGGGTGAGGACGCAGGTCTTGGCCTTCTCGTCCACGACGTAGTCGCCGTCGAACTCCTGCTGCTCGTCGGTCTGCTTGGAGTCGGTCTCGGCGACCTTGTTCATAGTGAGGCTCCTCGCGAACCTGTCCGCCTTTTGGTAAAGCTCGCTGGATTTATCCCCCGCCCCGGAGATTATCAGCGGCGTCCTCGCCTCGTCTATGAGGATGGAGTCCACCTCGTCCACAATGGCGAAGCTGTGCCCCCTCTGAACGCGGTCCTCCTTGCGTATGACCATATTGTCCCGCAGATAGTCGAAACCCAGCTCGTTGTTGGTGCAGTAGGTGATGTCGGCGGCGTAGGCGGCGCGCTTCTCCTCCCGGTCCATCCCGGGGACGACAAGCCCCACGGATAGCCCCAAAAAGCGGTAAATCTTGCCCATCCACTCGCTGTCGCGGCGGGCTAAGTAGTCGTTCACCGTGACGATGTGCACTCCCTTGCCGGGCAGCGCGTTGAGGTACGCCGGCAGCGTCGCGACAAGGGTCTTGCCCTCGCCGGTCTTCATCTCCGCGATGCGCCCCTGATGCAGGATCACACCGCCGATGAGCTGTACCCGGAAATGCCTCATGCCCAGCACGCGCTTCGACGCCTCGCGCACCACCGCGAAAGCCTCCGGCAGCAGCGCGTCGAGGTCCTCCCCGGCGGCGAGCCGCTCCCTGAACTCCCCCGTCTTGGCGGAAAGCTCCCCGTCGGAGAGCTTCTCCATCTCCGGCTCCAGGTCGAGCGTGGCCTTTTGAAGCGGCTCTATCCGCCGTATTTCCTTCTCGCTATAGTTGCCGAACAGCTTCTTAAGTAATCCCATTTTTTCCCCCAAAAGTCAGGAATCGCGCCCGCGGCTACACCGCGTACTCTTTGCGGCCGGTCTCCCCCGGCAGGATATTACAGTCGTGCGAGAGGAGAGGTATAAACCCGGTGGAATATTCTTCCAGAAAGCGGCGGCTGTTAGCCTCGTTCACGGTGCTGCCCGTCAGGATACCCTCCGTAAGGCACCTTGTGGAATAGCACTCGTCCCCGCAAAGCACCGCTCTCCCCGCTTCAACCACCGAAGAGCCGGCGGAATGCCCGCACACGGGGATCACCCGCACCCCCTCGGTGAGGGTAAACGGCTCCGTAAACGTGTGAACCCTCGCCCCCGGCGCCAAAAAGCGCTCCGCGTCGGGGTACTCCGCCTCGTGGATATGCACCGTGGCGTTCGGGTACCTCCACGCCGCCCCCGCGTGATCGAGGTGCGAGTGGGTGATGACAAGGTCGGTTATCTCGCCCGGCTCGGTGCCGCAAGAGAGCAGCACCTCGTGGGGCCGGCGGAACACCGACATCACGAAGCCCGCCCCGTCGTCGCACCCGGCGTCCACCAAAACGCGCCGCCCCCCGCTCTCAATCAGGTAAATTATAAACGAGATGGGCAGCAGTGCGTCCCCGCGCCCTCCGGCGAAGATGTACTTCTCCGGGTAGACGCTCTCGCCGTACTTCAGCGCGGTGACCGTCATTTTACCTTGAGGACAACCTTGCCAACGTTCTCGCCCCTGTAGAGGATGTCCTGAGCCGCCTCGGCTTCGGTGACGGGCAGCACCTTATACACCGTCGGGAGTATCTCCCCCGCTTCCACTTTGGGCCAGACCTCCTCCACTAAGGACCTCAGGATGAGCGCCTTCATCTTGGGGGTGCGCGAGCGCAGAGTGCTGCCGATAATGCGGATGTTCTTCTTGTAGAGGTTCTTGAGGTCGACGGTAGTCTTATCCCCCGCCAGAGACGCTATCACTACCCACCGGCAGCCGTACTTAACGTAGGGCAGGCACTCCCCCAAAGTCTCGCCGCCCAGGCAGTCAACGGCGACGTCGACGGCCCTGCCCGCCGCCTCCTCGGCCGCCAACACCCGGGGTAAGCTCTCGGTTCTCGTGTCCACGACCAGATCCGCTCCGAGGTGGGATATCTTCCCGGGGTCGGTTATCACCGTGGTGATGACCCTCAGCCCGAACGCCTTCGCCATAGGTATAACCACGCTCGCGAGACCGCTCGCCCCCGCCTGCATCAGCAGCGTCTCGCCCTTCACCGCCTTGCCCTCTATGAAGAGCTTTAAGTACGCCGTGGCGAAAGCCTCGGGCATAGCCGCCGCCTCCGCCATACTCCTCCCCCGGGGGACGGGCATACACATATCGTAGGGGGCCGCGACCCTCTCGGCGTACCCCCCGCCGCCGAGCAAGGCGCAGACCTTGTCCCCCACGCGGTAGCGGGACCGGCTCTCGGCCTCGCTCCCCAGCGCGGCGACCGTCCCCGACACCTCGAGACCCATCCACTCGGGAGCCCCGGGGGGCGGGGGGTAATCCCCCTCACGCTGCATTAAGTCCGCGCGGTTAAGGGCGGCGTACTCGATGTCGATCAGCACGTCCCTCTCCCCGACCGCCGGCTCGGGGACCTCGTCCCACCGCAGGGTCTTATCCGGATTCACAAGTATGGCCTTCATAGCGCTCCAGCTTTCTTTGCGGTTTGATTACAGCCCGCCGATGTCCGGCTTATGACCGGCTAACAGCTTGCCTATGGCTTGTTTATTGCCTGTAAATGTCCTTCTTCCGGCTTGCGTCGGCTCGCCTGGCCCCGCGCGTCCCGCACAAACAGTCTGCATAGAAGCTCGCTTGGCCCAGCGCGTTCCACCCCTCAGGGTGCCGGCCGGCGGCGCGGTATGCCCCGGCGCAAGGCGGCGAAGGGCAGCGCGCCTATAGCCCCGCCCGGAGCGGCTCCTCCGCGGTGTGCCCGCCCGAGGTCCCCCCTCCGGCGATCAGCAGGAGCCGCTCACTCCACGCCGCTCCAGTCGAACAGCATCCCCACGGGGAAGTCCCGCTCGTCGGCGATGGCGGGTGCAGCCTTCCCCCCGGCCGCAAACGGAACTTCGCCACGAGGGAATCCCCTTCATCGGCTATGCGGGTGCAGCCTTCCCCCGACTGTGGGCGGAAGCCGCTCACTCCACGCCGCTCCAGTCGAACAGCATCCCCACGGGGAAGTCCCGC
>CAYOSS010000023.1:19621-22838 GCA_964406705.1 uncultured Eubacteriales bacterium
TCATCGGCTATGCGGGTGTAAACCTCCTGCGCCTCGGCGGGGGAGTGCACCTCGGATACCATATCCCGGAAGTTGAGCCGCCCTCCCGCGAGTAAGTCCAGCACGGCGACAAGGTCGTCCCGCTCCGTCCAGAGCCCCGGCGAGGACTCGGCGCGCGGTCTCGCGTTGGTGTGCGCCCCTATGAGGGAAATCCCGGGCCCGTGCACCTTCTTATAATAATCTATCTCGAACTTGGAGCTTCTGGTGCACCCGAGCAGCGCGACACGCCCCAGCGGACGCATACAGTCGAGAGCCTCCTGCAGCCCCGCCCCGAGACCGGTCACCTCCACGCAGACCTTCACCCCGCCGCCGGAAGCCGCTTTCACCCTGTCCGCGAAATCGGACATAAGCGGGTCGAAAGCCTCGTCCGCGCCGAGACGCAGCGCCATATCCCGGCGGCTCGGGAGCGGGTCGGCGGCGAGCACCGGGTACGCCCCGGCGGCACGCGCCAGCTCCACCGCTGTAATCCCCAAAATGCCGAGTCCCATCACGAGCACCGGCTCGCCCAACTCGAGGCGCGTCTTGCGTATCGCCGCCAAGGGGAAGGTCGCAATGTAGGCGAACGCCGCCTCGCGCTCCCCCACGCCGCCCGGGATCTTAACCACTCGGTCCGCCGGCACCGTGCAGAGCTTCTTATGAGTGCCGCCGAAGCGCACCACCCGGTCCCCCACGGCGACCGAGCTCACTCCCCCGCCCACGGCGGTGACAACCCCCGCCGCGCTGTAGCCGATCGCCCGGGGGAACACCGGCTCGGAGTCCTCGTCGAGGAAAATGGTGTTGCGCTGGCCTATGAAGTTCGCCTTCTCCGTCCCCGCGCTGATGGCGGAGTAGTCGAGCCTCACCGTGACCTCGCCCGGACCGGGGTCGGGGACTTCGGCGTCAAGCAGCCGCGCGACCCTCGGCGCGGTGAACACTATCTCTTTGGTTTTCATCAAAGCTTCACCCCGCGCACCCGTAGCATTAAAGCTTCACCCCACCGGCTCTTAGCATCAGAACTTCACCCCACGCGCCCGTAACATCAGAGCTTCACCCCGCAGGCCCTCAGCAGGAGCTTGTAAAGCCCCAACTCGTAGTCGTAGCCGTACGGGTTCTCCCTCTCGCCGCGGACCATTTTGGCAAAGTTTTCCATCATAGCGTCGTAGCGGTCATACACCGGGCTCCTCGAGATGTCCGGCGGGGTAAACCAGCTTTTATAATGGCTCTCGCTCATATCCGTGAGCAGCCCGCCCCGCTCGTCATTGGCGGCGTACTCCAACGGTTTAACCTCGATGGTGCCCTCCGAACCGCATATCACCAACTGCCGGCGCAGACAGCCTCCCGGCTCGCAGTCGCAGGTCTTGGCGAAGGAAAGCCCGTTCGGATAGCGGAACACCGCCATCCCGTAGTCGTCGCTCGTGACCCCCTCAAGACCCGTGGAGCGGCTGAGCGGCAGCACCTCCTCCGGCTCGCCCAAAATCCGGTAAATTAAATCGATCAAGTGGCACCCCAAGAAGAACAGCATCCCCCCGGGGAAAGCCTTCAGCCATCGCCTCTGCGGCGCGGAGTGGTAGCAGTCCATATGCGCCTCCACCGCGTAAATCTCGCCGAGATCGCCCCGCCTCGCCTTCTCCACCGCCTCGCGTATCTTGGGGTTGAAGCGGTACATATACCCCGTGCTGAACACGAGGTTCTTCTCCCGCAGGGTGGCGACCAACTCCTCGAAGAGCGGCAGGCTGACGCCGCCGGGCTTCTCCATATGAAGGTGCTTGCCCGCCCTCGCCACCTCGAGGGCGTATTTGGTGAGGTAAATCTCCTCTGTCTCGACCGCGACGGCTTCTATGGTGGGGTCGTCTAAAATTTGCTCCACGCTCATCTCGAGCGCCGGGTCGAACTCCCTCGCCCGCGCCGGGAACTTCTCCCTCTCCCCCTCGGGAAAGGCGTACCCCGCGACGTCGAACAGCCCGCTCTGCTTATTGACGCTCCCCCATATGCTGTTGCCGTGGCTGTAATCGCTGGTGCCTATCTGCGCTATCCTGACCTTTTTCATAAGGATAACTCCCCTTTATTCGTACCGCACCCCGCGCATACGGTTACGGGTACGCTCATAACGCGGCGTCCGCCGTACAGGCCTTACTCGTACCAGACCCCGCGCATACAGTTGCGCCCGCCGTCTATCATAATGTTCTCGCCGTCTATGAACTGCCCCCGCTCCGAAGCGATATAAAGGATGAGGTCGATAATCTCCCGCGGCTCGGCGGCGCGCTTCATAAAGGTCTTCATACCCGCCATAGCCGCCCTCGTGAGCACCGGGCCGGGCGAGACGCACACGCAGCGGATCCCGTAGGGCGCGCCGTACTGGGCTATGGATTTGGTAAGCCCGTGCATCAGCCCCGCCTTGGCCGTGGCGTAGGACATATCCCTGGCGGAGCCTTCCGCGCCGGTTATGGAGCCCATATTGACTATTAAGCCCGTCTTTTGCTCCCTCATTCTCGCCAAAACGGCGTGCGCGAAGTAGAACGGACCCTTGAGGTTGACGTCCAGCCCCCAGTCGAACACCTCTATGGGGATATCCGGGAACTCGCGGTAGACCGAGGGGTCGTTCGCGTTTTTGATGCGCGTCGCGCTGCCCCCCGCGAAGTTGCAGAGCACGTCTATGCGCCCGAACTCCTCCACGGCTTTGTCCCTCGCCGCCGTGACGCTCGCGTAATCCCGCACGTCGCAGTAGCAGGGCACGGCGCGGCCCGCCCCGAGGGCGTTAATCTCCCCCGCGCGGCTCTCCAGACCCTCCCGGTTCACGTCGCAAAGCAGGACGTCTCCCCCCGCCTCCGCGAAACACTTCGCGAACAGGGCGCCCATCCCCGACGCCGCCCCGGTGGATATCGCCGCCTTGCCGGTAAAATCAATCTTAAACTCCACTGAGCACTCCCCCTTATTACAGGCAGCCGCCGGGGCGGCTCCGCCGGGCGACCGCCCGATCTTCTCACCGCATATATTATAAGCCCGCCGCCCGACTTTGTCAACTTTTTTCGGGGCAGACCTTGAGCGGGGTGTCCCGCTTTTTTATCGGGGGAGCGGAGCGGGGTCGGTCCCGGGGGGCTGCTGCTCGCTGCGCGGTGAAGGCTTCGCGGGACCGGGGGGTTCTTGGCTCCGCCTGTTATTGGAAGCCGGTCTGTTCCCTACCGGGAGGGAAACTAAGTGG
>CAYOSS010000024.1:0-5352 GCA_964406705.1 uncultured Eubacteriales bacterium
ACGGGGCCGCCCCATTCTCGTGATCCGCCCCGGTCGGGTGAGCGACATCCCACCTTGCTTGCCGGCACGTGGCGAGCGGTCAACCTCTCTCCCGGCGGTGGGCTTGCCCTACCCGCGTTCTGTCCCGGCGGCGGGTCCGGCTTGCCTTCGTTATCTTCTCCGGTCGGATGATCGGCGCCCCGCCCTGCCGCCGGCACGCGGCGAGCGGTCAGCCTTTCTCCCGGCGGCGGGCTTGCCCTACCCGCGTCCTGTTCCGACGGCGGGGTTTCGGCGGATTACCCTCTGACGGTTCCCTGCGGCGGGTTTCCCTCGCCTGCGCTGTCTGCTCCGGTCGGGGGGGCGGCTCCCGGTTTTGCCGCCGGCCTTGCGGCGGGTCCCCTTTGTCCTCGCCCTGTTCCGGCGGCGGGACCGCCTCGTCTTCGCTTTGTCCCGGAGGTGGGTCCGGTTCTTTGCCACGGGGCCGCCCCATTCTCGTGATCCGCCCCGGTCGGGTGAGCGACATCCCACCTTGCTTGCCGGCACGCGGCGAGCGGCTAATCCCGCTCCCTGCGGGCGATGAGCCAGAGCAGCTCGCAGACCCGTGGGCAGTGTTTATAGGTGAAGAGCACTACCCGGTCGCCGAGGCGCGTGCCGCGTCGCGGGATCCTGTCGGCGAGCGGCAGGATGTCGCCCCGCAGCTCCCACAGGCGCTCCGCGACGCCGGGGGTGCCCTTCGGCAGCGCCCGCCGGGAGCGGAAACTCTGCTTTATCCCGGCGGCGAGGGTCGCGGCGGCCTCGCGCGTCATACCCCACCTGTTAAAGTATTCCGCCTGGGCGACTTTCACGTACAGTCTGTCGAAGGATTTCACCGAGAAGGGCTGGTGGGTGATGCTCCCTTGCCGGGAGCGGGCTGTGTACAGCTCCTCCGGGATAGACGTTACCCGCTCGACGCGGTCGGCGATCTCGGGGAAAATCAGCACGTCCTCGTAGATTTTCCCGACGGGGAAGCGAGCCCCGTCATAGGTTTTCGCGGTGTACAGCTTGTCCCAGACGGTGTTGGGAAATATGTTGATCAGCGGTCGCAAATCAAGCCCCGAAATCCCGGGGGGGGGGGGCCAGCCTATTATGTGCGTATCCTGTGCGTTTCCCCGCCGCGTCGACGAGGGTGACGTCGCAGCAGGCGATGTCAGCGCGGTCGCGTTTGAGGGCGCCGAGCAGTTTCTCGTACATATCCGGGGCTATGTAGTCGTCGGAGTCCACGAAACCGATGTAGTTGTCCTCCTCGGGGTCCATCTCGCCGTAGGCGAGGTCCAGCCCGGTGTTCCGGGCTGCCGAAAGCCCCCCGTTCGCCTGGTGAACCACCTGTAACCGGGGGTGCCGGGCGGCGTAGTCGTCCAGTAACTCGGCGCACCCGTCCGTGGAGCCGTCGTCCACCGCTATGGGGACTATGTTCTTATAAGTCTGCGCCATAACGGAGTCGAGGCACTCCGCCAAATACGGCTTCACGTTGTAAACCGGGATTATCACGTAAATCTTCGACATAGCTTGCTCCTTATATGAAGTAGGCGGCCGCGCGGGCGGTCGCGGGGGGTCGGTCAGCAGCCGTGAGCGGACGGCCGCGGGCGGCCGACAGGGGGGCTGTTACCCGCCGGCGGCCCGCAGCAGCTCTTCCCCGAGCGGGGCGAAGAGGGCGGAGAGGTCCGTGTACGACCCCGGGGTCTCCCCGCGAAGGGCACGCCGGATAAACTCCTCCGCGTCCCGCTCGCCGCCGTACAGCCGCACTCCGGGGTCCCCCCGGAGCCAGGTGCGGTAGAACGCCGCCACCTTGCCCGTGGAGTTATCTAATACCAACACCGGCGTGTCGGTTATCACCGAGAAGATCAGCCCGTGGAGCCTGTCCGTCACCACGAGGCTTGAGCGCCGCAGGTACTCCCAGAACTCCTCCAGAGCCGGCTCCTGCCCCTCCACCGGCCCCGCGAAGCGGGTTTGGCAGGTGTCCGTGAATACGGATATATCCCGCCCCGCGAAGTCGGCGAGCCTCTCCATAAGCTCGTTCGCGCCCGCCGCCTTCTCTATATCGCGCCTCGCGAGGAAGACCACCCGCCTCTCACGCGGCAAAACAGCCTGCTGGGGGGGGGGGGGGGGTCCTTTTATCGAGTGATATAACCGTATCAGGTGTCAGGAGCACCCGGCACCCGGGGAACAGCTCCCGCAGCTTCCCGTAGCTCACCGCGTCGCGGGCGAACAGCGCGAGCCGGGGGTGCCCCTCGTAGACCCGCCGGGCACGCAGCGCCCGCTTCTCTCCGGGGACGTAATCCACCGACTGCGGGAAGCCCACCGCCGGGGCGCCGGGCACCCACCGCAAGACCCTCTGCCGCGTGATTTCCGCGCCGCGGTACATTGTGCCCATATTCCCGCCGCCGTGCAGCATCAGGGCGAAACGCTTGCGGCGCTCCAGCGTTTTCAGCGGGAGGAGATACTCGTAAGTCAGCGAGTCCGGCACGGGAAACACCGCTCTTCCGGGCAGGCGGCTTTCCGCGAACCGCCGCTCGGCGTAGGTAATCGCCTGGTCGCCGAGGTTCAGGTGCTCCGGGCACCCCCACATCAGCGCGGAGCCGTCCGGCAGCGCGCGGAGTTCCCGGTACCGCTTACGGAAGTGTATAACCGCCCCCGCCGCGTGGCGGAGCTTGGTCCTGACGCCGAAACGCTTGATCTTCAACACATCACCTGTTTACGATAAGATGCCGCCCTACTTCTCCAGCGCGGCCTTGCCCACGTCCGTGACGGGCTTTATCCATTTTCGCGAGTAAAATCTCGCCTGCATCAGCACGTAGCGGATCGGCTCGTCCACATAGCAGAGGGCGAATATCGCGGGGAAGGGCAGGTGCCAGACGAACGCGGCCAACAGCACCGAGGGGAGCATCACGGCGTACATAAACGCCATTTCCAGCACCGTGCCGAAGACCGCGTCCCCCGCGACGCGGAAGGTGTCGTTGTGTATCCAGTTGCCCATTCTGAAGACCGAGGCTATCCCGTATATAAAGAGCATGGTCTCGCCGGCTCTGTACGCGTCCCCGCGAAGGCTGAGGCCGGTGAGTATGGGGCGGCGGGCGGCGAAGAGAAGCAGATTCGCCGCGAAAATCACTCCGCTGCAAAGGTATATGATCCTCCTTGCCCGAAGGAACGCCAGCTCCGGCTCGCCGCCGCCCACGCTCTTTCCCACAAGCACAGACGACGCGCTGGAGAACCCGGCGAAGAAGCCTATTATGATCCCCTCGAGGGTGCGGAACACCGCCACCGCCGCGATGATGTCCTCCGGCTGCCGCCCGAGGGTCACGTTAATAGCCATATTGCCTATGCCGGCCAATATCTCGTTGCAGAGAATGGGGAAGCACTTGCGGAAGAACACCGTGAGAGCGGGCCGCGTCCAGCGGAACTGCCCCCTTATGTGGAAGAGGTACCGGCAGCCCGCCCGTCTCGCGAGCAGGAGTATCGCCCCGACGTTCACCGCCGCCGCGCAGAGGGTCGCCACCGCCGCCCCGCGTATTCCCATAGCCGGGAAGCCCAAATGCCCGTAGATGAACACCCAGTTTAGGAAGATGTTCGACGCGACAGACACGACCGAGGCTATCATAGGGATTTTTACCCGCTCGGTCGCCCGCAGCAGGCAGTTCATCGCCATAGAAAAGACCTGCAGCAGGTAGGCGAACCCGGCTATCCGCAGGTACCGCACCCCGAGCTCGGCTATCGCGGGCTTATCCGTGTAAAGGCGCATCACCGTCCCCGGGGCGAAGACCGCCAAGGCGGAGAACAGCACCCCCACCGACATCATACAGACCGTCGTCATACCGTAGGAGCGCTCGATCCCGTCGTCCTCGCCCGAGCCCCAGTACTGCGAGATAAAGAGCATTCCCCCGCCGAAGAACCCCCAGTAGCTGGAGAACATCAGCGAGGAGAATTGGGCGCACAGCCCCAACGCACCCACAGCCCTCTCGCCCAAGGGCGCCACCATAATGGTATCGACCATACCGGCGGTGGTGTTCAGAAGGTTCTGCAGGGCGACGGGTACGGCTATTGTCGCCACCATCCGCAGAAACGGGCCCCACGGCATCGCGGTTTTCGCCCGCGTGCCCCCCGCGCGTCGCATAGTTTATCCCAGCTTTCAAGTGGCAACACCGCCGGGTGACCGTCTGACGGCGTCGGGCGTCATATGCGGTATTGCCGAATGAGAATTTGCCGCGCCGGGGGAACTTCCACGCCGTGCGCTTACCGTATTATAGCACGAAACAGGGGCGGGGTCAAGAGCGCTCCGCCCCCCAGTTTACGGGTTCCGCTCCCGCCCTCTCCAGCGCGGCGTTGGCGAGGGAGAAGTGTCGGCAGCCGAAGAAGCCCCTGTTCGCCGACAGCGGCGAGGGATGAGCGGCGAGTAGCGCCGTGTGCCGGGGGTTCGTGAGGAGAGCCGCCTTCTTCCCGGCGTCCCTCCCCCACAGCAGGAACACAGCCGGCGTTTCCCGCCCGTTTATAAGCGTTATTACCCTGTCGGTGAAGGTTTCCCAACCGGCGCCCCGGTGGCTCCCCGGCTCTCCCCGGCGCACCGTCAGCACGGTGTTCAGCAGCAGCACCCCGCCCCGCGCCCAGGCCGTGAGGTCCCCCGAGCGGGGAACCGGCAAGCCGAGGTCGCTCTGCCGCTCTTTGAAGATGTTCTTAAGCGTCGGCGGGAGGGGGACGCCCGCCCTGACCGAGAACGCGAGCCCGTGCGCCTGTCCCGGCTCGTGATAGGGGTCCTGCCCTATGATAACGACTTTTACTGCGGCGAAGGGGGTCTCCCTCAGCGCGGCGAAGATGTCCTCCCTCGCGGGGTAGACCTCGCCCCCGGCGTATTCCTCCCGGAGAAAATCCTCCAGGCGGCGGAAGTAGGGTTTATCGAACTCTCCCGCCAAAAGCCCGCCCCAGTCGCCCGGCAATATGTCTTTCATAAGCTGTTGTAGCTCCCCATCCAACCGATAGTTACCCGGCAATACGCTTTTCATATGTGGCTACAGCTCCCCGCTCGTCCGGCGACCGCCCGGCAATACGCTTTTCATAAGCTGTTATTTTTCCCCGCCAGGGCGACAGTCACCCGCCGATACGCTGTTCATAAGCCGCTACAGCTCCCCGTCCAGCCGGCGGTCGTCCGCCGATATGTCCCTCATAAGCATAAGCGGCTTTAGCACCCCGCCGAGGGGCGACATCCGTCCGCTAATATGGTCTCCATAAGCCGCTACAGCTCCCCATTGGGGGGGGGGGGGGGGGGGTATATTACCGCTAACGTGCTTTAAATATTTGGCAACAGAACCCCCATCAAAAGACGCCTGCCCCCCCATACCCATTTCA
>CAYOSS010000024.1:5362-22282 GCA_964406705.1 uncultured Eubacteriales bacterium
CCCCGCCTCACCTGCCCCCTCACCCCGCCCCCCCCCCCCCCGGGGGGGGGGGGGGGGGGGGGGAAAGCTGTCCGCTAACGTGCTTTTCATATGTGGCTACAGCTCCCCGCTCACCTGACGGCTGCCCGCCGATACGCTGTTCATAAGCCGCTACAGCTCCCCGTCCAGCCGGCGGCAAAGCTCCCTCGCGTAGCCGTCCGTCATCCCGCAGATGTAGTCGGCGGCGAGCATAAGCCGGAGGTACACCCGCTCGCCGGCGGGCCGCCCCGCGCTGTATTTCCGGCAGACGTACTTGTAGCTCTCCGGCATAAGCGACTGCAGCCGCTGCTCTATGGGCGACATCTTCATCCCGGTGTCGTAGAGCAGGGCCGCGGGGACGAACGCGTCGAGCAGGCGGCTCATCACCGCCCCGGCGGAAAGCTCCAATCTCACTATATATTCCGAGCGGAAGACGTACCTCGCCGCTATATCGCAGAGCGCGGCCGCCACCGCTCCGCCCGGCGCGCCTTCCAACAGCGACGTGGGGTACTCCCCCGCCATAATCTCGCCGTAGTGCGAGAGGAACTCCTCCGCCGCCGCCTTTATCAGCGCGTCCCTCGCCCGCACCACCCAGTTTTGAAGGGCGGTTTGCTCCGGGCGGCCGTTCTCGGCACACTCCTCAAGCGAGGAGTCCAGCGCGTCCACCAACTTCAGATATTCCTCTTTAGCGTCCCCGCTCCGGCAGAAGGCGAGGCACCGAACGCCGCGTAACTCCTTCGGCAGCAGCCGCGGGGAGACGAAGCCCTTGCCCGCCGCGTCCTCAATATCGGCGGTCGCGTAGGCTATATCGTCCGCCGCTTCCAACAGGAAGGCGAGGGGGCTTCTCCGCCCGTAGGTCCCCGTGTCCTCGGATATTTCCTCGAAAAGCTCCCTTTCCGCGTAAAAATACCCCGCCTTGCGGGAGCGGACGTCGGCGCCGCCTGCCTGCCCGGAGGGCACGGGGTACTTTATCATCGCGCCCAAGGTCGCGCGGGTGAGGTTCATCCCCTGCCCGTCCACGGGGTAGGAGAGTTTCGCCACGAGCCGCAGCGCCCTCGCGTTGCCGTCAAAAAGGAGGAAGTCCCCCTTCATTTGGTCGTTCAGGTAAACGCCGAGTTCGCTGCCCTGAAATTTCAGCTTATTAATATTATCCCTGAACCATTCCCTGAGGGCGCTCTCCCCGAAATGCCCGAACGGGGGGTTGCCTATGTCGTGAAGCAGCCCGGCGCACTGAAGCACGTCCGCCGCGTCCTCGCGGGTGCGCTCGGTGACCCCGGGAACGCCCTTTTTGATCAGCGCGGCGAACACCGTTTGCCCCAACGTTTTCGCGAAGGACGCCACCTCCAGCGAGTGGGTGAGCCGCGTGCGCGAGGAGGCGGGCGCGTCCGGCGGGAACACCTGCGTCTTGCCCTGCAGCCTCCTGAACGACGCCGAGAGCGTCACCCTGTGGCAGTCAAGCTGAAAGGGGCTCCTGCCGTCCCCGCCGTCCTCGGGCCGGTGCCGCCGTGGGGAGAGGAGGCGCTCCCAGGTCATAGGCTCGCTCATATGGCGATACGCAGCGCCCTGGGGACGTTCTCGATCAGGTTTTCCTCCTTGCCCTCCTCGTACTCGCCGTCCAGCGACCAGGCGAGGGGAGTGGGGGTCTTGATCTCGACCCGCCTCGCGTGGAGGAAGGTGATAAGCTCACACTTGGCGAAGTCCCTGTCCGCCAGCGCCCCCACAAGCCCCGTCATCTCGGCGGCGGTGGAGGGGCGGCGGATCAGCACCGCCTCGAAGAAGCCGTCGTTTAAGTGGACGTTGTTTCGCTTAAAGTGTATTATCCCGCCGATGGAAGTTGAGTTGCACACCGCGCCGAACATATACACCCCGCTGTAGTTCTTCCCGTCGGCGATGATCTGCACCGGGTAGTCCCGCACTTCCGTTATATCCTTGATCCCCCGGAAGAAGTAGGCGAGCCGCCCGAACATATTCTTTTCCTTTTGAGGGGTGGAGTAGGACGCGCCGGTAAACGCGCCGAAAGAGGCGGTGTAGGTGAAGCACCGCCCGTTGAAGCGCCCTATATCTATGGGTAAGGTCCCGGATTTGAGGGTGCGCTTGGCGTTCTTGCGGAACGACCCTCTCAGCCCCAACGTCGCCGCGAAGTCGTTGGTCGTCCCGCAGGGGATATAGCCGAGCTCCGGCGGGTGGGGCAGTTCCATAAGCCCCGCCACCGTCTCGTTGAGGGTGCCGTCCCCGCCGCAGCAGACCACTCTGTCCGCCTCACCGGAGAATTTCTTTACTATCTCGGTCGCGTCCCCGGGGGCGGTCGTCTGCGCGCAGAAGACCTTAATCCCGCCGCCGCCCTCGTAAACGCGCAGCGCTTCCGACATGGCCCGCCGCCCGCCGTTTTTCCCCGCCTTGGGGTTCACTATGAGGAGAATGTTCATAGCGCCGCGCCGTTACCACCTGCTGCCGGACGACGATGACGGGGAACGGGACGAGCTTGAGCCCCAGGAAGACCCGCTGTCGCCGTCATCCTCATAGTATTCGTCGTCGTCCCGCTCCGGGTTGACGTAGATAATTATCGGCTCGTCGGGGGAGACCCTCGTGCCGGGCTTGGGGCTGACCTCCACTATCACTCCCGGGTCCATCGACTCGTCGTACTTCTCCCGCTCCGCCACCGAGTAGAAGGGGAAGCCGCTCCTGTAAAGCTGCAGATACGCCTCGTCGGGGGTTTTCCCTCTCAGGTCCGGCACGATGAGCTTGGACGGGCCGAGGCTTATGTAGAGGCTCACCTTGGCGCCCTTGCTGGTGACCGTGTTCGCCTCCGGGGACTGCTTTATCACCGTCCCCGCCGGGTAGCGGCTGCTGTACTCCTTTTGGACGATCTCAAACTGAAAATCGTCGGTGTATTCGAGGTTATCTAAGATGTCTATATACGACTGCCCCACGAACTCCGGCATCTTGTAGACCTTTTCCTTGGAGGATTCCTCTTTTGGCGGCGTGTTGGACGAGGGGGAGAAGTCTATGGAGGAGAGGCCCGAGGTGTCGTTGCTGGCGAAGGGGGTCCACACGCCGGTTTTGATCAGGGCGAACGCGACCCCGCCCAACAGTATTACCACGGTGGCTCCCGCCGCGACTATCCCGTACCATTTGGCGGAGGAGCCTTTCTTGCGGCGCTTTTCCTCCTTTTTACGCTGCTTCTCGCGACGGCGCTCCTCTTTGGGGTCGGTCTCGTGGGAGCGTATCGCGGCGTTGACGAAGTACACGCGCAAGTCCTCCACCGAGCGCGGGCGGTCCTCCGGGAGAATTTGCAGCCCCGCCGAGAGCATCTCGAGTATCCCGGGCGGCAGGGTGTCCGCCACTCTCGCGGGGACGGTGAGGGTGTCGTCGTTAAGCCGCTCCGGCGCGACGGGCGGAGGGTTGCCCACTAAAACGCGGTACATAGACGCCGTCAGCCCGTAAATATCCGTGGCGGGACCCAATTCCCCGATGGTGCCGTACTGCTCGATGGCGGCGTAGCCGGGGAAGAGCTGCGCCTCGATGAAGCCGCCTTCCGTGCGGGCGGCGTTGGTGCAAAAGCCGGTCAGCCGGAGTTTGCCGTCCCCGCAGAGCACGAGCGTGTCCGCCGAAATGGCCCCGTGGATCACCCCCGCCTCGTGGAGAGTGTGGATTGTCGGGATCAGTGGGACGAACAGTGCCTTGACCTGCTCGTAGTTCAGCGTGCCGCCCCCGCGCGGGAGGTACTCGCGCAGCGACGCCCCGCGAAGCCGCTCGGTTATACAGTAGGCGGTGCCGTTCTCCTCGAAAATGGACTTGACGGGAAGCAGCCCCGCCAGTCCGTTCAGGCTGTAGAGGGTGCGCTGGAGGTTGAGGAAGTCGTGCAGTGCGGCGGAATAGTCCGCCTCGTCACCCGGGCGGACAAGCACCGAGCGCCCGTCCCTCGTGCAGTGCCCCCTCGGGAAGAACTCCCTCACCGTGACGGGGACGCCGTCCTCCTGGTCGAAGCCTATGTAGGAGAAACCCTCGCCGTTGCTGTCCAAGACCCGCCCCACGACGTATTTATCCTGAAGCAGCGAGCGCTGCGGGAGCGCGTCCGGGCCGCTCTCCTCGTCGACGTACCCGCATTTGGGGCAGGGACCGCCCGTGAGCTTCTCCGTCATACAGCCCATACATAAATTGTCAATATTCAAAGAATTATCCCTCTTTTCGCCGGATTTTCGCGTATATTGTACCACACAGGCGGGGAGATGTCAAGCGATATAAGATTTGCTTGCATATCGCGTGCGGCGGTGGTATAATAAATAGTCAGATTGTGCGGAAGATGGGAGGGGAAGTGTTTGGGCGAGCCGAAAATCACCGTGATAATGCCGGTTTACAACGTCGAGGCGTATGTCGGCAAGGCGATAGAGAGTGTCATAGCGCAAACTCTTCCCGAGTGGGAAATGTTCTGCGTCGACGACGGCTCTACCGATAATTCCGGCGCCGTTCTGGACGCTTACGCCGCCCGCGACCCCCGCATTAACGTTATTCACAAGGAAAACGGAGGGGCTCACAGCGCCCGGAACCTCGCCATCGACCGCGCCGCCGGGGAATATCTTTACTTTATGGACGCGGACGACTGGGCGGAGCCGGAAATGCTTCGTGGTATGTACGCCGCCGCGAAGGAGAGCGACGCTCAGCTGGTGGTGGCGAGCTTTTACATCGATACGTATTACTCGGATACGGAATACTACGAACAGCTCCGCCGCGATACCGACGCGTTTTACCCCGACGCCGCGTCTTTCCGCGCCCACGCTCACGTTCTGTTTGATATGAACCTGCTCTACCCCCCTTGGAACAAGCTTTACCGCGCCGATTACATTAAGGATAACGGGTTATACTTTCCGAATATGCTCTGGGATGATTTTCCCTTTAACATCGCCGTGGTGAAAGACATAGAACGCGTGCGCGTGCTGGATAAAGGCTATTATCATTTTTTGCGGAAACGCGCGGAGAGCGAAACCGCTAAATACGTCCCCTCTATGTACGAGAAGCGCGAGACGGAGCAAACCTGGATGGAGCAGCTTTACGCCTACTGGGGGGTGGATACCCCCGAGAGCCGGGAGTTCCTCGCGCGGCGGTACATCGAACGCGCCGTCGGTTGCGTGGAGAACCTCGCCAACGGCGCCTGCACCCTTTCCCTAAATGAGCGGAGAGCCGCGATTAAGATTATGATATCCTCCGAGCGGGCGAGAAACGCTCTTAAGATCGCGCGCCCCAAATCCGCGTATATGAAGCTTATGCTGGTGCCGTTTAAGATGAAAAACGTTACTCTAGTATATCTCGAGGGGAAATGCGTCTCTTTCGTGAAGTCGCGGGACACGAAACTCTTCGCGAGGCTGAAGGCGGGAAGATGAGCGCGCCGTTTTTCAGCGTGGTTATGCCGGTTTATAACGTTGAGCGCTACCTGCGGGAAGCCGCGGACAGCGTGCTTGGGCAGGCTTTCCGGGATTTCGAGCTAATCCTGGTGGACGACGCTTCCTCCGACGGCTCGCGCGCCCTGTGCGACGAAATAGCCGGCGCCGATTCGCGCGTAAGGGTTATCCGTCGCCCGGAAAACGGAGGGCTCGGCGCGGCGCGCAATACCGGGATGGACGGCGCCGCCGGGAAATACATTTTCTTTATGGATTCCGACGATACGGTGGATGCTACACTTCTGGAGGACGCGGCGCGGGCGTTAGATGAAAACCCCGCCGAGGTTACGGTATTCGGCGTTACGGAGGAATACTACACCCCCGCCGGGGAGCTTGACCACTCGAACTCCGTCGATTGCGGCGAGGAGTGCCGCCTTTCGGGGTACGGCGAGGTCCGCGCGGCGGTTCTTCCGATGGAAGAAAAACAGCTGTTCGGTTATGTGTGGAACAAAATTTACCGGGCGGATTATCTAAAAAACAACGGGGCGCGCTTCGAAAACATTACCCTCATAGAGGATGTGCAGTTCAATATCCGGGTTTTCCGCGATCTCGCGGGGCTTAACATACTCGCGACGCGCCCGTATCACTACAAGAAGCGGCGCTCCGAGAGCCTGACGGGGCGGTTCATACCCGATTATTTCCCGGCGTTGCGAGAGCGGGTGCGGCTTTTCCGGGAGCTTTTTTTCGGCTGGGATATGTACGGGGGCGCGGAAAAGCGTGCGCTCGGGATGTTCTACGCGCGATACGTGTTTTCCGCGCTTTGGCGCAACTGCGACCCCCGCGCCGGGATGAACGGCGAGCGCCGCCGCGCGTTTCTGAAGGGCGTGTACGCGGATCCGCTCTTCGGGGAGCTTATTCCCTTCGCCGACGGGGACAGCCGGTCTGTCCGCCTGATGACGCGGCTGCTGCGCGGGCGGCGCACGAACCTGTGCCTTATTATGGGGCGACTCATCTATATTTTGCGCAAACGCTTTCCGATGCTGTACGCCAAAGAGACGACGAAAAGGTAGGTGACACGATGAAGGGCGGATTAAAGCTTGTCGCTTTGCGGGTCACGCGGATTGTTATGATGCTATTTCGGGTTTTCCCCGTAAAGCGAAATCGCGTTTTCTTTGCCAACTACAGTACGTCTAAATATGCTTGCAACGCGAAATATATAACGGAGTACCTGTTAAAAACTTATCCGGGGGAGTTCGATTTTATCTGGATGGCGGAGATCCCGGAGAAAACGCGCCGCGAGAAGGGGATACGCGTTACGAGGCAAAATACTCTATCGTATTTCTTTTATCTCGCTACCTCAAAGGTGTTTGTGAGCAACGGCGGGATGCCTACCTATTTCCCGTTTCGCGACAATCAGCTTACCATTGACACATGGCACGGAGGCGGGGCGTACAAGCGCACTCACGCGGGGATTCCGAGTATTTCGGCGGCGGAGACAGAACATATTAAAATTGCCGCGAAGGCAACCAAATTGTTTGTCTCCAGCAGCGAGATGTTTACCGAAGAAGTTATTCGCAAGAGTTTTCTTTATGAAGGGGAAGTTTTACGATGCGGAATGCCGCGTAACGATATATTGATGGAACCTTGCCCGGAAATCGCAGGGGCAGTCAAACGATATTACGATATACCGCCCGCCACGAAAATCATACTTTACGCGCCGACGTTTAGAGGGGATTGGAACCATCCCGATAGCCATGGAGCTAACTCATCGATTTTGGATATTCGGGGTTGCCTGGAGGCGGCGAGTCGGCGTTTCGGGGGAGAATGGCGTTTATTTTACCGGGACCATTATGCCGTCAAAAGCGGGGGGACAAGCGAAAGCTGCGTTAATGTTTCGGATTATCCCGATATGCAAGAATTGCTTGTCACGTCGGATATTCTTATTACAGATTATTCCTCTTCCATTTGGGATTACGCGCTTACGTACAAGCCGGGCTTTCTTTTTACGACGGATTTAGAGGAGTATAAGGCCGATCGGGATTTTGTTACTTCGATAGACGATTGGCCGTATGTTGTAGCGAGGAGCAACGAGGAACTTATATACGCGATAGAAAATTTCGATGAAACGCGACACAAAGAGAAAGTTCGTTGCCATTTGGAGAGTTTGGGCAGCTTTGAGACTGGGACCGCGTCCAAAGTTGTAGGGGAAAGGATACATTCTTTTTGCTTCGGCGCGTCTGAGAAGGAAGGGTAGCCGATGAACGTCGCGGTAATTTTCGCTGGCGGGACGGGCCAGCGGATGAAGAACGCCTCCTGCCCCAAGCAGTTCCTGCGGCTTTACGGGAAGCCGATAATCATTTACACGCTCGAAGTTTTCCAGCGCCATCCCGAAATCGACAGTATCATTGTCCCTTGCGTCGCGGGCTGGGAGGACGCTTTGCTCGAAATGTGCCGCGAGTATAAAATCACCAAGCTCTGGCGCATCGTCCCCGGCGGGGCCAACACCCAGGAGTCGAAGCTTAACGCGCTCCGCGCCCTGCGCGAGGTGTGCCGCGACGACGACATAGTCTTAATGCACGACGCGGTGCGCCCGATGATCGACTCCGAGCTTATATCGAGCAATATCGCCGCGGTGAAGGAGTACGGCTCCGCCATCACCGTTGACCCCTTCACCGAGACGGGGGTCATAAGCACCGACGGCGAGACGGTGGAAGGCGCGGTGGAGCGCAGCAAGCTTTACATAGCGAAAGCCCCGCAGAGTTTCTACTTTAAGGACGCTCTGGAGGCGCACGAAGCCGGCAGGGCTATGCCGGACAGTATTACCATAGATACCTGCACGATTATGACCGCGCTCGGCAAGAAACTCCACTTCGTCAAGTGCGATTTCGCGAATATCAAGATCACCCGCCCGGAGGATTACTATATCTTTAAGGCGCTCGTGGATTTGCGGGAAGATCGGCAGGTGCTGGGTTTTTGACGGGCGGAGAAGGGGGAAGAAGCTTGGAATATTTCGGCGAGACGGTTTCCCGGGATCTTGAGGAGATCGCCCGGGAGGATCTCCCCTGGGAGGTTCTGGACGGCAAGACGGTGCTCATAACCGGCGCGGGCGGAATGATAGCCTCGTATCTCGCGTGTACTCTGCTTTACTTAAGCGACACCCGCGGGCTTTCGGCGCGCGTCAAGGGGCTTGTGAGGAGCCGCGAGAGGGCGGAGAAGCGGTTCGGGAAGTTATTGCGGAGAGACGATTTTTCTCTGATAGAGGGCGACGTGCGCTCCCTGCCGGAGATCGACGGCCCGGCGGATTACATAATTTCCGCCGCCAGCCCCGCCAGTCCCCGTTCGTTCACCGACGATCCCGTGGGCACCGCCAGGGCGAACGCCGAGGGCACCGCGAACTGCCTGGAGCTCGCTGTGAATAAGAAAAGCGCCGGGTTCCTGCTTCTCTCCACGAGGGAGATTTACGGAGCGGCTCCCTCCGACATCGAATACGCGGGCGAGAGCGATTACGGGGCGCTGGATCCCACGCTGGTGCGCTCCTGTTACCCCGAGGGCAAGCGAATGGCGGAGACTTACTGCGCCGCTTACGCCTC
The DNA here is from genome assembly GCA_964406705.1 of uncultured Eubacteriales bacterium. Lineage (GTDB taxonomy): Bacteria > Bacillota > Clostridia > Oscillospirales > Acutalibacteraceae > CAZRRV01. The sequence continues at coordinate 14,346 of CAYOSS010000024.1, forward strand.
GCAGTACGGGGTCCCCGCGAGAGTAGCGCGTATAGCCCACACCTACGGACCCGGGATAGCCCTCGGGGACGGCCGCGTGGTGGGGGATTTCCTGCGGGACGTTATCGCCGGGCGGGACATCACCCTTAACAGCGCGGGTACGGCGGTGCTGAGCCTCACGTATCTTAGCGACCTCGTGGCGGGTCTTTGGAGGGCGTTGCTGCTGGGAGACGGCTTCGCGTACAACATCTCCACTATGGAGAGCGGGTGTATTCTCACAGTCAGGGAGCTTGCCGAAAGACTGGCGGCGCTCTTCCCGGAGAAGTATATTTCGGCGCGGTTCCGCGAGACCTCCCCCGGCGAGACGGCGGGCTATTTGCGGCATAAAGTGCCGCTGCTCGATTCCGGGGCGATGTACGCCCTCGGCTGGCGGCCGAAGGTAAGCGTGGAGGAAGGCTTTCGCCGCGTGGTAGGTTATTACGAGACGATGGAGGCGGAGAAATGCCCGTTGTGAGCGTCATTATGCCGGTCTACAATTCCGAGAAATACCTCCCCGACGCGATCGAGAGCGTGTTGGGGCAGACATTCCCGGATTTCGAGCTTATCCTGGTGGACGACGGCTCGCCCGACGGCAGCGGCGAGGTTTGCGACGCTTACGCCGCGAGGGACGCCCGCGTCAGGGTTATCCATCGGGAGAACGGCGGGATCAGCGCGGCGAGGAACACCGGGATTGACGCCGCCACGGGGGAGTACATCGCGTTTATAGATAACGACGACAAATATTGCCCGGATCTTCTCGAAGCCGCGGTTGGGGCGGCGCGGGAGGAGGGCGCCGACGTGGTCAAGTTCGGGTACCACGTTGAGGAAACCTTTCCCGACGGCTCGGTCAGTGTGAGGGATATAGTTTCCCCGAAGCGATTTATTGTATCGGATCGAAACCGCGCCGAATGCTATTCCGACGCGAACGAGTCGGGATTTCTTAATACGGTTTGGAACGGAATTTATTCCAGAAATCTTCTCGTCGGGCAGGGGTTGAAATTCGATGCCGCGGTGAAATACGGGCTTGAAGACAGGATTATGGATATCGGTATATACGGTTGCATGAGGCGGGCGGCGGTTCTCAATAAAATATATTATCTGCACGAACAGCGCGAACGGCACAGCACTTCAAAATTGTTCCGACTTGAACGCGTATATGATTATGTCAAGCTGACACACGCTGAGTATAGTTTATGCGAAAAAATCCGCCTTAGGGAAACGCGCCCCGGATTGTGGGAGACGCTTCTTATCAAGAAAACAATAGATATGCTTTTGGAATTTCAATTTACGGGTTGCGAGCTAAGCAAAAAGGAGAGGGTTTCGGTTTTGCGGGACATAGCCGGGAAAGAGCCGTTCTCGAGCATCGCGCTGCCCGCGCCGGGCTGTCTCGACCGCAAAAAGCGGCTGGTATGGCGGCTTTTCGCGAAGCGCCGTTTCGGCGCCCTTCTCGCGCTGTCAAACGGTTATGGGAAGGTAATATTATACAAGAAAACTCACACCGCCCCTGGGAGCGGATCCGGAAAGGAAAGATAACGCGATGGGAAAGTATTCATTCGGGGAATTGTTGCGCTTTTTGCTGCGCAAGTGCTGGGTGACGGTCGCGTGCGTGGCGTTTTTTATCGCGGCGCTGGTCGTGCCCGACGTCGTTTCGGATAAAGGCGGGGCGGAGGCGGGCTATTCCAATTTTTGCGGCTCGGTCATAGGCTTTTCCAATCACGCGACGGGGGTCGACCGCGAGGACGCTTCTTCACCCGTGGTATACGCGGATTACAGCGATCTGTGGTTCCGCGGTTCCGAGTTGTTCCCGTTTTTGGACGAGCTGTCGGAAAAGTACGATATGAGCGCGTTCGCCCCCGGCTGGGGTGGGATGTCGATGGAGGTTAAGGCGGAATGGTTCGCGGAAGCGTTCGTCGCGGAGCAGGTGGAGAATACCCCCAAATACGAGTTGGCGTTTACCGTGAACCGTTCCTGCGACGGCAGGACCGAGAGTTACATCAGGGAGAATATGCCGAAAGTTTTCGCGGATTTCGTGGAGTACGCCGGCGAGACGGCGAAAATCTACCGCGAGGATACCGCGTTGACGGGGGCCGCGGAAGTTACCACGCGTTTTGAGCAAACCTCTTCCGGCGCGGATTCCCCGCTTAAGATGGGGATCATCGCGGTTTTTTTGGGCGGCATATTCGGTGTGCTTATCGAGTGCGTGTGGTTCCTCGCCGGGAGCAGGGCCTATTCCAAGCGGTATTTCGAGAGCGAGTACGGTGTCGAGACGCTCCCCTCCGGGAAAAATTCCGCCTATACCGTTTGCTGCAAAATGATCGCGCGCTCGCGGGAGACCGGCAGTCCGCTGGTGGCGTTATGCTCCACTGCCGACCGCGCGGCGGGGGTCGCCGCGGTGCTCGGGGAGTTTGCCGAGTTGGGCTATAAAACGGGTTTCACCAACCTTTCCGGCACGGCGGTCAACGTCCCGTCGGGGATTACCGCCTTGCCCGGCGAGGTGACAAAGCGGCTTTCCGCTCCCGGGCATTCGCGCGAGCTCTCCGCCGCCGCCGAAGGTTTCGACTTTCTCGTAGTGCTGTCGCCCGCTCCCTCGCGCGACGCCGCCGGCGCGGAAATACTCTCCTCCTGCTGCTGCGCGGTGTTCCTGGAGAAGTTGGGGGCCACGCCGAAGCGCGACCTTTCCCGCTCCCTCTCGGGGCTGCCGGAGAGCGTCCCCGCTCTTCTTTCCTGGGAATAATCCCGGTGTTTCGCCGAAAGCGTGGTGACGCCGGTTGATCTGGATTTTGTTTCTCTCCCTGATAGCTCTCGCCGTCGTAGCGTATATATTCGAGAAGCGCGACATCCTCTCCCCCTGGACTATTTCCTGCGTTATGTTCGCGATAAGCGTCTTCTTCGCTCTTATGAACAAGCGGCGCTGGGGGTACGAGCTTTCTCCCCTGGTTGTGATAGCGATCTTATCGGGGCTGTTGGCTTTCGGCGCGGGGTGCGTGTTGGTGTACGCCGTGGCGGAGCGGAGCGCGTCCGTTCCCCGAGCCGGGGTTCGGGAAAACAGCGTTTCCGCCGTTCCCCCTGGCGCTTTGAAAAAGACCGCTCCCGCCCGCCGCGAGCCCGTCGATATACCCGGCATCGCGATTTTTATCACCGTCGCGGCGATGCTGTTCGTGTTCGCCTACATCTTCATAGCGACATACCGCTATTCGCTGACGGTGGGCAACGACGAGGGCGTAAGGGGTATGATACGTTATACCCGTGAGGCGATCGTTCTTCCCGGCCACAAGACCCTCGGCAGGGTGGCGGGGCATCTCAATTTGCTCAGCGAGTGTGTCCGTATCGTTTTCATCTTTTTCTTCCTGTACAACTGTATTCTCTGCAAATTCAGGGCCAAATGGCTCCTTTACCTGTTGCCTCCCCTAGTCGATGTTTTCACGCAGATATTGGGCACGGGGCGGACCTTCGCGATCAGAATCGCCGCGATGACGCTGCTCACGGCGTTTGTTATGTACAACACGCGTTACGGGTGGAAACGAAGCGTCACTCTCCGCGTAGTCGGCTTCGGAGCCGCCGCGCTGGGGCTGTTTTTCGTCGCGTTCACTCTGATGGGTCTGCTTACGGGCAAGACCGGCGTCCGCAGTGTATGGGATACGATTTCCATTTATACCGGCCTGTCAATCCCGTCGTTTGATGTCTATCTTAATACCCCACGCCAGGAGTCCTCGTTATTTGGCGGCGAAACGCTTTATGGCATATATAATATTTTGAGGACATTGGGCGCGGATTTGCCGGAAACCGTTCGTCATTTAGAGTTCGCGCACTTTGGGGATTATGCGGGAAACGTATACACTTCTCTCCGCAGATATGTCAACGATTACGGCTTTGCAGGGATGATAGTCATCCAATTCCTGTTGGGGGCGCTGTCTGCCGCGTTTTATCGATACATAAAGAAAGCACAAAATCCGGGGTTTCCGTTAATTATATATTCCTACCTATTTTATATTCTTGTAATGCAGGGGATTGACGAGCTCTTGTTCAGCTCTCTTGCGGGCACAACGGGAATATATACGCTTCTATATTTGGTTGTGATTTATATTACGTTTAGGTACCTGTCCTACTCGCGGCAGCACGTGACGCGGCGGCGGTTCGCCGGGGAGAAAGCCCGCGCATGAACGCCAAGGTGAAAACCTTCGTAAAAAATTTTTCCCATACGGTGACGGCGAACGCGGTCGCGTTTCTCGTGTCCGCGCTTGTGGTGCTCATAGTTCCGAAGCGCCTCGGCGCGGCGCAGTACGGGTACTTCCAGCTTTATACCCTTTATACGTCTTACGTGGGGTTCTTCCATTTCGGCTGGGTAGACGGGATGTACCTGCGCTACGGGGGCAAGGAGTACAGCCGCCTTGACCGCCCGTTGTTCCTTTCCCAGTTTTGGATGCTTTCATTGTTCGAGCTGCTTATATCGGCGGGAATAGCGGTTTACGGGCTGCTCGCGTTCCCGGGGGCGCAGAAAAGCTTTGCCATAGCGATGACGGGCGTCTGCACCCTGCTGATGAACCCCCGCTATTATCTGACTTACGTTCTCCAGGCTACCAACCGAATTAAGGAATATTCATTCGTTACGACGCTGGAACGCCTTCTTTATTTTGTGATGGTTGTAGCGATGCTGGCTCTCGGCATCCGGGACTACCGTATGCTGATAGTGGCGGATTTAGCCGGAAAAGCGGTATCTCTCGCGCTCGCCGTATTTTACTGCAGGGAGATAGTCTTTGGCAGACCCGCTCCGGCGAGAGCGGCTTTTCGCGAGACCCGCGAGGATATACGCGTCGGATTCAAGCTGATGTTCGCCAATGTCGCGAGCCTGCTCATAGTGGGAATCGTCCGCCTCGCGATAGAGCGCGAGTGGGACGTGGAAACTTTCGGCAAAGTCTCCCTGACGCTTAGCGTCTCCAATCTTTTGATGATATTTATCAACGCGGTAAGCTCGATCCTCTTCCCCGCGTTGCGGCGCACCAGCGGCGCCCGCCTCCCGGATCTCTACAAATTTATGCGGAATTTTCTTATGGTGGGGCTCTTGGGAATGCTCCTATGCTATTACCCGGCTAAGGTTATTCTCTCGAAATGGCTGCCCGCTTACGCCGACGCGCTGACCTATATGGCGCTTATGTTTCCGATGTGTGTTTTCGAGAGCAAATCTTCGATGCTGGTTTCCACTTATCTCAAGACTTTGCGGCGGGAGAAGACCATTCTTCTCATCAACGTCTCTACCGTCGCGCTCAGCTTCGCGACAACCTTTGTCACGGTATTTCTGCTCAAGAATCTGACCCTCGCGGTGCTGTCGATTGTGCTTCTCCAGGCGTTCCGCTGCCTGTTCGGCGAGGCTCTCCTTTCAAAAAGCCTCGGTATCTCGGTCGTGAAGGACGCTCTGCTTGAAATAGCTATGACGGTCGTGTTCATCGCGTCGGCGTGGCTTGTCAGATCGTGGGTCTGCGTGCCGATTTACGCGGCGGCGTACGCGGCGTACCTTTTGATCAAAAGGCGGGATGTAGTTTCGCTGTTCGACGGGCTCCGCGCGCTGGTCAGACGGCATTAAAATGGTGGATAGCGCTACGCGCCCGCCGGTGTCCTTATCCCGCGAGGTTCGGGTTAATTCCCCTTTGAAAGGTGGTCCCCTTGCCAAATATTGCCAACAAATCCCCCGGCGCGGCGGCGGCGCCCGCTAAATCCTCCGGCGCGGCGGTGGCGGCCGAAAAATCCCCCGACGCCGCGATAGTCGCCGAGCAGGCCGGTTACGCCGCGCGGGTGAGGGAGCTGCTGCCCGCGTCTCCGCCCCCCGCGGCTTACGTAAGGACCTTCGGCTGCCAGCAAAACGTGAGCGACGGGGAGCGGCTGCGCGGCACCATAGCTGCGATGGGCTACCGCTTCACCGGCGACCCGGCGGAGGCGGACCTCATTCTCCTCAACACCTGCGCCGTGAGGGAGCACGCCGAGGACAGGGTGTTCGGGTTTCTCGGCACGTTTAAGAAGCTGATGGACGAGCGCCCCTCGCGGATCTTGGCCGTGTGCGGGTGTATGGCGCGCGAGGGGCATATCGCGGAGAAGCTTCGCCGGAGCTTCCCCTACGTCTCGATCTGCTTCGGGCCCCAGCACCGCCACCGTCTGGCGGAGTTCGTCTACAGGCGGCTTACCACGGGCAAGAGGATATTCGAGAGCGGCGAGGGCCGGGACGCGCCCGTTGAGGGTATGCCGACCCTTCGGGAGGGCGGGTACACCGCTTTTCTGCCGATTATGTCGGGGTGCGACAATTTTTGCTCCTACTGCGTGGTGCCCTATGTGCGCGGGCGCGAGGTCTCCCGCCGCCCGGAGGACATTCTTCGCGAGGCGGAGGGCCTAATAGCGTCCGGGGTAAAGGAGATCACCCTCTTGGGGCAAAACGTCAACTCGTACGGCGCCAAGGAGGACTTCGGCGCGGACTTCTCCGACCTGCTTGTTATGTTAAACGACCTGCCCGGCGACTTCAGGCTGCGCTTTATGACCTCTCACCCCAAGGACTGCGGGGAGAAGCTGCTGCGGACTATGGCGGGGTGCGGTAAGGTTTGCCGGCACCTGCATTTGCCGGTGCAGTGCGGCGGCGACAGGATCTTACGGCTGATGAACCGCCGCTACACCGCCGGGGAATATATCCGCCTCGCGGACCGCGCGAGGGAACTTATCCCCGGGCTGACTCTCACCAGCGACATCATGGTGGGCTTTCCCGGGGAGACCTACGAGGACTTTCTCGATACGCTGAAGCTGCTGCGCCGGGTGAGGTTTTACTCGCTGTTCACGTTTATCTATTCGCCGAGGGTGGGCACCCCCGCCGCCGCTATGGAGGACCCCGTCCCGCGCGAGGAGAAGAGCCGGTGGTTTAGGGAGCTTTTGGCCGCGCAAGAGGAGATTTCCGAGGGGCAAAACGAGATGTTCGCCGGTCGCGTGGAGAAAGTGCTTTGCGAGGAGTACGACCCCGTCAGCGGGCGGGTATCGGGGCATACGGGGACGTTCGCCACGGTGTCTTTCCCCGGGGACGGGGAGCTGCTGGGCCTGTTCGTGAATGTGCGTATAACCGGCACGGGGCGGAATATGACCGGGGAAATCGTTAAGGAGGATAAAATATGAGCGCGGACGTGATTGCTATGGCGAGGGAGCTCGGGGCGGCGCTTCAGGGCGACCCGCGCTACGCGGCGTATGTGGCGGCGAGGGCGGCTAACGACGCCGACGCGGAGCTTCAGGACGATATAGGGCAATTCAACCTTGTGCAGCTCTCGATAGATAAGGAGCTTGCCGCCGAGGAGCGGGACCAGGGCAAAATCCGGGAGCTCAACGAGAGGATGCGCGCCCTCTACTCGCGGATTATGGTGTCTCCCCGGATGACCGCCTACAACGAGGCCAAGACCGCCCTGGACTCCCTCGTGAACGACGTCACCTCGATAATCAATATGTCCGCCAACGGGGACGACCCCGCCACCTGCGAGCCGTCGCGCTGCACCGGCAGCTGCGAGACCTGCGGGGGGTGCGAAGGGTAGCCTTCGCGGGCGGCTCTTCTCCGGGAGCAGGGTTCTTGCTTTGCGAGGAGAGAATTGAGGTACCGGGGGCTTGCTCGGCTCCGCGCGACGCCGGGGGATGATTTCCGTTGCACGGATAGCTCTGTGGTGGAGGGAGCTTGTTCCGGCTCCGCCCGGGTCCGGGGGGGCTTCTTCTCGCTGACGCGAATTTAGCTTATTTGATTTTCCCAGCTGGGATGGGGAACGATGTCCGCTTTTCTCTCTCAGCCGACGGGCGCGGCGGTCCCCCCGCCTTTGGTTCCGCCCGTCCCCGTTGCTTTCTTCTCGCTGCGCGAGGGTAGCTTACATTTTCCCCGGCTAGGCTGGGGGAACGGTGTCCGCTTTTCTTCTCTG
>CAYOSS010000025.1:0-4704 GCA_964406705.1 uncultured Eubacteriales bacterium
CCCGGATGTACCCCCGGCGCCGGCTCCGGGACCCCGCCGGGGTCATTCCGGGCTTGCCGAGCCCGGTTCAAAGGCTCGCAGGTTCGGGGGCGGCTCGCGGGAGTGCAGGAACCCCCTGCCGGGGGACCTGGAGGTTCGCGGGTAAGAGGGTGGCTTTGCGATGGTAGCTTGGCTTTCCCCGTTAAGGCGGATTTCTTCTCGCTTCGCGGGGGAGGTTTAGTGATACCGTCGGTCTTACTCCGCCCGTTAAGGGCGAGCCGGTCTGTTTCCTACCGGGAGGGAAGCCGACCTGTTTTCCTTTAGCTATCGACGCTTTTCTTTTCCTCTCTCCCGCGGCAACGTAAGGGAAACTATGGAGAGAGGTAAAAGAAAAGCTTCGCAAAAGAAAAGGAGCTCACGCGCTATACCCTCACCGATCCGTTCCGCCGGCTCGCAGCCGGAAGGCTGAGCGGTTCCCGGAAGCTATCAGGTGACGCCCCTCGCTGAGTGGTCCGGGGGTAGCCACCACCTTCACCGCAGCCCTTGCGGTTCGCTTTCGCGAGGAGGGCCCGGGGGTACCGTCGGCGCCGGCTCCGGGATCCCGCCGGGGTCATTCCGGGCTTGCCGAGCCCGGTACAAAAGGCTCGCAGGTTGGGGCAAGCTCGCCGCTATCGAACTGAGCTTGGCTCGTGTGGGGTAGCTTTTGCCTGCCGGTTTGGGGGTAGCTCGCGGGTGTGCAGGGAGCTCCTGCCGAGGAAGTCCGGAAGCTTGCCTGCGTAAGGGGTAGCCCGGCGGCGACAGGCAGCCCCCGCTCCGGCAGCGCGGTGGTTTAGGGGATAGCCCGGCGGCGACGATGGATCGCCCGGCTCTGCCCCGTCGCCGGAGACACGACAGCTCGCGAGGTAGCTCGGTGTTGCCGTGGGCTTTCTTGGCTCTGCCTCGCCTACCGGGAACACGGCGGCTCGTCCCATACGGGAAGGGAGGTTCCTTGTATATCTGCGAGCCCACTCCAACTGCCAAGCAAAAAGCTACCCCGCAAGAACCGAGCCCCGAACGATAGCGGCGAGCTTGCCTGAACCCGCGAGCCTTTTGTACCGGACACGGCAAGCCCTGAATGACCCCGGCGGGGTCCCGGAGCCGGCGCCGGGGGTACATCCGGGCTGCCCCCGCGTCAGCGACCGTAAGGGCAACGGTACAGGTGGCGGCTACCCTCGAACCGCCCGGTGAGTGGCGTAGAAGTAAGCCGGCGCGCTGAACTTCTTTTCTGTCCGCTTTTCTTCTTTCAGCCGCGCCCGTCGGCGCAGAGAAGAAAAGCGGACATCGTTCCCCAGCATAGCTGGGGGAATGAATAAGCCACCCTCGCGTAGCGAGAAGAAACCCCCGGATCCGGGCGGAGCCGAAGCTGGAGAGAATAGCCGGACTACCCTCGGCCGAGAGAGAAAAGCGGACACGCTGCCCAGCCGCGCCGGGGAAAATCAGAAAGCTATCCGCGAAGCGGGACCGGCTTCCCCTAAACAGGCGCAGCCGAGCAAACTCCCGGCACCTGTAAGCTGCCCCGCGAAGCAGGATAAACCCCCGGGCTCGGCGCCTCTCAATCTCCACTTGCAAAAGCGCCCCGCTTATGCTATAATTTAACCGTGAGAGGGGGCGCGGGGAGTGGAATACTCTTTTTCAAAGAACGTGGCGGGGCTGAAGCCGTCCGCCATCAGGGAAATCTTAAAATACACGTCGCTTCCGGGGTATATCCCCTTCGCGGCGGGGAACCCCGCACCCGAGGCCCTGCCCACCGAGCGGGTGGCGGAGGTCGCGGCGGAGCTCTTCCGGCGGTACCCCACCGAGACCCTGCAGTATTCCGTGACCGAGGGCTACCCCCCGCTGCGGGACGCGCTTAAGTCCTTCCTGCGGGAGCGGTACGGGCTCGGCGCCCCGCGAGACGAGCTTATAGTGACTTCCGGGGCGCAGCAGGTGATGAGCCTCGCCGCGATGGTCCTTTGCGACCCCGGCGACACGGTGATATGCGAGAACCCCAGCTTTATAGGCTCGCTCAACGCTTTCCGCTCGTTCGGGCTGAGACTGTGCGGCGTGCCTATTGAGAGCGACGGTATGGACTTGGACGCGCTGGAGCGGGCGCTCCGGGCCCACCCCGACGCCCGTTTCATCTACACCATACCCACCTTCCAGAACCCGTCCGGCACCTGTATGAGCCTCGCAAAACGCCGCCGGGTCTACGCCCTCGCCAGGGAGTACGGCGTCCCCGTCCTGGAGGACGACCCCTACCGCGAGACCCGTTTTTCGGGGGAGGACCTGCCCCCGATTAAGTCGTTCGATACCGACGGGCTGGTGATTTACGCCGGGACGTTCTCCAAGATTATATCCCCCGGTATGCGGGTCGGGTACACTCTGGCGCCCGCCGAGGTTGTGCAGAAGATGGTGGTTTGCAAGCAGACGAGCGACGTCCACAGCAACATTTTGGGGCAAATGATCTGCCGCGAGATGCTGACGGCGGGGGATTTCGGGGACCTCCTGGCCCGGATAAAGGATATTTACCGGGCGAAGTGCGCCCTGATGACGGGGCTTCTCGACGAGAAAATGGTCGGCTTCGCCAGCTACGTGCGCCCGGAGGGGGGGCTTTTCATCTGGTGCCGCCTGCCCGACGGCTGTGATATGATGAAGTTCTGCGAGGCGGGGGTGAGCCGCAAGGTCGCCGTCGTGCCGGGGACCGCCTTTGCCGCCGACACCGAAGGGGATTGCGACCGGCATATCCGGCTTAACTTCTCCACCCCCACCGACGCCCAGATCGCGGAGGGAATGGGCGTTTTGGGCGAGCTCGCACGGGGGTTCGGAGGGGAGAACGCCCGCTGATCAGGCGAAGAGGAGACCCTCTGGCGAACCCGGCAAGACTATTTGCGAGACTGGCGGGGAGAGCGCCCGCCAACCCTGCGAGATTGCCCGCAAGCGCGGCAAAGGGGAGACCGCCCGCTGATTTAGCGGGACCGTTGGCGAACCCCGTCAAGGAGACCCTCGGCGAACCCGGCGAGACCATTTGCGAGACTGGCGGGGAGAGCGCCCGCGAACCCGGCAAGGAGGAAACAAGATGAGCGAAAAGCCCGCGGCCCTCAAACATAGGGGGGGGGGGGGAGCTTAATCATAGAGAAAGTAAGCTCACCCGCAGAGACAGCAATTTAGAGCTGTTCCGCGTCGTGGCGATGCTGCTGATCGTCGCCCACCACTACGTGGTAAACTCCGGGATCCACGTTTCCGTGGCTCGGGACCCCCTGTCCTGGCGGTCGCTCTTCCTGACGCTGCTCGGCGCCTGGGGCAAGGTCGGGATCAACTGCTTCGTGCTGATAACCGGCTACTTTATGTGCGTCTCGCGCATTACGCCCCGCAAGTACGTGAAGCTGCTCTGCCAGATCGAGTTTTACAAGATCCTCTTTTACGCGGTTTTCCTCGCGGCGGGGTACGAGAAGCTCACGCTAAAATCCCTGCTGCGGGTGACGATACCCATTAGCGGGGCGGGGGACTTTGTGTCCTGCTTCCTGCTGTTCTACCTGCTGATCCCGTTCTGGAATATCCTGATCCGCCATATGAGCGAGCGGCAGCACTTGGTGATCCTCGGGATACTGCTCTTCATCTACACCGGGCTCGGGACCATACCCAAAGTGCCCGTCGCGATGAACTACGTCACCTGGTTCGGGGTGCTCTACCTGCTCTCCTCATATGTGCGCCTGCGGCCCCACCGCGTGTTCGGGAGAGTGAAATTCTGGGGCGCGGCGGCGGCGGCAACCTTCGCCGTGGCGTGCCTCAGCGTCGTGGCGGGGACCGTCCTCGCCGGGAAATTGGGGAAATCCGGTTTTCGTTACTCCTTCTGGTTCGTGGCGGACTCCAACAAGATTTTGGCCGTGCCGACGGCTTTCACCGCGTTTATGTTCTTTAAGAACCTGCGGCTTAAGTACAGCCCCCTCGTCAACGCGGCGGGGGCGTCCACGTTCGGGGTGCTGCTTATTCACGCGAACAGCGACGCTATGCGCGACTGGCTCTGGCGAGACTTCCTGCGGGTCCCGGAGATGTACGGCTCGCGGTATTTGGTACTTCACGCGCTCTGCTCGGTCGCGGGGGTGTTCGCGGTGTGCGCGGGGCTGGAGTACCTGCGTATCAGGTTCCTCGAAAGGCCGTTCCTGCGGTGGCTGGACGGGCGGCTGCCCGCCTGGTGCGGGAAGTTTACGCGGGTCTGGGAGCGGTTTTGCGGGAGGTTTCACATCGGCGGCGGGGCGGAGAGCTTTGGGGGCGGGGCGGAGAGCCTGCCTGCCGAAGGAGCCGACGCGGGAAGCCCGTCCCCGGCAGGGAGCGGTGCGGTGAGCTTGCCCCCGGCAGGGACCGGCACAGGAAGCTTGCCCCCGGTCGCCCCGGCAAGCCGTCCCGCTGAAAGAGCCGGCGCGGGAAGCCCATCCCCACGCTAAGGGAAGTTCGGCAAGCCTGCCCACGGAAGGGACCTGCGCCGAGGGCTCGTCCCCTCGCTAAGGGCGGCGCTGAGAGCTTGCCCCGGTAGGGACCGGCACAGGAAGCTTGCCCCGGTAGGGACCTGCGCCGAGAGCTTACCCACCGCCACATCAGCGAGCCGGGCTACGGAAGGGACCTGCGTGGGGAGCTTGCCTACGGTCGCCCCGGCGAGCCGTCCCGCTGAAAGAGCCGGCGCGGGAAGCCCATCCCCACGCTAAGGGAAGT
>CAYOSS010000025.1:4804-21743 GCA_964406705.1 uncultured Eubacteriales bacterium
CGGTAGGGACCGGCACAGGAAGCTTGCCCCGGTAGGGACCTGCGCCGAGAGCTTATCCACTACCACTTCAGCGAGCTGACCTATGGAAGGGACCGGCGCGGGAAGCTTGCCCCGGTAGGGACCGGCACAGGAAGCTTGCCCCGGAAGGGACTTGCGCGGGGAGCTTACCCACCGCCACTTCAGCGAGCCGACCTACGGTAGGGACTGCCGCCGAGAGCTTGCCCCCCGCTAAGGGCGGCGAGTGAAGTTTACCCCCGATGGGAGCCGGCGCGGAGAGCTTGCCCCCGGTCGCCCCGGCGAGCTTGACCACTGAAAGAGCCGGCGCGGGAAGCCCGTCCCCCCGCTAAGGGCGCCGCCGGGAGGCCCTCGGCCGACGATACACAATGCCGGGTCCGTAACCCGGGGAAGGGACTGTCATATGAACGGCAAAAAGCGGGCGCTGAGCCTGATACAGCCCAGCGGCGAGCCGACTTTGGGCAACTACCTCGGCGCGCTCAAAAACTGGAAAGCTATGCAGGGGGAGTTCTCCTGCGTGTTCGGTGTGGCGGACCTGCACACCATCACCGTTCGCCAGGAGCCGTCGGCGCTGCGGGAGCGGATCTACTCGCTCTGCGCCCTGCTGCTCGCCGTGGGGCTCGACCCGGATAAAAGCATACTCTTCATACAGTCCCAGGTGCCCTCCCACGCGGAGCTGTCCTGGATTTTGGGGTGCTTCACCCAGTTCGGCGAGCTTTCCCGTATGACGCAGTTTAAGGATAAATCCGCCCGCCACGCCGACAACGTCAACGCGGGGCTGTTCAGCTACCCCGTGCTTATGGCGGCGGACATCCTCCTCTACCGCCCCGACGCGGTGCCGGTGGGGGACGACCAGCGCCAGCATTTGGAGCTTTCCCGGGATATAGCCGAGAGGTTCAACGGGATATACGGAGAAGTGTTCAAGGTCCCCGAGGCGTATATCCTCCCCGCCGGGGCGAGGGTGATGTCCTTACAGGATCCCACGCGCAAGATGTCCAAATCCGACGAGAACGAGAACGCTTATATCGGCATACTCGACCCGCCCGAGGTGATCGTGCGGAAGTTCAAACGCGCCGTGACGGACTCCGAGAGCCGCGTGGCGACGGGAGAGGGCCGGTACGGGATCAACAACCTTATAGGGATCTACTCCGCGCTGACGGGAAAGTCGGCGGACGAGGTCGAGAGGGAGTTCGACGGGCAGGGCTACGGGGTGTTCAAAAAGGCCGTGGCGGAGGCGGTCATAGAGGAGCTGCGCCCCGTGCGCGAGGCGTATTCCCGGTATATGGCGGACCGCGCGGAGTTGGAGCGCGTTTATAAGGAGGGCGCGGGGCGTGCCGCGGCCATAGCGGACGCGACCCTGCGCGACGTTATGGATAAAATGGGGTTCGTGCTGTGAGCCCACGCCCCGAGAACGCCGCCGTCTGGGCGAGGGTAGACGCCCCTCTGCGGGAGGGAAGGCTCCCCCACGCGGTGATTTTCGAGTGCCCGGACGGGGCCACGGCGCTGCGCTACGCCGAATTAGCCGCCCTTCGCCTTGTGTGCGAGACCGGCACCGCCTGCGGGGAGTGCGGGGAGTGCCGTCTCGCCCGGAGCGGCTCGCACCCGGATATATCCCTTTACGCCCCGGACAAGACGGTGTTCTCGGTGGAGCTGGCGAGGCGCGTCATAGAGGACGCCGCCGTGAAGCCGGACCGCGCCCCGGTGAAAATTTTAATCCTGCGCTCGGCGGACAAAATGAGCGAGCAGGCGCAAAACGCGCTGCTCAAGACCCTCGAGGAGCCGCCCGGGAACGCCAAATTTATCTTACTTGCCGCGAACGCCGGGAGCCTGCTTCCCACGGTGCGCTCCCGCTGCGCGACATACGCCTTTCTGCCGGAGGAAAGCACCGGGGACGGCCAGAGCGCCGGGGGTGTAGAGCGGTCCCGGGTACCCGCCGGGGGTAAGTTTTCCGTTAAGTTCCCGGAGAAGTCCCCCGAGAAGTCCGCCGGGAAGTTCCCCGCTGAGTCTCCCGCTGAATTCCCGGAGAAGTCCCCCGCCAAGTTTTCCGAGATGTTCCCCGCCGAGTCCGGCGAGAAGTCTCTTACTAAGTCCGGTGGGAAGCATCCCGGGAAGTCCCCGGAGAGGCCCGCCCCCGACGCCGCCCCCGATTACGACGCGGTGTTTTCCCTCGCGGCGGGCGACCGCACGTTGGATCTGGCGGTGGAGTTAAACAGGGCGGGCAGGTCCCGCGACGCGCTGGCGGCTTTTTGCGAGGGGCTTTCGGAGCGCGCCGTGGAGCGGGTCAGGCGAATGTTAAAAGGGGAGAAGAGCGCCTGGAGCCTCGCCGGGCTTTACGCCGCGAGCGGGGCCGCCTCCGACGCCGCCGGAGCCCTCGCCGCCAACGCCAACGCCCAGCTTCAAATGTCGCTGCTCTGCGAGAAGCTCGTCCGCGCCGCCAAGATGTAGCCGCTCCCGTTCCGGGAACCGTGTCGCTAAGATGTAGCCGCTCCCGCCGCTGAAATCGCGCCGCCGAGATACAGCCGACCTTGCGGTGGGAACCTCGCCGAGGTACAGCCGACCTTGCGGTGGGAACCGCGCTGAGACGCGGCCGCTCCCGCCGCTGAAGCCGTGCTGTCACGCCGTTTAGACGCGGCGCCGCCAGCAGCCCGACGCCCCGGAGCGCCACAGCGTAGTACTGATGCAGCCTATATATAACGGCACCCCGCCGGGTGACCGCCCGACGGCCCGGGGCTTCTTTACGAAGTCTCGCCGCGACCGCTATGCGGGGTAACGCCGCCGGCAGCCCGACGGCCCGGGGCTTCTTTATGGAATCTCGCCGCGACCGCTATACGGGGTAACGCCGTCGGCGGTCCAACAGCCCGGAGCGCCACAGCGCGGCACCGATAAAGCTTTTATACAATGAAAGGATAGCATATGCCCGAAATAATTTCAGTAAAACTGCGCGGGGACGGACGCGCCTACAGTTTCGATCCGGCGGGGGGAAAGTTCTCCCCCGGAGACAAGGTGGTGGTCGGCACCGCGAAGGGGCTGGCTCTGGGCACCGTCTCCAAAGGTAACCACGAGGACGACGCCCCCGGGCGCGAGGTGAAGCCCGTGCTGAGAGCCGCGAGCGAGGAGGATATCCGCGCCGACGAGCAGAACCGGGTAAAAGAAGCGGAGGCGCTGAACGTTTTCAGGGAGCGGATAGAGAAGTACCGCCTCCCTATGCTCCCCGTCGACGCCGAGTACACGCTGGACGGGACGCGCCTGCAGTTCCGTTTCACGAGCGACGAGAGGGTGGATTTCCGCGCTCTGGTGCGCGACCTCGGGGCGACGTTCCACACCCGCATTGAGCTCCGGCAGATAGGCGTCCGGGACGAGACGCGGGTGCTGGGCGGGCTCGGCACCTGCGGGCAGCCGTTTTGCTGCTCGCGGTTCCTCCACAACTTCGAGCCGGTCACCGTTAAAATGGCGAAGGAGCAGGGGCTGGCGGTCAACCCGGCGAAGATTTCCGGGGCCTGCGGCAGGCTTATGTGCTGCCTCGCCTACGAGAAGGACGTTTACGCCGAGCTGATAGCCCTCACCCCCAAGGTCGGCTCGCTCGTCTCCACGCCGCGCGGGGAGGGCACCGTCACCGACAGGAACCTGGTGTCGGGTATGCTCTCGGTGCGGCTCACGGGCTCGGAAGGCCCGCCCGTGCAGGTCCACAGGGACAGCGTGACGGTGCTGCGCAGCGGCAAGGCCCCCGCCTCGGAGCAGAAGAAGCCCGCTCGGGGCAAACCGTCCGGGAGCAAACCGCCGCAGGGCAAGTCACCCGGGGGCAAGCCTTCAGGGGGCAAGCCGTCTCAGGGCAAATTCCCTCAGGGCAAGTCCTTCGAGAACAAATCATCCGGGAGCAATCCGACCGAGTGCAAACCCTCCGGGAGTAATCCGCCCGAGGGCAAGCCAACCGTGGACAGGCTCTCCGTGGATAAGCAGCCCGAGGGTAATCCGTCCGTGGACAAACTCTCCGGGAGCGATCCGTCCGAGGACAAGCCAACCGGGGGTAGGCAGTTCGAGAGCAAACCGTCTCAGGGTAAGCCCTCCGAGAGCGATCCGCCCGAGGGCAAGAGGTAAATATTTCCATAAATGTAACGCCGTGTAACGAAGCCTGGAGCCGTCAGACGGTCGGCGGTGCTACCCAAAGACATCAGCCCCCGGGAGAAACCGCCGGGGGCATACGGCGACCGCGTTCACGGCGCGGGTTGCCTTAGTATTCTATACTAAAGGAGACTGCGTATGAGATTTCCCGTTGTAGAAGAGATCCGCCGGGTGGGGCTCGTTCCCGTGATTAAGCTCGATGACCCCGCCGCCGCCGTTCCGCTCGCCGATGCTCTCGCGAAGGGCGGTATCCCGGTGGCGGAGGTGACCTTCAGGGCCGAGGGAGCCGAGAGGGCCATAGCCGCCATAGCGGAGGCCCGCCCCGACATACTGCTCGGCGCCGGGACCGTTATTACCCCCGCCCAGGTTGACGCCGCCGTAGCCGCCGGGGCGAAGTTTGTCGTCACCCCGGGCTACGACCCGGAAGTGGTGGAGAGGTGCCTGTCGGCCGGAGTCCCGGTGATTCCCGGGTGCTCCGACGCGAGCGACCTCTCTTTGGCCGCCAAAGTGGGGCTCGACACGGTGAAATTCTTCCCCGCGGAGGCCGCCGGGGGGCTGCCCTCGGTAAAGGCGCTCGCGGGTCCCTTCCCCGGGATGAGCTACATTCCCACGGGCGGAATATCCCCCGCGAACCTGCGGGAGTACCTCTCATTTTCCAAGGTTGTAGCCTGCGGGGGGAGCTGGATGGCGCCGGCGCGGCTCATAGCCGCCGGGAACTGGGACGGTATCGCGGCGCTCGCCCGCGAAGCCGTGCTTACAATGCTTGACATCAAGCTCTTACACGTCGGGGTTTATTGCTCCCACGAGACCATCGACGCCGAGGCGGAGAAGTTCGCGGCGGTACTGGGCGCCCCTCTCCACCACCGCCACAGGTACTCCTATTTCGCGGGGGAGAGCATAGAGATACTGGACCCCGACCACCCCGGCGGGAAGGGGCATATCGCTCTGTCGGTGACCAGCGTGGAGCGCGCCGTCCGCTATTTTAAGGGCGAGGGTTTCGCCTTCGACGAGTCCTCCGTCACATACGGAGAGGACGGGCTGCCGAACTTTATATATTTCCGCGACGAGATAGGCGGGTTCGGCGTACATCTGAAGAACGCTTAGCGCAGCCGGGGTCGTCCCCGGATAATAACGGGCGATACCGCATAATGGACCGGCGTCAGATGCGCCGCGGATAATGCCGGGAGCCGCGGGCGGTCACCCGGCGGTGTTGCCGCAAAAAAAGGAGAGAGTAAATGGAGAGTAACGCCCGGGGGCGCGGCAGAGCGGCCCCGTCACGCGTCCCGTCCCGCGCCCCGCGCCGGGGAAAAAGGCCCCAGCCCGCCAACCTGCCGTCGCTGAAGATCACGTTTTTGGGCGGCTTGCAGGAGATAGGCAAAAATATCACCCTCTACGAGTACGGGAACGATATGTTCCTCGTGGACTGCGGAATGGCCTTCCCCGACGAGGAGATGCCGGGCATCGACGTGGTGATCCCGGATTTCACATATGTTTATCGCAACCGCGACCGCATACGGGGCCTCGTGATAACCCACGGCCACGAGGACCACATCGGCGCGATACCCTACTTACTGAAGGAGTTTAACCTTCCCGTTTACGCGACGCCGCTCACTATGGGGCTTATCAGTAACAAGCTCCGGGAGCACGGGCTGCTCGCGGGGGCTACGCTCAACGTCGTCCGGCCCGGCGACGTGATAGAGCTCGGCTGCTTTAGGATCGAGCTTGTCCACGTGAACCACTCCATTCCCGACGCGGTAGCCCTCGCCATCCACACCCCCGCCGGGGTAGTGGTGCAGACGGGGGACTTTAAGATTGACACTACGCCCATTGACGGCAACGTGATAGACCTCGCCCGCTTCGGGGAGCTGGGCTCCAAGGGCGTCTTGGCGCTGCTATCCGACTCCACCAACTCCGAGCGCCCGGGGTACACCCAGTCGGAAAGGGTGGTGGGGGATTCCTTCTCGCAGCTGTTCAAGAAGGCGGAGGGCCGCCGGATACTGGTCGCCACATTCTCCTCCAACATACACCGCATCCAGCAGATAATAGACGAGGCGGTGAAGTGCGGCCGCAAGGTCGCCGTGATAGGGCGGAGTATGGAAAACGTCATCTCCGTGGCGGGGGAACTGGGCTATCTCAAGGTCCCGGACGGGGTGATGATAGACATTGATCTCATACGCAACTACCCCCCCGAGAAGTTGGTGATAATCACCACGGGCAGCCAGGGCGAGCCTATGTCCGCGCTGCACAGGATAGCGTTCAGCGACCACAAGAAGGTTGAAGTCCTGCCGGGGGATATGATCATAATCTCCGCCACGCCCATCCCCGGCAACGAGAAGTTGGTCACCCGAGTGGTAAACGAGCTGATGAAGCTCGGCGCGGAAGTCGTCTACGAGAAGATGTACGAGGTGCACGTGTCGGGGCACGCCTGCCAGGAAGAGCAGAAGATTATGCTGAGCCTCGTGAAGCCCAAGTATTTTATCCCCGTCCACGGCGAGCAGAAGCACCTTGTGAAGCACGCCGAGCTGGCGCTCTCCCTCGGTATGCCGAAGGATAACATCATAATAGGCAACGTGGGGGACGTCGTCGCGATGAATTCCCGCTCCATAAAGGTTGAGGGCACCGTCCCGGCGGGAAGGGTACTGGTGGACGGGCTCGGCGTGGGCGACGTCGGCAGCGCGGTGCTGAAGGAGCGCCGGCACTTATCGGAGGACGGGATCTTCGTCGTGGTGATAGCGATGGATTCCGTCACCGGGGAGATTGTCGCCGGCCCGGAAATAGTCTCCCGGGGGTTCGTCTATGTCAGAGAGTCGGAGCCGCTGCTTGACGGCGCCCGCGAGATAGCCTGCGACGTCCTCGAGAAATGCTACCTCTCGCATATACGCGACTGGAACACCATCAAGACCCGCGTCCGCGACGGGATATACAAGTACCTCTTCGAGAAGACCCGCCGCAGTCCGATGATCCTCCCCATTATCCTCAACGTGTAGCAGGCGACCGCTATGAAACACCTCTGGGAAACCGATCGCGCGTTCTTTGTGGGAACGGGGCTCCTGGCGCTTGCCGCCGGGGCCGCCTGGTTCCTGTCGCGCCCGCTTTTCTATGCGCTGATCGGCTGTCTCGCGGTGTACATAGCGGTCGCGGCGGTGTTCTACTTCCGCGCGAAATCGAGGATAAAAGCCGTTCTGCGCGACGTCGGCAGGCAGCTCGGCACCCCGCGCTCCGAGGCGCTATCCTCGCTGAAGATCCCCGTGGTGGCGGTGGACGGCGAGGGGAAAATAGTCTGGCTGAACCGCGAGTTCGCGGCGGAGGTCAGTGACGGCTACCGCTATCTGGGGAGAAACATAGCCGACGTTGTTCCGCACCACATCTCGGAGGAGCTGGGCTACGCGGGAGCGGCGGACCTCGCCTTTTCCGGCAAGATTTTCGCCGCGCGCTACACCGTCGCGGAAGAGGGCAAGTTAGCTTTCTACTACCTGTTCGACCAGACCGAGCAGCGCCGGCTCGAGGCGGAGTACTCCAACACCCGCCCCGTGGTCGGGTACGTGACGCTTGACGCTTTCGACGAGCTTGTCAAAAACTCCCCGGAGAGCGAGACCTCCCGCTTTCGCGGTATGGTCCAGCGGGAGATAGAGCGCTGGATTGGCGAGACCTCGGGGCTGCTGCGGAGGGTCTCCAACGACAGGTACATATTCGTCGTGGAGGAGCGGCATTACTCGAGGTTCGCGGCGGACAATTTCCCCGTGTTAAAGAGGATACGCGAGCTTAAGACCGACGCCGTCTCGGGCGCCACCGTGTCGGTGGGGATAGGCCGAGGGGGCGGCACCCTGGCGGAAAACGCGGCCCTCGCAAACCAGGCTCTGGATATGGCCGGGGGCCGTGGCGGGGACCAGGTCGCGGTGATGTCCCCGGGGAACAATTTCAAGTTTTACGGCGGGGTAAACGGCGCGGTGGAGAAGCGCGGCAAAGTCCGCGTCCGGGTTATGGCGAGCGCCCTGCGTAAGCTTGTCGCCGGGGCGGAGAACGTGCTCGTGATGGGGCACAAGTACGCCGACCTCGACTGCCTCGGCTCGGCGTTCGGGGTGCTCTCCCTCTGCCGCTCGCTGGGTAAGGACGCGCACATTCTCCTCGACCGGGGTACCGCCCTCGCGAAGCCGCTGATACCCTCCATTCTGAAGGTTTACCCCGACGCCGTAATCGACGGCGCGGCGGCTCTCCCTCTCGCCTCCCGCAGGACCCTGCTCGTCTTGGTTGACGTTCACCGCCCGTCGTCGCTGGAGTACCCGGAAGTGCTGCGCTCCGTCGAAAATGTCGTGGTGATAGACCACCATCGCAAGGCGGCGGACTGCGTTTCGGGCGCGCTGATATTCTTCCACGAGACGGCGGTCTCCTCCGCCAGCGAGATGGTCACCGAGCTGCTCCAGTACGCCGACCCGGCGGCGGTCACCCGCCCGGTGGCGGAGGGTCTGCTCTCCGGGATAATGCTTGACACCAAGAATTTCACTCTCCACACCGGGGTCGGGACGTTTGAGGCGGCGGCTTTTCTGCGCTCGGCCGGGGCGGATCCAGTCGCCGTCAGGAAGATGTTCCTGGACTCCGCCGAAACCTACAGGCTGAAGTCCCAGATTGTGGCGTCGGCGGAAATCCGGGGCGACTACGCCGTCGCGGTGACCGCCGAGGAGGGGCCCGACACCCGCATAGCCACGTCCCAGGCGGCTGACGAGCTGCTCGGAGTGGACGGAGTGGCGGCGTCGTTCGTGATTTTCCCCTCGGGCGGAAAGGTTTGCGTCTCGGCCCGCTCTTTCGGGGAGTGGAACGTGCAGGTCATAATGGAGTCGCTGGGCGGCGGAGGGCACCGCACTATGTCCGGCTGCCAACTGGACGGGGTTGACCTCGCCACGGCCGCCGATATGTTGGATATGGCCATAAAGGCCTACAGGGAGTCCGCCAGATAGGCGGTTAGTTAAAACACGGAGGTAGCGCAAATGCGGGTAATATTAACCGAGGACGTGAAGGGCCAGGGTAAGAAGGGGCAGGTGGTGAGCGTCTCCGACGGGTACGCGAGGAACTACCTGTTCGCCCGGAAACTGGCGGTGGAGGCTACCCCCGCCGCGCTGAACGAGGTTGCGGCGCGCGAGGCGGCGGCGACTCACCGAGCCCAAAAGGAACGGGAGGAAGCCGAGGCAGCGGCGGGAGCCATCAACGGGAAGACGGTAGTCCTCCACGCGAAGGCCGGCGCCGCCGGGAAGCTCTTCGGCAGCGTCACCACAAAGGAGGTCGCGGACGCCGTCGCCGCCGACCTCGGAGTCGCCGTGGACCGCCGCAAGATCACAATGGCGGATATAAAGACTTTCGGGAGCTACACCGCCGAGGTGAAGCTGTTCCCCGGTGTCGCGGCGTCGGTCACTGTCGAGGTAAGGGAGTAACCCGGTAAAGGGCGGAGAAATGGCGGATTTAGGCAGGGAGCTTCTCTTAGACGGGCAAAATCTCCCGTTTTCGGCGGACGCGGAAAAGTCCGTCTTGGGAGCCATACTGATTGATAAGAGCGTCCTCAACGAGGCCATAGTCAAGTTAAAGCCCGACTATTTTTATCTCGCGGCTAACCGGGGCATATACACTTCGATGTGCCGGCTCCAGGCTCTTTCCCAGACCGTGGACTATGTCACGGTGCTTGAAGCCTGCGTCGCCGACGGGGTGTTCGACGAGAACACCGGCAGGCAGTACCTAAAGGACCTGGTGGAGATCGTCCCCTCGGCGAAGAACGCCGGGGTTTACATCGATATTGTCCGCGATAAGTACTACATCCGGGCCCTCATCACCGCCGCGAGGGAGATAATCGAGATGGCGAGCCGGGGCGACACCGAGCCGGGACTGCTCCTCGACGCCGCCGAGCAGAGGATATTCGAGATCCGCGAGGGGCGCGACACCGTGGGGCTCCGCCACATTAAGGACATCATAGAAGGGGAGACCTACGAGCGGTTGGCAAAGATTACCAACCCGGAGACCAAGGCGGAGTACGAGGGGATCCCCACCGGCATAGGCGCCATAGACAGGATGCTCACGGGGCTGTACCGCTCGGATCTGATTATCTTGGGCGCCCGCCCCGCCGTGGGCAAATCCGCCCTCGCCATGAACATAGCCGTCAACGCGGCGGAGAAGCAGGGCAAGACGGTGGCTTTCTTCTCCCTCGAGATGACCCGCGACCAGTTGGCCGGGAGGATTTTATCGGGGGAGGCTTCCATATCGAGCGAGAAGCTCCGCACGGGCGATCTTCACGACGAGGAGTGGACCCGTCTCGCCCAGGCGGGCTCCCGCATCGGCAAGATCCCCCTCTACATAGACGAGACCAGCGCCATTACCGTCCCGGAGGTCAAAGCGAAGCTGCGTAGAATGCAGAAGGTTGACCTCGCCGTGATCGACTATTTGGGGTTGATGCAGCCCGCCGTTCACCGGGAGAACCGGGTGCAGGACATATCCGAAATCACCCGCTCGCTCAAGATTATGGCTAAGGAGCTGAATATCCCCGTGCTGGTTTGCGCCCAGCTTTCCCGGGGAACCGAGCAGCGCGGGGCGAAGGACCGCCGCCCCGTGCTCTCGGACTTACGCGAATCGGGTTCCATAGAGCAGGACGCGGATATAGTTATGTTCCTATATAAGGAAAGCCCGGAAGCGACGGAGGTCGAGCTCAACGTCGCCAAGAACCGCCACGGCTCGACCGGCGGGGTGAAGCTCCACTGGGACGGCGAGCACACCCGCTTCACCTCGCAGGACAATTTCCACTGATGCTGAGTTTGGTGGAGGACGCCCTCGCCCGTTTCCATATGCTCGACGGCGCGGCCGAAGTCACCGTGGCGCTTTCCGGCGGGGCGGACTCCGTCGCCCTGCTCGACGTGATGCTGCGCCTGCGGGAGAAATACGGGTTCGGCGTCACGGCGGCGCACCTCAACCACCGCTTGAGAGGCGCCGAGTCCGACGGGGACGAGGAGTTCGTAAGGAAGCTTTGCGCGGAGCGGGAAGTCCCCCTCTTTGCAGAGCGCCGCGATATAGCGGAGATCGCGGAGAGGACGGGCCGGGGCATAGAGGAGACGGCCCGGGAGGAAAGGTATAGTTTCCTCGGCGAGGTTGCCCCGGGGAAAATCGCCACCGCCCACACCTCGGACGACAACGCGGAGACGGTGCTGTTCCGCCTCGCGAGGGGCACCGGGCCCGACGGGCTTCGAGGCATCCCCCCGGTGCGGGGCGACATTATCCGCCCGCTGATACTCTGCGCCCGGGCCGACGTGGAGGAGTACTGCCGGGAGCGCGGCCTCTCCTACCGCACCGACAGCAGCAATTTCGACACCCGCTACGCCCGCAACCGCGTCCGGCGGGACGTGATGCCGGCTCTCCGGGAGATCAACCCCGCCGTATCCCGGCACATAACCGCTCTCTCGGGAATGATTGACGCCGACTCCGAGCTGCTCCGCGCCATCACCGACGCCGCCTGCCGCGACGCGGCGAACGGCAACGGGCTCAGCGTGGAAAAGCTGCTCTCCTACCCCGAGGCGCTTTCCGCGAGGGTGCTCCGCCGGCGGTGTATGGAAAAGTGCGGGCAGGAGTTGTCCGGGAAACATCTCGAAGCGGTCTTTAGGCTGCTTTCCGGCGGGACCAAGACGGAGCTTTCGGGGGGCTGCGCCGCCGTCAGGGTGAAAGGCCGGCTGGAGTTCGAGCCGCCTCCCGCTCCCGGGCTCGCCCCGATTGCCCTCGGCCCCGGGGACGGTCTCGCGGAAAACGGGTATCTGGAGTTCCGCTACGACGGTTCAAAAAAATTTAACAAATTGGTATTTAAAAATTCTTTAGACTATGCTAAAATAGTCGGGATGGTAACCCTCCGGACCCGTCTTCCCGGGGACGCCTACCGCCCGCTGGGCCGGCCCCTGAAGCCGCTTAAGAAGCTGTTCAACGAGGTTGGGCTCACTCCGGGCGAGCGCGCCCGCAGGCTCGTTTTGGCGGACGAGGTCGGCATAATCTGGGTGGAAGGCTTCGGGGCGGACGAGAGATTGCGCGTCACCCCGGGCACGCCGCGCTACGTCACCGTTATCTGTAAGGAGCATTGAAGTTGAATAAGAACGTCAGAAACGTACTTCTCTATATCGGCATCCCCGTGGTGCTGCTGCTCGCGATAATCTTAGTCTTCAACTTCGCGAGGGGCGACTCAAACGTCAAGACCGTCAAGTACTACGAGATCGTAAACGACGTGCTGAGCGGCAAGATCTCGGAGTACCAGCTCAACCTCTACTCCGGGGAGCTGCTCTACAAGTACCGCGACGACAAGGACGGGAAAACCTACAGCTACAAGGTCGCCGACCCGGGCATCTTCTACGAGGACGTCAACTCCTACGTGATGGAGTACAACCGCGAGTGCCTCGAGGAGGGCGAGGACGGCGAAGTTCACGAGGAGGATATTATCAAGGTCGACTACAAGCGCGGCAACGAGATGGCGTGGCTCACCAACCTGCTGCCCACCGTGCTGCTGCTTGGCGGTCTCATCTTGGTCTGGGTGCTGATGATGCGGCGTATGTCCGCGGGCTTCGGCGCCGACAAGACTATGACCTTCGGCAAGGTGAAGGCTAAGAAGGCGGACGACGAGAAGCGCAAGACCACCTTCGCCGATGTCGCCGGCGCGGACGAGGAAAAAGAGGAAATGCGGGAAATAGTGGAGTTCCTCAAGGACCCGAAGAGGTTCAACGAGCTGGGCGCCCGCATCCCGAAGGGTGTCCTGTTGGTCGGGCCTCCCGGAACGGGCAAGACTCTCCTCGCCAGGGCCGTCGCCGGGGAAGCCGGAGTGCCTTTCTTCTCCATATCCGGCTCGGATTTCGTGGAGATGTTCGTGGGCGTCGGGGCCTCCCGCGTCCGCGACCTGTTCGACCAGGCCAAGAAGAACGCCCCCGCGATTATCTTCATCGACGAGATTGACGCCGTGGGGCGGCAGCGCGGAGCGGGGCTCGGCGGGGGCCACGACGAGCGGGAGCAGACCCTCAACCAGCTGCTCGTCGAGATGGACGGCTTCGGGGTTAACGAGGGCGTCATAGTGATAGCCGCGACCAACCGCCCGGATATTCTGGATAAGGCGCTGCTTCGCCCCGGGCGTTTCGACAGGCAGATCACGGTGAACTACCCCGATGTCAAGGGCAGGGAGGAGATACTGAAGGTCCATTCGCGCGGCAAGCCGCTGGGTCCCGACGTGGATCTTAAGACGATAGCCCAGTCCACCGCCGGGTTCACCGGGGCGGATCTCGAGAACCTGATGAACGAAGCCGCCCTCCTCGCCGCCAGAGCCGGTTATAAGGCCATTACGGCGGAGAACATCGAGGAGGCGACGATCAAGGTTGTCGTCGGCGCCGAGAAGAAGTCCCACGTGATGAAGGACAAGGACAAGCTCATCACCTCCTACCACGAAGCCGGGCACGCCGTGGTCTCGTACTTCTGCCCCACGCAGGACCCGGTGCACCAGATTTCCATTATCCCCCGGGGTATGGCGGCGGGCTACACTATGTACCTGCCCACCGAGGAGAAGGGCCACACCACGCGGGGCCACCTGCTCGAGGACATCTGTTCCCTGCTGGGCGGCAGAGCCTCCGAGGAACTCACCCAGGATGATATCTGCACCGGCGCGTCAAACGATATACAGCGTGCCACGGAGCTTGCCCACCAGATGGTCACCAAATACGGAATGAGCGAACGCGTGGGGCTTGTGACCCTCGGCACCGACAACACCGAGGTGTTCTTGGGGCGCGACTTCTCCTCCACGCCGAACTACTCCGAGGAGGTCGCCGCCCTCATAGACGAGGAGGTCAAGGCTATAATCGGCTCTCAGTACGAGAAGGCGAAGTCCATCCTCCGGGAGCATATGCCAAAGGTCCACCTTGTCGCGAAGGCCCTCTTCGAGAAGGAGAAGATCAGCGGGGACGAGTTCCGCTCTATTATGGAGTCCGAGCCAGAGGCGCTCCCGGTGGAGTAACAGTCGAGGCCCGTCGGACGCCGCTCCCAATCCCGTTTTGCTGACGCGGCCCGGTTCATTTTTAAGACTATATAGCGATACCCGCCCCCGGTATTCCCGGAGGGCGGGCTGTTTTCGCAAATAATATGCCAAGGCGGCGGCATTCCGGCGAACGGGAGGCCCGACGGCATCCCTCGCCCGGCGCCCGGTATTGCGGTAGCGGCAGCTGCTACGCCCGGCGGCTCCCGGCACCCGGTCTTGCAGTGGGCATTGGACGCTCCGGCGAACGGGAGGTCCCACCGGCGGCCCCCACTCGGCACTTGCTCCTATGATGAACGGCAGTCCTCCGGCGAACGGGAGCCCACGCCGGCACCGTTCCTACTGTGGACGGTGTTCATTCTGGCGGCGGACTGTCTGATACTTCGCCCGGCGCCTCATTTACAGCAGTAGCGGTCGCTCCAACTGGCGACCTTGCGGTCCCCGCCCGGCACCGCTTCTACGGCGGACGGCACCCGTTCCGACCGACAGCTCACGCCGGTGCCGCTCCTACGGCGTTGGTTGTCGTTCTGGCGGCGCCTTGTCCTACGCTGCTCCAGCCGGCGCCTCGCCCCGGCACCGCTCTGAACGGTGCCCCGCCCGGCGCCCCACCCCGGTATCCGCTCTTGCGGCGGCGGCGGTCGTTTCGGCGGCGACCCTCTGGCAATCGGTAGTCCCGCACTCCGGCGTTACACTCGCGGCGGAAGTCGCTCTGACCGGTAGTCCCGCCTGACAGCTTTCATCGGCATTGCTTCAACGACGGCAGTCCTCCGGCGAACGGGAGGCCCGACGGCAGACCTCACCCGGCGCCCGGTTTTACGGCGGCGGCAGTTCTTCGGTGATCCGGTGCCCGCTTTTGCGGCGATCGGCGGTCCTCCGGCGGCTCGGCGCCCCACCCCGGCATCCGCTTTTGCGGTTGCGGCGGTCGTTTCGGCGGCGACCCTCCGGCAATCGGTAGCCCCGCGCTCCGGCGCCACACTCGCGGCGGAAGTCGCTCTGACCGGTAGCCCCGCCTGACAGCTTTCATCGGCATCGCTTCAACGACGGCAGTCCTCCGGCGAACGGGAGGTCCGACCGGCATCCCTCGCCCGGCGCCCGGTTTTACGGCGGCAGCAGTTCTTCGGTGATCCGGTGCCCGCTTTTGCGGCGGACGGCGATCCCTCCGGCGGCTCGGCGCCCCACCCCGGTGTCCGCTTTTGCGGCGGCGGCAGACGTCCTTTCGACCGGCAGCCCCGCCTCTAATCCGACCTTGCCGCCACCACCCGGCTCCCTGCCGAGACTATATAGCGATACCCGCCCCCGGTATTCCCGGAGGGCGGGCTGCTTTTTTTGGGAATGCTCCGAAACTGCGGATTCAGGGTGGTTTTCAGCCGGTAAACGCGCTGTTTCCCGCGCCGCATCCCGACCGCGCTTATATACTCCCCGTTTCCCGCGCTACATCCCGACCGCGCCGATATATCCCCCGTTTCCCGCGCTACATCCCGACCGCGCCGATATGCCCCCCTCAGAGCGGGGTTACTCGCTCACGTCCGTCACCGGGATAGAAGTCGGCACCTTAAGCCCCAGCGCGGCGCACGCCTTGCCGTTGCAGTAGTTTTCCGGCAGGGTGAGGGTCCACGGCGGTATTTCGGACGGAGAACGCCCGTTCAAGATCTCGGCGGCGGCGCGTCCGGCGGCGCGGCCAACGGCGGTGTAGTCCACCAACGCGCCCGCCACGCACCCGAGCCGGATCTGCTCTATATCCGAACCGAACACCGGGATTTTCTTCTCGTTCGCCGCCGGCAGGATGTCCCTTTCGAGCCGCTCCGTGACGGCGCCGTCGAGGAGGTTCACCACGCAGTCCACCCCCCGCTCCAACAGCTCGTTGGTCTTGCCGGCAACGGCGCCGGCGTCCGCGACGGCGATGTCCACAACGGTCATTCCGTCGTATTTCTTAGCGGCGTCCTTCAGAGCCTCTAACTGGGCCAGCGAGCCCGGCTCCTTCGCGGAGTAAAGCACCCCTACATCGAGGGCTACCTGTCCCATAAACGCCGTCACTACCTCCAACTGCCCGCCGAAGTTCGGTATGTCGGACGCGCCGGTGACGTTCCCCCGGCCCGCCATAGCCGAGGTGTCCGTCACCGCGGCGTAGACCACGGGAATATCGGCCCCGGCGGCTTTTACGGCGGCTTCGGCGGCGGGCGCGCCTATCGCAATGATCGCGGAGGCGTTCTTGTCCACCAGGGCTTCGGCGCGGGTTTCGGTGACCCCCTCGTCGAAGTTGCCGTTTAAGTACTCCACGTTGTAGTCGCCGAGGTTAATCCCGGCTTCCTCCAGCCCCTTGATAATGCCGTCGTAGCAGTCGTTGTAGGCCACGCCCGAGCCGAACTGTACTATTCCGATTGTCTTTTTCGCCTTCCCACACCCCGCCGCGAGCCCCGCGCAGAGCACCGCGGCAAGCAGCCCGGCGAGCATCCTCCGCTTCATAGCGACACCCCTTTTTGTCGGTTGACGTTCTTAGCTTGCAAGTTTATTATATCATGTCCGGGCGGCGGTTGCAAGGGGGAGATGGCGGCGCCGGCAGGATGAGCGGACCGGCTTTCCCGCTTTTGCGGAACGCCGCGTACCCGCCCCCCGGGTACCGGGAGAAGTCCGGCTCACCAAAAAAGAGGGGACCACAGGCGGGGCGGCGGGAGACAGACCGCTCAGCTGACCCGACGTTCTTCTTCCCCCGTATGGCGAACCGAT
Organism: uncultured Eubacteriales bacterium; assembly: GCA_964406705.1. Classification (GTDB taxonomy): domain Bacteria; phylum Bacillota; class Clostridia; order Oscillospirales; family Acutalibacteraceae; genus CAZRRV01. The sequence goes on from CAYOSS010000025.1 coordinate 21,678, forward strand.
AACTCCCGCCTAGGTTCTTTCCTTTTCTCCGTGAAAACTTACGCGATGACCTGCGGACAGCTGAGC
>CAYOSS010000026.1:0-20753 GCA_964406705.1 uncultured Eubacteriales bacterium
TGCGACGACGAAGCGGGGACCTTCCGGCGCAGAGAAGAAAAGCGGACATCGTTCCTCAGCCGCGCTGGGGAAATCAAATAAGCTAGCCTCGCGTTAGCGAGAAGAAATCCGCCAAACAGGGTGGAGCCGTGCCGCCGGTACCGTTAGGCTATCCTTTCGCGAAGAGAGAAAGCGGACATCGTCCCCAGCATAGCTGGGGGAACAAATAAGCCGCCCTCGCGTCAGCGAGAAGAAGTCAGCGAAAATGGGCAAAGCCGAAGGCAGGGGCCGCCGCCTCGTTCCGACGCAGAGAAGAAAAGCGGACACGCTGCCCAGCCCAGCTGGGAAGGATAAGAAGGCTATCCTGCGAAGCGAGGTAAGTCCGCCATAAACGGCGGGTCAAGAAGCCTCCCGGCATCGCGAAGCCCCCCCCGAAGTAAGACAAGTCTCTCTTAATAGGTGGAGCCAAGCCCTCCGGCATCACAAGGCTATCCCGCGCAGCGGTAACCAGCCCCCCGGCGCCGGGCGGAGCCGTGCGAGCCGCCGGAGACGGCCGCGCCCGTCGGCCGAGAGAGAAAAGCGGACAACGTTCCCCAGCCCAGCCGGGAATGAAGCCGAGCGCGTCCGGTGGACGAAGCAGCGAAGGCTTCATCCCGGCAGCGGTCGGCGAGTAGCTGCGCCGGGGGCGAGCGACGAGCCGGGCACCGCAAGGTGGGCAAAAGGCTTCCTAAAGCTGAAAGCTCTCAGCCATCATAGTCTACCTCGCGTAGCGAGAAGAGAGCAACGGGAACGGGCGGAGCCAAAGGCAGAGGGATAGCCGGACCGTTCCGGCTCTGAGAAGAAAAGCGGACATCGTTCCCCAGCTCAGCTGGGGGAATAAATTGGCTACCCCACGCAGCGAGAAGAAATCCGCTTTAGCAGGAAAAGCCAGAGCCCCCTGTCCCACAAGGCTGCCCCGCGCAGCGGTAACCAGCCCCCCCCCCGGCGCCGGGCGGAGCCGTGCGAGCCGCCGGGGACAGCCGCGCCAATCCGGGAGTGAAGTTTCAGGCGCCGCTGCCGCGTGGGGAAAAATTTCTCCGAAGCCGCCAAATTCCCCTTGAAACAGGCCGCCGGATACTGTATAATGACGGTGCGGCCCCCCGCGGGGGCGAGTAAAAAAACGGGAAAGAGGTCGGTAAACTATGCTACTGTACGGGGCTCCGGGCAAGAGGCTGAACGATTCCTGGTACGCGAACGATGGCGGTACCTATCACGCTTACTTTATGCAGCGGACCAGAAGGGGCGCCCGCCCGGATATGGGCCACGCCGTCTCCAAGGACTTCCTTCATTGGACTTACGAGGGGCGCGCGCTCGACAACACCAAGGTCCCGTGGTGCCGCAAGTGCACGGGCACCGGGAGCGTGATCCGCTGGAACGGCAAGTGGTGGATGATCTTCGGCGGCAGTTCGGAGTGGCCCCTCGAGCACTATCACCTCGGCATAGCCTCCAGCGACGACCTCTGCAACTGGGACGTGGACCCCGAGCCGGTTATGACGCTCAGCACGGACACCGTCAAGTGGGATGGGACCACATTCGATTTCCCGCTCGACGGCAAGACGGTGCAGGTCTACCCTTTGGGCGATCCCTGCTTCTACCCCGAGCAGGTGGACGGGTACTGGCTGCTGTTTGTGAACTCCCACCTCAAAGGCGCCCCCGTCAACAAGCGCGGGGTGACGGCTCTGTTCCGCACGAAGGACTTAAAAACCTACGAGCCCTACCGCATCGCGGCGATGGACAGCTGCGACAGGATGGAGACCGTCTGCCCCTGGGAGCACGACGGGCGGTACTATATGTACGTCGGTCGGATTATCTCCAAGACGGACGGGCAGGGCAACGTCATAGGCCAGTATAATTACAGCACCATATACACCGCGACCGAGGTTGCGGGCCCGTACACAATGGTTCAGCGCATAATGCTCCCGCGCGAGGACCTCTACTGGGAGAGCTGGCCTTATATAGCCAAGGTGGTAAAGGACCCCGAGGGGCGCGACGTGATGCTTGTGAACGACATCCCCGGCGGCGTGACGGGGCCCTACCCGGTCGTGTATCTTGACGGGGGAGCCATCGCGCTCGACGAACGCTCGATCCCGCAGTGCGTCCAGAGCCTGCCGGAGTAGGCATTCGCCCTGCTTTGGGGCTTGCCGAAGGGACCTTGCCGGGGTCTCCATACCGTGCGGATTTTGCCGGGCTAACCCCGCGTCCCGCCCCGGCGGCACGCTTTGCAGCGGCAGCCTTACCGCGCGGTGGCGTTGCCGGGCTAACCTCGCGTCCCGCCCCGGCGGACAGCTTTGCCTGAGGGTCTTGCCGGGGCAACCTCGCCGATCGGGCTCTTCCAAAGGGATTTGGCGCGGCGACCCCAGCGAACGGGCTTGCCGAAGGGATTTTGGCGGGGTGACTTTGCCAAAGGCGCCTTGGCGGGGCAGCCTTACCGAACGGGCTTATACCAAGCGGCATATCACCGAAGGGCGGGGGGCTTACCCCCGCTCTTTTTATGATAAGAAGAACCCCCGGCCTCGAACAGCCGGGGGTGATTTATGCGGGTCCGCCGGCTCGACCCCCGATCGGGTTCGCCGGGGCGCCCCGTTGCGGAAGCGCGGCGAGCCGGGCGGAGAAGAGCGCCCCCGTGGCGATTTAGCCCGCCGCGGGGCAACCCCCGGAAAATGGGACGGCGCCGCAAGACGGGTAGGGGGGACGCCCCGGTTAGCCGGTTAGCCGGGGCGACCCCGGGGAACGTGGCCCGCGGCGGTACCTTGCCGTCGGCGGGGACCACCGGCGTGGAATGCCGGAGCAATCCCTTCCCGGCGCGGGTCGCCAACTCGGCTACCGCCGGCTCGACCCCCGGAACACCGCAACAGATTTCCGGCGGGACTATCGACCGGGTCCGCCGGCTCGACCCCCGGCACATTACGACAGATCCCCGACGGGACCACCGGCTGAGAACGCCGGCTCGACCCCCGGAACACCGCAACAGATCTCCGACGGGACTGCCGGCTGGGCTCCCCTCCGCGACCTTTACCGCGACCGCCGACGGGTTTACCGGCGCGACCGCCGGCTCGGCCTTTGCCGCCGCGACAGCTCCTCCTAACTGCGCTTACCGAGCCGCGACAATCTTTCCCTAACCGCGCCCGCCGCGCCGCGACAGCTCCCCCTAACCGCGTTCGCCTCGCCACGGCGGCTCTCCTAACCGCGTTCGCCTCGCCACGGCAGCTCTCGTAACCGCGCTTGCCTCGCTATGGAAGCCCTGCTAACCGCGTTCGCCTCGCTACGACAGCTCCCTAAACCCCGCGAGCCAGGCGCGCTTTATAAGCTCGTGCCCCGCGACGGTGGGGTGGACGCCGTCCGCCAGCCAGTACTCCACGCCGGTCCTCCCCGCCGCCTTCTCGAACCTCTCCTGCAGCGGGACGAATACGCAGTCGAACTCATCCGTCACCCTTTTCGCCGCCTCGGCGTGGGCGCGGACGCTGCCGTAGAAGCGTTTCCAGCGGTCGGGCTGCTCCGGGGTGTTGCAGGCGGCGGCGGAGCGCAGCACGTACGGCTCCAGAACCATAATCTTCACGCGGGGGAGGGCCTTCTTCACCTCGCCCAGCGTGTCCCGCAGGCAGTCCTCGTACTCCGCCGGGGGGACCTCCCCCGTGATGTCGTTTACACGGTGCCAGACGTCGTTCACCCCCACGAGGATGCTCATATAATCCGGCTCCACGGCGAGGATATCGGAGTTCAGCCTCGCGGCCATGTCCGCCGACGTGTCGCCGCCCACCGCGCGGTTGATGTAGCGGTACTCCCCCGGGAAGCGGTAGGCGAGATCCGCCTTGACGAGCGTGGGGTAGCCCTGACCGAGGTAGCCGTCCCCCGCGCGGTCGCGCCCCGCGTCCGTGATCGAGTCCCCCTGGAACAATATTGTTTTCGGCATTATGCCAAACCTCCTTATTTGCGGCGTCGTTTCCGGGTGAGCGGTCCTTTGCCGCAATAATAACACTGGGCGAGCGACCCCGCCTTGGCGACCCGTGGGCGACCGGCCCGCCGCCCTGACGACTTCGGGCGAGTACCCCCGCGCCACCTTGATAACATAGAACGGGCGATCCGCGCCGCCGACCTATTTCCGGGTGAGCGACCCCGTCGCTTTGATAGCGCAGGGCAACCGACCCCGTTGTCTTGTCGGCTCCGTGCAATCGACCCCTGTCGCCGCGCTGTTTCCGTGACGGTACAGGACCCGGCCCCGTCGCCTTGACAGCACAGGGCGAATATCCCTGCCGCCTTGACGACCTCGGGCGATCAGCCCACTGCCTTGACGACTTTGTACAAGCGGCCAACGCCGCCGTGAAAGCCCCGGGCGAGCGACCCCGCCTTGCTGACCCGTGGCGGGCGAGCGACCCCGCCTTGGCGACCCGTGGCGACCGGCCCGCCGCGCTGACGACTTCGGGTGAGTACCCCGCGTCGCCTTGATAACATAGAGCGGGCGATCCGCGCCGCCGACCTATTTCCGGGTGCTCAGTCCGTGCCGCCGTTGTGATGGCTTCGGGCAATCGACCCCTGTCGCCGCGCTGTTTTCGCGACGGCACAGGACCCGGCCCCGTCGCCTTGACGGCACGGGGCGAATATCCCCGCCGCCCTGTCAACTCTGACCGAGCGACGCCCCCCCCGCGCCACCTTGATAACATAGAGCGGGCGATCCGCGCCGCCGCGCCATTTCCGGGCGAGCGTCCCCCGCCCCGGTGGCTCCGGGTGAGCGACCCCGCCGCTTTGATAGCGCAGGGCAACCGACCCCCGCCGCCTTGTCGGCTCCGTGCAATCGACCCCTGTCGCCGCGCTGTTTCTGTGACGGCACGGGGTGACCGGCCCCGCCGCCTTGACGGCACGGGGCGAATATCCCCGCCGCCCTGTCAACTCTGACCGAGCGACGCCCCCCCCCGCGCCACCTTGATAACATAGAGCGGGTGACTCGCGCCGTGCCATTTCCGGGCGAGCATCCCGCCGCCTTGATAGTGAGTGGCAACCAGTCACGTCGCCTTGATCTCGTCGGGCGATCAGCCCACTGCCTTGACGACTTTGTACAAGCGGCCAGCGTCGCCGTGAAAGCCCCGGGCGAGCGATCCCTGTCGCCGCGCTGTTTCCGTGACGGCACAGGGTGACCGACCCCGCCGCCCTGTCAACCCCGGGCGAGCGAGCCCCCCTTCGCGCCGCAAAACACCGCCCGGGGGCGCGGTGGCTCTCGGGCGGCGTTGCCGTAACTGTTGCTAATTAATACATCCCGTCGCCCTGGGGAGCGGGAGCGGCCGGCGGGACGGGCTCCTTCTTATCGGCGACCAGCGTCTCGGTGGTGAGCACCATAGCCGCGACGGAGGCCGCGTTCTGCAGCGCGGTGCGGGTGACCTTGGTCGGGTCCACAATCCCCGCGTCGAGCATATCGGTGTAAACCTCGTTGTAGACGTCGAAGCCGTAATTGGGCTTGCCGGAAGCGATGATCTTGTCGATGATCACGCTGCCCTCCAGCCCGGCGTTGGAAGCGATCTGGCGAACGGGAGCCTCCAGGGCCTTGCGGACGATGGCGACACCCGTCTTCTCGTCGCCCTCGACCTCGCCCAGGAGCTTGTCCACCGTGGGAATGGCGTTAATAAGAGCCACGCCGCCTCCCGCGACGATGCCCTCCTCGACCGCCGCTTTCGTGGCGGAAAGGGCGTCCTCGATGCGCATCTTCTGCTCTTTCATCTCGATCTCGGTCGCGGCGCCGACCTTGATGACCGCCACGCCGCCGGAGAGCTTCGCCAGCCGCTCCTGCAGCTTCTCGCGGTCAAAGTCGCTCGTGGTCGCCTCTATTTGCTTGCGGATCTGCCCGACGCGCGCCTTGATCTCGGCGCTGTCGCCCGCGCCGTCCACGATGATGGTGTTCTCCTTCTGGACGGTGACGCGGCGGGCGCGGCCCAACTGGTCGATGGTGGCGTCCTTCAGCTCAAGGCCCAACTCTTCGGAGATCACGGTGCCGCCCGTCAGGATGGCGATATCCTGGAGCATTTCCTTGCGGCGGTCGCCGAAGCCGGGGGCCTTCACGCCCACGCAGATGAACGTCCCGCGCAGCTTGTTGACGATCAGGGTGGAGAGAGCCTCGCCCTCGATGTCCTCCGCGATGATGACGAGCTTCTTACCCGCCTGCACAACCTGCTCCAACAGGGGGAGGATCTCCTGGATGTTGGAAATCTTCTTGTCGGTGATGAGGATGAGCGCGTCGTCGATGACGGCCTCCATCTTATCGGAATCCGTCGCCATATACGGGGTGATGTACCCGCGGTCGAACTGCATACCCTCAACGACTTCGGAGTAGGTCTCGGCGGTCTTGGACTCCTCCACCGTGATGACCCCGTCCGAGGTGACCTTCTCCATAGCCTCGGAGATCAGCTTGCCTATAAACGCGTTGTCGGCGGAGACGGTCGCCACGCGCTCGATGTCCGCGCTGCCGGAGACCTTCTTGGAGTTCGCTATGATGCTGTCCACGGCGGCGTCGGTGGCCTTCTTAATGCCCTTCTTGACCACCATCGGGTTCGCGCCCGCCGCGATGTTCTTCATACCCTCGCAGATAATGGCCTGTGCCAAGAGGGTGGCGGTGGTGGTGCCGTCGCCCGCGACGTCGTTGGTCTTGGTGGCGACTTCCTTGACTAACTGCGCGCCCATATTTTCGAACGCGTCGTCAAGTTCGATTTCCTTCGCGATGGTGACCCCGTCGTTGGTGATGAGGGGGGAGCCGTACTTCTTGTCGAGCACCACGTTGCGGCCCTTGGGCCCCAAGGTGACCTTTACCGCGTCCGCCAACTGGTCCACGCCGGACTGCAGCGCCTTGCGCGCGTCCTCGCCGAAAATAATCTCCTTTGCCATTGTAACCCTGCCTCCTTATTCTACTTTAGCTAAGACGTCGGACTGCCGGAGAATGCTGTACTCCACGCCGTCCAACTTGACCTCGGTGCCCGCGTACTTGCTCACGAGCACCCTGTCGCCGACCGAGAGCTCCATTTTTACCTCGTTGCCGTCGACGACGCCGCCGGGCCCCACCGCGACCACTTCGGCTACCTGGGGCTTTTCCTTCGCGGAGCCGGCTAAGATGATGCCGCTCTTGGTGGTCTCCTCAGCTTCCTCCATTTTGATGACCACACGGTCCGCCAGGGGTTTGATTGTCATAACAGGTTCCTCCTTCGTCATTTTGGGGCGCCGGTCCCCCCGCGCTCCCTTTTAGCACTCTACCCTTCCGAGTGCTAATACATATTATACCCCCCTTTCGCGAAAAATCAAGAGGGAATTTTGAAAATATCGTAAATATTTTGTGACGCAGCCAGCTCAGGCTCATAGAGTGGCTTAAGACCAACCCCGTCCCGTTAAACAGCAAGACCAACTACCTCACCAACGCCAGGGAGATAGCCGTCGTGGGCGTGAAAGGCGGTAATCCCACTTTTCACGGGGAGTATGACAGCGGCGTGTACAAGTACCCCATATGCCGCGACAAGGGGCGTTTCCACCCCACGCAGAAGCCCCTCGCCCTGATCGGGGAGCTTATTCGCAAGCATTCGGACGAGGGCGACACGGTGCTCGACTGCTTCGCCGGGTCGGGGACGACCGCCGTCGCGGCGCGGAACTTGGGGCGGCGGTTCGTTGGCTGCGAACTTTCGGAGGAGTACTATGAGAAAGCTGTGGAGCGGCTCGGTTCCTCCGAAATCCAAATGAGTATGGCGGCGGGAGTTATAAGGCGGCACCGCCGGGTGCCGGCTTAACGGCTCTGGCCGCCGCTCGCCCGGCGCTTTTCGCCGCTATCCGCCCGGCATTCCCGCCTAAAAAACCGCCCCTCCTTTCCTCGGGAGGGGCTTTCCTTTACACGCCTCACGCGCCGCCGGCGAGCGGGACCGCGCTACTCGTAATCCACCACGTCGACCCAGGAGAGCAGGAACTCCCGCTCCTCGGGGTTGCCCTTGACCGACTGCGACGCCGCCACAATGGGCAGCCACTTTTGAATATACTGCCGCGCGGTGTCCGTCTTTTCGCAGAAGAGCCGCAGGTACTTGTCCGCAGTATCGCGCCGCCCCGCGAGGCAGAAGAGCAGGTACGTCCTCGCGACGTCCGCCGAGGCGTTGCCCTGCGTCGCGTGTGACCAGTCTATTATATACGGCTCCCCGGAGGGGGTCACAATGATATTTGAGGGGTTAAAGTCCCCGTGGCAGACCTTCTTGTGCCGGGGCATCGACTCGAGGCGCGTGTGGAGGTCGTAGCGGGTGGTGGCGTCCAGGCTCGCCTCGGAGATCTTGCGGTTCATCTTATCGGTGAGGTTGTTGAGCATTGGCGCGGTCTTGCCGTGAACCTCTATCTGCAGGTCCACGAACCTCTCCAGATACTCGTCGTACTTCTCCGGGTGCCGCTCCATAAGCGATGACAGCGTCTCGCCCTCTATGAATTCCGATACGATGGCCCACTGCCCGTCCACCGTCTCCACGGCCAATACGCGCGGTATCTTTAACCCCGTTTCCTCTATACGCGCCTGGTTGAGAGCTTCGTTCAGCACATCCGCCTTGGGGTAGCCCGCCGCGAAGAGCTTCACCGCAGAGGACCCGGCGCGGTATACGGTCTTATTTTTCCTGACCGATACGGTCTCGTCAAAAGTCACAGCCGCTCCTCCTTCCCGCGCGGGGGTCTGCCGTCTTTCCCGTAGTACGCCCCGAGGAACATCTCCCGCAGCTCACTGAAGAGCGGGTACCTCGGGTTCGCCCCGGTGCACTGGTCGTCGAACGCCCGCTCGCACAGCTCGTCCAGCCGCGATAAGAACACTTCCTCGTCCACGCCGTAGTCGCGGATTGTCGGCTTAATCCCGATTTTAGCTTTCAGCTCGTCCAAAGCGGCGATGAGGCTTTCTACCTTCTCCGCGTCGCTGCTCCCGGCAAGCCCCAGCGCGTCCGCTATTTCGGCGTACCTTGAGGCGGCGCGCGGGTAGGCGTACTGCGGGAAGGTGCCCATCTTGGCGGGGGTCTCGCTCGCGTTGTAGCGGATAACCTCGTCTATTAGCAGGGCGTTCGCGACGCCGTGGGGCAGGTGGTAGAACGCGCCCAACTTGTGAGCCATAGAGTGGCAGACCCCCAAGAACGCGTTGGCGAAAGCCATACCCGCCATCGTGGCGGCGTTCGCCATTTTCTCCCGCGCCTCGGGGTCGGCGGAGCCGTTCTCGTAGGCCCTCGGCAGGTAGGTAAATACCAATTTTAAGCTTTGCAGCGCCAGTCCGTCGGTGAAGTCCGTCGCCATCACGGAGACGTAGGCTTCGAGGGAGTGCACCGCCGCGTCGATGCCCGACGCCGCCGTGAGACCCTTGGGGGCGTTCAGCATAAGGCTCGAGTCGACTATGGCCATTTTCGGCATCAGCTCGTAATCGGCGAGCGGGTACTTCATCCCGGTGGCATCGTCGGTTATCACGGCGAAGGGGGTCACCTCGCTGCCCGTTCCCGCCGAGGTGGGCACGGCGATGAAGTACGCCTTTTCGCCCATTTCGGGGAAGGTGTAGACCCGTTTGCGGATATCCATAAACCGCGCCGCCATACCCGCGAAGTCGGCGTCGGGGTGCTCGTAAAGCACCCACATAATCTTAGCCGCGTCCATAGCGGAGCCGCCGCCGAGGGCTATTATCACGTCCGGGGCGAAGGAGGTCATACGCTCCGCCCCCGCCCTCGCGCTGGAGAGAGTCGGGTCCGGCTCGACGTCGGAGAATACCGTGTGCTCTATGCCGAGCTCGTCCAAGCGCTCCTCCACTGGGCGCAGGTACCCGTTTTTGTACAGGAAGCTGTCCGTCACCAAAAAGGCGCGGCGCCGTCCCATCCCGGATAAATCCCCCAGCGCCGCGGAGAGGCAGCCGGGCTTCAGGTAAACCTTTTCGGGAGCCCTGAACCAGAGCATATTTTCCCTTCTTTCGGCGACGGTCTTGATGTTGAGCAGGTGTTTCACCCCCACGTTCTCCGAGACGCTGTTGCCGCCCCAGGAGCCGCACCCGAGGGTGAGGGAGGGCGTGAGCCGGAAGTTGTACAAGTCGCCTATCCCGCCCTGCGAAGAGGGGGTGTTAAGCAGTATGCGGCAGGTCTTCATCCGCTCCTCGAAGAGCCGCAAATGCTCGCCGCCCGTCAGCGGGTTTAAGTAGACGGACGCGGTGTGCCCGTAGCCGCCGTCGGCGATGAGCCGTTCCGCCTTCGCCACCGCGTCGGCAAAATCCGCCGCGCGGTACATAGCGAGGACGGGGGAGAGCTTCTCGTGGGCGAACTCCTCCGATATATCCGTGCTCTCGACCTCGCCTATGAGGATTTTTGTACCCTCCGGGACGCTGACGCCGCAGAGCTCCGCGATTTTGCCGGCGGGCTGGCCCACGATTTTCGCGTTGAGCGAGCCGTTGATGATGATGGTCTGCCGCGCCCTGTCAAGCTCCCCGTCCTTTAAGAAGTAGCACCCGCGCCGGGCAAACTCCGCCTTTACCGCGTCGTACACGTCCGCCACCGCGATGACCGACTGCTCCGAAGCGCAGATCATCCCGTTGTCGAAGGTTTTCGAGTGGATAATTGAGTTTACCGCGAGGAGGATATCCGCGCTGCTGTCTATGACCGCCGGGGTGTTGCCGGGGCCCACTCCGAGGGCGGGCTTCCCGCTGGAGTACGCCGCCGTGACCATCCCGGGGCCGCCCGTGGCGAGGATCAGATCCGCCTCGGACATCAGCCGGTTGGTAAGCTCCAGGCTCGGCACGTCTATCCAGCCTATAATCCCCGCCGGAGCGCCCGCCGCCACTGCCGCCTCGAGGACGATCCTCGCCGCCGCGACGGTGCAGCCCTTGGCCCTCGGGTGCGGGCTTATGATGATCCCGTTGCGGGTCTTAAGCGCGAGCAGGGTCTTGAATATCGCGGTGGAGGTGGGGTTGGTCGTCGGGATCACCGCCGCCACCACGCCCACCGGCTCGGCGATGCGCCGGTAGCCCGCCGCGTCGTCCCGCTCGATGACGCCGCAGGTTTTGGTGTCCTTATACGCGTTGTAGATGTACTCCGCCGCGAAGTGGTTCTTGATCACCTTGTCCTCGGCGACGCCCATCCCGGTCTCCGCGACCGCCGCTTTGGCGAGGGGGATCCTCGCGCCCTCCGCCGCGAGCGCCGCCGCCCGGAATATCTCGTCCACCCGGCTTTGGCTGTATGCGGAGAACTCCCTCTGAGCCGCCCTGACGCCCGCCAGGACCCGCTCGAAGCTCTCCACGCTGTCCACCGTGGGGTATTCCCGCGCCTCAATCATATTAAACCCGCCTTATGCCTTGTTGACCGAGCCGAACAGCTCCATTTTCTCCCTGACCGTCGCCCTGATGGCCTCCACCCCGGGAGCCAGAAGCTTGCGGGGGTCGAAGCCCTTGCCGACTAAGTCCTTGCCCTCTTCTATGTACTTCCTCGTCGCCGCCGCGAAGGAGAGCTGGCACTCGGTGTTGACGTTGATCTTGGAGACGCCCAGCGAGATGGCGCGCCGGATCATATCCGCCGGGATGCCCGTGCCCCCGTGGAGCACCAAGGGCATATCGCCCGTCACGGCCGCAATTTTCTCAAGGACATCGAAGCGTAAACCCCCCCAGTTCGGGGGGTATTTCCCGTGAATGTTGCCGATACCCGCGGCCAGCATTGTGACCCCTAAGGAGGCTATCCGCCGGCACTCCTCCGGGTCCGCGACCTCGCCGCCGCCTATCACGCCGTCCTCCTCGCCGCCTATAGCCCCGACCTCGGCCTCGAGGGACAGCCCTTTCTCGCCCGTGAGCTTCACAAGCTCGGTGGTCTTGGCGATGTTCTCGTCTATGGACTCGTGCGAGCCGTCGTACATTACCGAGGAGAAGCCCGCGTTAATGCAGGCGAGCGCGCCCTCGTAGCTCCCGTGGTCGAGGTGGAGAGCCACCGGGACGGTGATCTTCAGCTCCTCCAACATACCGTTTACCATACCCACGATGGTGCGGTAGCCGCACATATACCGCCCCGCGCCCTCCGACACCCCGAGGATCACCGGGGAGCGCAGCTCCTCCGCCGTGAGCAGAATGGCCTTCGCCCACTCTAAATTGTTGATGTTGAACGCCCCGACAGCGTAGCCCCCGTCTTTCGCCGCGCGCAGCATCTCTCCCGCCGAAACCAACATATTCCCGTCCCCTTTCCTGAAAGGCGGCGCCGTTTCCGGGCAAAGGCACCCCGGCGCCGTCCCCGCTTACATTATACCCCCAAAGGGGAGGAAAAGCAAGAGGTTTTTAAGGGGGGATTTGGCTTCTTACGGCAAACCGGGAGACCCCGAAGGATCTCCCGGTCTATTATTTAGTCTGGCTTACTTTATCCTCTCCAGCACCTCTATCGCGCCCTCCAGGGCGGCGGGGTCGTACTCCGCGAAGCGGCCCTCGTCCGAAAGCGCCGCGACGCGCGGGTCAAACGGCAGCTCGGCCAGAGGCAGCACCCCGAGCGCCGCCGCCAACTCGCCCGTCCTGCCGAAGAGCGGGAACGACTTTCCGCAGTGCGGGCAGACGAACTCCGTCATATTCTCCACCAGCCCGAGGACGGGAATGTTCATCATCTCCGCCATAGCGTAGGCCTTTTTTACAATCATAGAGACGAGATCCTGCGGGGTGGAGACGAGCACTACCCCGTCCACCGGCACCGATTGGTACACGGTGAGCGGAATGTCGCCCGTCCCGGGAGGCATATCGAGGAAGAGGAAGTCGAGCTTGCCCCAGCAGACGTCCGTCCAGAACTGCCCTACCGCTCCGCCCAATATCGGGCCCCTCCAGACCACGGGGGATTCTTCATCTTGTAGCAGCAGGTTCATCGACATTATCTTTATGCCGTCGGCGTCGGCCGGGATTATCCCCCGTTCGTCCTGCCGGGCGCCGGGCGCGACGCCGAACATTTTGGGGATGGAGGGCCCCGTGATATCCGCGTCCAAGATCCCGACGGAGTGCCCCGCCTTCTTAGCGGCCACGGCAAGCCCCGCCGTCACGGTGGACTTGCCCACTCCTCCCTTGCCGCTCGCGACGGCCACAACCCGCCCCACTCGGCTGGCGGAGTTCGGCGGGAGCTTTTCCGGGGCGCGCTCGCCGCACTCCTTGTCGCAGTTCCCACAGTCCTTCTCGCACTCGCTCATCGTATCACTCTTTCTGTCGTCGGATAATGCCGCCGGGTGCTCGTCTGCCGACAGCGTCCCGGCAGGGCGGCTCGGTCGGTTGTCGACCCGCCGGGTGACCGTCCGCCGACACCGTGCGCCCCAAGCAACGCCACCGGCTGACCGTCCGCCGCCTCCGCTCGATCCCCCAAGCCGACGCGGACCAAGACAGCCCGGCATTTTCCCGAGCCCCGGCGGCGCGTTCCCCTTAAAGGGCAATACGGCCCCGCTACGCTCCCGTCGAGCCGAAGCCGCCCTGCCCGCGTTCCGTGGGAGGAAGCTCCCCGCTCTCCTCGAAGCTCACTTTCAGGTACGGGGTCACCACCAACTGCGCGACGCGATCCCCGCCGGAGACGGTCGCCGTGACGGGCGAGGAGTTGCGCAGCGCGACTATGATTTCCCCTCTGTAGTCGCTGTCTATGACGCCCACGCAGTTCGCGGGAGCGAGCCCCGATTTCACCGCGAGCCCGCTTCTCGCGTAGACCAGCCCCGCGTACCCCTCGGGGATTTCCGCCGCGAGACCCGTGCGGACTTTCGCCACCTCTCCCGGGGGAATGACGCAGCGGGTCCCGGGCAGGGCGTAGAGATCCGCCCCCGCCGCTCCCGGCGAGGAGTAAACGGGGAGCAGCGCCGCCCCGTCAAGCTTTTTTACTCTAACCGTGGGCATAGACCCTCCTTGTTTGGGTAAATCATTTACGCCGGCACCGGGCGGCGCCGTGTTAAGACAATACCGCGCAGCGTTTTCTTAAGGCAATACCGCGCGGTGCCGCCCCAAAGCAATATCTCGCGGTGCTACTTAAAGGCAACACTACGATGTGCCGCTTAAAGGCAATACCGCGTGCCGCTACTTCAAGGCAACACTGCACGGCGCGCCCCGAGGCGATCATCGCACGGCGACGGCTAAAGGCAACGCCGCTGTGCCGGCTAAAGGCAACACTATGCGGCGCGCCCCAAGATAATCACCGCGCGGGACCGCCTCAGTAAGTATCGAGCTCGTCGTCCCGCAGGACGCGCGTCGCCCCCTCGCGGAGCGTCCGCTTCAGGTCGATTATCCGCTGGTTGCGCGAGCCGCGGAAGCGTATGGTGAGGTCCTTTTCCTCCTCCACGAACTCCCCGTCCACCAAAACGTCGATGTATGAGAGCATCTCGTCGGTATGTTCACACCTCGCGCGGCTGGGACCCAGCAAATCCCGCTCCAGCGTGTAGCCGGTGTAGCACCAGACGCTTTTATTCGGGTAAAGAGAGCGCAGCTCCCGCAGGAAGGGCACTAACGCCTCCTGGTTCACCGGCTCGAAAGGCTCCCCCCCTAATAGGGAGAAGCCCGCTATAAAATCGTGCGACATCGCGTCGAAAATCTCCCGCTCCACCGCCGGCGTGAAGGGGTTGCCGTAGGAGAAGTCCCACGCCTCGCTGTTGAAGCAGTTTTTACAGGCGTGCGTGCACCCGCTCACAAAGAGGGACACCCGCACGCCCGGCCCGTTCGCGACGTCGTACTTCTTAACAGTCGCGTAATTCATTTTAGAGATGCAATACCCTCGCCTTGATTTCCTTTGTCTTGCCCACGTTCCAGAAGTTCTCGCCGAGGTAGCCGCAGGTGCGGCGGGTGACGTTCATCTTGGAGTGGTCCTTGTTGCCGCAGACGGGGCATTCCCACTCGTTGTCGTCGTTGATCTTGATCTCGCCGTCGAAGCCGCAGACGTGGCAGTAGTCGGACTTGGTGTTGAACTCGGCGTACTGGATATTGTCGTAGATGAAGCGCACCAACTCCTCCAGAGCGGGGAGATTGTGCCGCATATTGGGGATTTCCACATAGGAGATGGAGCCGCCGGAGGAGATCTTCTGGAACTGGCTCTCGAAGGCGAACTTGTCGAACGCGTCGATGTTCTCCCGCACGTCCACGTGGTAGGAGTTGGTGTAGTAGCCCTTGTCGGTGACGTCCTTAATGGTGCCGAAACGCTCCTTGTCGATCCTGGCGAAGCGGTAGCAGAGGGACTCGGCGGGGGTGCCGTAGAGCGCGAAGCCGATGTTGGTCTGCTTCTTCCAGGTGTCGCAGGCGTCGCGGAGCCGCTGCATAACCCGCCGGGCGAAAGCGAGACCCTTCTCCGTGGTGTGGCTTTCGCCCGTCATCAGCTTGGTGACCTCGTAAAGCCCTATGTACCCCAGCGAAATGGAGGAGTACCCGCCGTAGAGCAGCTTTTCAATGCTCTCCCCCTTGCCCAGCCGCGCGATGGCGCCGTATTGCCAGTGAACGGGGCTGACGTCCGAGGTGACCTTCTTAAGCGCGTTGTGCCGGCACATAAGAGCCTCGAAGCAGAGGTCGAGACGCTTGTCCATCTCCTCCCAGAAGACCTTCTCGTCGCCCTTGGCCACAATCCCGATTTGCGGGAGGTTGATGCTCACCACGCCCTGGTTGAAGCGGCCCTCGAACTTGTAGTTCCCGTTCTCGTCCTTCCAGGGGGCTAAGAAGGAGCGGCAGCCCATCGGGCTGAACACGTTGCCCTCGCAGTTTTCGCGCATCTTTTTGGCGGAGATGTAGTCGGGGTACATACGCTTGGCGGAGCATTTGACCGCCAACTTGGTGATGTAGTCGTACTTGCCGCCCTTTAGGCAGTTGCACTCGTCGAGCACGTACACAAGCTTCGGGAACGCGGGGGTGATGTAAACGCCCTTCTCGTTCTTGATCCCCTCGTACCTTTGGCGGAGGATCTCCTCTATGATCATAGCGTTCTCCTCGATGTAGGGGTCGTCCTTGTCGAGGTAGAGGAAAAGCGTCACGAAGGGGGACTGGCCGTTGGTGGTCATCAGCGTGTTGATCTGGTACTGAATGGTCTGCACGCCGGAGCGCAGCTCGTCCTTCAGCCGCTCGTCGGTGAGCTTCGCTACGAGCTCGGGCGTCGCGGCGGAGCCCAACTGTTCGGTGAACCTCTTCTCGAATTTCTCCTTGCTGCGGCGCAGGTACTTGCCGAGGTGGCGGATATCCACCGACTGCCCGCCGTACTGGCTGGACGCTACCGCCGCGATAATCTGCGTCACGATGGTGCAGGCGACCTGGAAGCTCTTGGGGCTTTCTATCAGCTTGCCGTTCATTACGGTGCCGTTGTCAAGCATATCCCCGATGTTGACGAGGCAGCAGTTGAAGATGGGCTGGACAAAGTAGTCCGCGTCGTGGAAGTGGAGGACGCCCTCGTCGTGCGCCTTGGCGATGTGCTCGGGCAAGAGGATGCGCCGGGTCAGGTCCTTGGAGACCTCGCCCGCGATGAGATCGCGCTGGGTGGACGCCGCGACCGCGTTCTTGTTGGAGTTCTCCTCCATAACGTCCTTGTTGCTCCGGCGAATGAGGCTGAGGATGGACTCGTCCGTCGTGTTCGCCTTGCGCACCAGGGCGCGGCTGTAGCGGTAGATGATGTACGCCTTCGCGAGGGTATACTTCCCGAAGGACATCAGCTTGTTCTCCACGATGTCCTGGATGTCCTCAACCAACATACGCTTGCGGTTCTTGGACTCCACGAACTCGATGATCTCCTCGATCTGGTCCTCGGAGACGCGCTCGCTCTCCTCCACCGCGGC
The DNA here is from genome assembly GCA_964406705.1 of uncultured Eubacteriales bacterium. Classification (GTDB taxonomy): domain Bacteria; phylum Bacillota; class Clostridia; order Oscillospirales; family Acutalibacteraceae; genus CAZRRV01. The sequence goes on from CAYOSS010000026.1 coordinate 16,744, forward strand.
GTTGGCCTTGGACACGGCGTTGTAGATTTTGCTGCGGTCGAAATCCACCGCGCTCCCGTCGCGCTTGATAACCTGCATAGTTACGCTTCCTTTCGTTATTTGTCTTTATTGTTGATTGACGCGCTCGCTCTCCCGCGCGGTCGCGGTCCCACGGGTTTGCGCTCCCGCGCGCCCACGCTTCCGTGTGCTCGAGTTCCCGCGGGGTTCATTCTCCGGCGCGTTCGCGCTCCGGTGCGACCGCTTTCCCACGCGCGCTCTCTTATGAGCTTGCATTTCCGTGTGAGCGCGCTCCCGCACACCCGCACACCCGCGCGGGGAGGCGCGCTACCGGCCGCTTGCCGGGGCCCGTCCGCTATACGGCAGGACTGCCGGGGCCCGCTTACCCGGGGAGAGAAGCGGCGTACCGGCGGCGCGGAGGGCGCCGCTCTACGGGAGACAACCCATCAAGGAAAGTCCGTGGCTACCGCTTGCCGGGGCTCTCCCGCCCTCGCGCGGCGGCGCAACCCGGGTGGGGGCAGCCTATCGCGGTTTCGCTCGAGACACAATATCTTGTGCTGTGGAGGCTCTCCACCCGCAATAACTTGCGTCAAATTCTATTATATACCGTTCCCCGGGGAAATGCAAGGGGTTTTAGGGAAAAATTTTTCGGGACGGTCGCTCTTTTAAATTCCCTCTTGCAATCCTTCGCCCGCCGGCGTATAATGTAAATAGGGGATTTTGGCGCAAAGCGCCGCCGCGGGAAGACGCGCGGTGCCCCGTTTTACGGAAAGGCAGGATTTTGGGAAATGACGACAAACAAATCGGTGCTCGCCTGGGTGGACGAGATCAAAGCGCTTGTGAACCCCGACAGCGTCACCTGGATCGACGGGAGCGAGGCACAGTTGGACGGGCTTCGCGCCACGGCGGTGTCCACGGGGGAGATGATTAAGCTAAACGAGGAGAAGCTTCCGGGGTGCTTCCTCCACCGCACAAAGCCCAACGACGTCGCCCGCGTGGAGGACCGCACTTTCATCTGCTCCCGGCGCGAGGAGGACTGCGGCCCCACCAACCACTGGTACGAGCCCGGCGCGATGTACAAAAAGCTCTACGACATCGCACGGGGGAGCTACCGGGGCCGGACGATGTACATCATCCCGTTCTCGATGGGCCCCATCGGCTCCCCGCTCGCGAAAATCGGCGTTGAGATCACGGATTCCATCTACGTGGTGCTCAATATGGCGATAATGACCCGCGTGGGCGATAAGGTCTGGGAGGCGCTGGGCGACGGCGACGACTGGGTTCGCGGCTTCCACGCGTCCTGCGACATCGACCCGGAGAACCGCTACATCTGCCAGTTCCCGGAGGACAACACCATAATCTCGGTGAACAGCGCGTACGGCGGGAACGTCCTGCTCGGCAAAAAGTGCTTCGCCCTTCGCATCGCCTCCTATCAGGGGTGGAAAGAGGGCTGGATGGCGGAGCATATGCTGATTTTAGGGATTGAGAACCCGGAGCACGAGGTCAAGTACATTGCGGCGGCTTTCCCCTCCGCCTGCGGCAAGACCAATCTCGCTATGCTTATCCCTCCCAAATACCTTCGTGAGAAGGGCTACAAGGTCTGGACGGTGGGCGACGACATCGCCTGGATGCGAATAGGCGCCGACGGGAGGCTGTACGCCATCAACCCGGAGAACGGCTTCTTCGGGGTCGCGCCGGGCACCAACGAGAAGTCCAACTTCAACGCGCTTCAATCCACTAAGAAGAACACCATCTTCACCAACGTCGCCCTCAACCTCGACGACAACACCGTCTGGTGGGAGGGGCTCAACAAGGACCTCCCGCGCAACGCCCTCGACTGGAAGGGCAACCCCTGGGACCCCGACAAGTTCGACAAGGCGGATAAGTCCACCTGCGCGGCGCACCCCAACTCCCGCTTTACCGCGCCGGCGGTGAACTGTCCCTGCATCTCGCCCGAGTTCAACAAGGGCGAGGGGGTGCCGATTTCCGCGATTATCTTCGGCGGCAGACGCGCCAAATGCGCCCCGCTGGTCTACCAGTCACGCGACTGGGTGAACGGGGTGTTCGTGGGCTCCGCTATGGCGTCCGAGACGACGGCGGCGGCGGCGGGCGCGGTGGGGGTTGTCCGCCGCGACCCGATGGCGATGCTCCCCTTCTGCGGCTACAATATGGCGGACTACTTCCGGCACTGGCTGGATATGGGCAAGCGTCTGGGCGACAAGGCCCCGAAAATCTTCAACGTGAACTGGTTCCGCACCGACAGCGAGGGCAACTTCATCTGGCCGGGCTTCGGCGACAATATGCGGGTGCTCAACTGGATCCTCGACCGCTGCGACGGCAAGGCGGACGCCGTGGAGACCGAGATAGGCTACGTCCCGCGCGTCGACGACATCGACCGCACCGACCTCGACATTTCCCGCGAGACGCTGCAGAGCATTCTCACGGTGGATAAGGACGTCTGGCGCGAGGAGGCCGCCGGGATCGAGGAGCACTACAAGAAGTTCGGGGATAAGCTCCCCGCCGAGCTCCGCGAGCAGTTGGAGGCCCTGAAAGAGCGGCTGAAGTAGGCTCACCCGGGCGAATATCACGGCGCATCGGGGGGTGGCGCGGGGGCGCCGCTCCCCTTTTTGCCGCCGGGTGACGGCTCACGGGACGGGTGCTTTACCGATGCGCGGGGTGGCTTTGTAGGGCCGTTAGCTCTGGCTTACCTGTTAAGGCAGACTTCTTCTCGCTGCGCGAGGTTAGCTTGCTTTTTCCCCGACTGCGCCGGGGGAACGATGTCCGCTTTTCTTCTCTTCGCCGACGGGCGCGGCTTCGTCGTCGCAAGTTCCATATCGCTCGTTTCCACGCTAAAGCGTGAAAAGCTCGCTCATTCCACTGCTCCTCCTCTCCCCACGATGCCTTACGGCGCCGCGGGGGCCCCCTTATGAAAAGCGGACAGAAAAGAAGTTCAGGCGGACCGGCTTAATCCAACGCCGAACGCTGAGAGGTTATGGGGCAGCCGCCACCTATGCGGCGGGTCTTGTGCTTACAAGGGCAGCCCGGAGATCCCGCCGGCGCCGGCTCCGGGACCCCACCGGGGTCATTCCGGGCTTGCAGAGTCGGATGCAAAAGGCTCGCAGGTTGGGGCAAGCTCGCAGCTATCGTTCGGAGCTCGGCGCTTCCGGGTAGCTTTTGCCTACCGGTCAGGGCGGCTCGCGGGAGTGCGGGAAGCCCCTGCCGGGGGAGTCCGGAGGTTCGCCGACGCGCGGGGCAGCCCGGCGGCGAACGGTAGCCCCCGCCCCGGAAGCGTAGCGGTTTATAGGATAGCCCGGCGGCGACAGGCAGCCCCTACTCCGGGAGCGCAGCGGCTCGTGGGGTAGCTCGGTGGCGAGTGGCAGCTCGGTTTTTTCCTCCCCTGTCATTGGGGACTGATAAAGACTTGCCGAAACGATACATCGCATAACGCTATGCAGAGGAGAACACGCCCTCCCCCACCACGGAGGAAGGCTTCCTGCACACCCGCAAGCTCCCCGAACCGGTAGGCAAAAGCTACCCGGAGCGCCGAGCCCCGAACGACAGCGGCGAGCTTGCCCTAACCTGCGAGCCTTTTGCATCCACCTCTGCGAGCCGGGAATGAATACGGCAAGCTGCCCCTAACCGGCGCCGGCGGGACCCCCGGGCCCTCCTCGCGAAGCGAACCGCAAGGGCAACGGTACAGGTGGCGGCTACCCCATAACCTCTCAGTATTCGGCGTTGAAGTAAGCCGGCGCGCTGAACTTCTTTTCTGTCCGCTTTTCATAAGGGGCCCCCGCGGCGCCGTTAGGCGTCGTGGGGAGAGGAGGAGCAGTGGAATGAGCGAGCTTTTCACGCTTTAGCGTGGAAACGAGCGATATGGAACTTGCGGCGACTGCGCCGCGCCGTTCCGGCGCAGAGAAGAAAAGCGGACATCGTTCCCCAGCATAGCCGGGAAAAGCTGGAAAGCTATCCGCGAAACAGAAGAAGTATGCCATAACAGGCGGAGCAGGAGCCCC
>CAYOSS010000027.1:0-358 GCA_964406705.1 uncultured Eubacteriales bacterium
GCGAGGAGCCGCGCGGGGGTGTGCGACGAGTCGGGCACCGCAAGGTGGGCAAAAGGCTTCCAAACGCTGAAAGCCCTCAGCCATCATAGTCTACCTGGTGCAGCGAGAAGAAGTCCCCGGGGACGGGCGGACCCGGAGCAAGCCCCGGTGTCTCAAAGCCCTCCCGCGCAGCGAGAACCGGCCCCCCGGCGTCGGGCGGAGCCGGATTCCCGTTACCGCAAAGCTCCCCCGCGCAGCGAGCGGTCCCCCGGAACCCGGCGACCTCCCCCCGAATCTCCGGGTCCCCGAGCCCGCTCCAACCTCCCCTTGCATCAAAAGCCACAAATTTTCAACAAATTTTTCAAAATCCACTTGACAA
>CAYOSS010000027.1:368-20369 GCA_964406705.1 uncultured Eubacteriales bacterium
CCACCCCCCCCTTCAAAAAACACACACAACTTAAAAACAAATTTTAAAAAACCCCCCGGCCCGGGGGGGGGGGGGGGTTGGTGGTATAATCTACAATCAGCAGGAAAACGGGCACTGCGGCGTTGGTATATTTTGCCTGCCGGCGGCGCGGCTTTCGCTGCCGCAGGATTTGCGCAGAACCGCCGCAGAACCGCAGGATAACTGCGGAAGGACTCCCGCGGGACCGCGAAAGAAGTGCCGCGGGGCCGCAGGAGGACTGCTGCGGGACCACGGAAGTGCCGCGGGGAGATCGCCGCACGACTGCTACGGGACCGTCGCGGGATTGCCGCGGAATTGCCGCGGGACCGCTGCAGGACCCCCGGGCGCGGAGCCCCGCAGCATTTCCTCGGGCGGGAGTGCGTGCGGCGGTCGGAGGGCAAATCTTCCGGCGAGAGCGCGGGGCATGGGCGAGTACGTGGCTGTTAGGCGAGACGCGAGGTTCAGACAATCACGGGGCGTTGGGCCGGCGCGGGACGGACTGACGAGGCGCGGGCGGCTCGGGCAAACGCGAACCTGGCAAGCGTGGATCTGTCAGATAAGTACAGCTGGATTAGCCAAGCACAGGGAGAGGAGAAGAGCGTATGGCGGAAAAGAAAAGTCGGCGGGTCGCGGTAGCGGCGCTGGCCGTCGCGCTGCTCTTGGCGGCGCTTACGGCGCTTGCCGGGTGCGGGAAGACGGCGGCGGACTTTTACGTGCGGTTGAGCTCGCGCGAGGCGGTGCTGTCCGTCGGGGAGACTACCCGGCTTCGGGCCGAGCTGCAAGGCGACGTCCCGGAGGGGCTTACAGTCGAGTCGCGCTGGGTCACGGAGGACGACACCGTGGCGACGGTGGGCGAGGACGGCACCGTTACGGGCGTCGGTCGCGGAGAGACGCTCGTCAAGGCGGTGGTCCGCTACGACGGGCGCGAGTACGGCGCGGCGTGCGTCGTCACCGTGGCGAGCGCGGGGGACACCCTCTCATCCTACAGGATCCGCTACTTCACCCAGCGGAAGGACCGCACCGGCTACGATATTGCCGAGGAGAGCTTCGAGCGGTTCGCCGGCAGCGAGGTCACTCTCTCATCGCAAGAGGCGGCCGAGAGGATGCCCGCCGGCTACCGGCTCAACGAAAAGACCAGCCGCCTTTCCGGCACGGTGGCGGACACCCCCGGAGCGACGGTGTTGGAGGTCTACTACGACGTCGCCAAGGTCTCCTACACGGTGCGGTACTACTACGAATCTGCGAGGCGGCTCGGCACTTACGAGTTGGGCGAGACTGTCACCGGGTCCGCTTACGCGTTCAGCGAGGTGAGGGCGCCCTCCGGCGCTAAGACGGGCTTTAGGGAGAACCCCTCCGCCAAAGGCACCAGGGCTTCCGTCAAGTCCCTCTCCGAGGGGGCTGTGCTGTCCCTCTACTACGACCGCGCGCGGGCTTCGGTCACCTTTTCATATCTCGACGGGCGGCCCGACGCGACCTTCACAAGCGTCTACGGGGTAGGCTTACTTGACGCCGACAGCAAGGCCCTTTCCGAGTCGGTCGACGGGCTGCCGGTGGGCGCGTTTGTCGGCGATAAACAGGTCGACCTCGACGGCGGGTACTTCTCCGGGCTGACTTCCGACACGTCGGTGGAGTTCCGCGTGCTCGGAGGCGGCTTCGTTTACGAGGACGGAGGGCTTACCCTTAAGACTACCAAGGCGGGCGAGGCGGTCTACGTCTACGCCGACGGCAAGGGCGGCGCCGCTTACCTCTCGGGGGTCTACCACACGACCGGCTCCGCCACAAATATGTTCGGCGTCTCGGTGCGGCGCGGCGGGTCGAGCCGGGAAATTCTCTTCCAGTCCAACGGGATAGCCGTTTTGCGCGACCACAAGAACGGGAGCGGGCTTTCCAATATGCCCGAGGGGCAGAACGGCGCCTACTACTACAACTTCCCCGGGAGAGGCGACGAGCCCGTTATATTCGTGCAGAGCGCGTACGAGGACAGGGGCGCCAACCGCCGGAACGAGATCCTCGATATGCTGCTCTCGGCGGGGGAGTACCGCCTCACCTGGGCGGTGTGGAACGGGACCCTCTACGGCGCCATTGACGGCGCCACGGTGGTCATTTTGCCCCTCTCGCAGTTGGACGCCTCCTGGGGGGCGACGGGCTCCTACGAGCTGGGCTTCGCCTGCTACGACGGAGGGAGCTACGGCGACGCCCTGCGCGTTACCGATATTAAGGCGGCGTTCGGCTCCGAGGCGGAGGACCTGCTCTACGTCGGCGCCAGGGGCAACGAAATCACCCCCGGCGAGCGGTATCGCGTGGTCTACGACGCTCTGACGGGCAATTATATGCCCTGCACCGCCACCGGCGCGGCGTACCTTTACGGGGCGAGCACCTCCTCCGCCCACGGGCTCTCCGCCACGCTGACCCTGCGCGACCCAGACAATGTCCATATGCGTGTGGGCGTCTCCGTCAAGGTGGGGGATAAGACGAACGAGTACGTCTTCGCCTTAGAGGGCATCTCCCGTTTCCGGCACGATGTGGACCATAAACGTGGGGATGGCGTCGCCACCGCCGGACCCGGTAAGACGCTTGACGACATCAACAACATCACCCGCTACGCCCTGAAGGACTCCCCCGGCTTCACCCTGTCCGGGACCGACAGCTGCGAGATGACCGCCATTGTGAGCGACGGGTATTTCTACGTGCTGATCGACGGGGTAGAGGCGGTTTCCGTCAATATGGGGGCGCTCTTTCCCGGGTACAAGCGGGGCGACAGGGCGGCGGTGGGCCTCCACTCCTACAACGCCTGCGACGGGCTGACGCTCTTCTCCAACGTGGACGAGCTTTCCTCCGCCGACGTGGGCGAGTTGGGGCTTTCGCTCTTCCGCTACTGGACCGAGTGGGGAATGGGCTACGAGGAGTACTCCTTCGCCGAGGGCTACGCCCGTCAGACCACGACCGGCAACGCTTCCGCCAAGGACCTTTACCTCTACGCCGGCAAGGACGGCGCCGACGAGTGGGATATCTCCGGCAAGATTAAGTGCGACGCCGATACCCTCGCCCATCAGATAGCCTCCGGGTTCCTCATAGCCCAGGGTGATATGGCGAAGTCGGTCGGCTTCGGGCTTTACGGCTACTCGCGGGGCTTCCTCCTGCCGCAAAACGGGGACTGGAGCAAGGCGACAGCGCACGCCGCCGATAAGGGGCTGTTCCCCTATGTGCTGGACGACTACCCGGTAAAGTACTTTGTCAACTCCAGCTCGAGTCTTACCGAGCGCGCGACGGACGAGATCTCCTTCCGCCTCGTCATTCACGACGACATCCTCTACGTGTGGTTCGACGGGAGGCTTTGCTGGAGGCTGCCCCTTGACGACCCCGCCATCTCCACCGACCCCAAAGGGGAAAAGTTCCTCGATACGGAGAGGCCCTATCATATTTCCCTCCACACGCAGGAGCAAAAGCTGAACGGGCAGTTTATCGACGTCAAAACCCTCTTCGAGGACATCACCGTAAAGCTCGGCTGCGAGGTGGAGGAGCAGAGCGACCTCTTAGACGAGATTGCCGCGGCCGAAGCCGAGGTAGCGCGTCTTACAAAGCTTTACTCCGACGGCGAGGCAAAGTCCGCGACGGGAGACGGCATCTCCGCAAACGGCGGCTTCGTCTACGATAGGGAAGAAGGGCGCTATCTTACCCCGACCGACAGCCCCCGCGTCTCTATGTACGCGGCGGGAAAGGCCGGCACCCAGGGTCTGCGCGCGACCGTCGACCGGCTCAACAAGGGCACCGAGGGTCGCCCCGCGCAAAACGCCTCAATGTTCGGCTTTTCGGTAAGGACGGGCAACCGTTCGGCCGAGTTCCTCTTCACGGGCGTGGGGCGCCACTTCTACGTCACCTTCGACGGGATGAGGGACCTCTACGATGGGGGCGGCCTGTTCACGGACGGCGGCAAGGCGGCTAACGAGAAAACCCGGGGCGTCCCCGCCGAGCTTGTCTCCCTTATCGGCGCCGACGTGATCCCGGAGGGACCCGACCCGTTCGGAGAAAGAAGCGTGGAGCTTACCGCGCTGGTGAAGGACGGGCGTCTCTACCTCTTTGTCGGGGATAAGCAGTTGGGCTCGGTGAAGCTGCAATATATACTTCCCGGCTACACCTCGGGAAGCACGGTAGAGCTCGGTTTCTTCGCGAACAACGCCGACCGTCAGCGCCTCGCCGTGCGGGATATTACGCCCCTTGACGGGGCCGCCGCGAATGATCTCGCCACTACGGATAAGAGCTTTGACGATGTAATTTTCTTCCAGGATTCAAAGGTCACGAACGGGCTTCAGGGGGTCTGGCAGGTCACCACGGACAGCGTGGGGCGGACGCTCGCCAACTCCCCGAATGCCGCGGCAATGGCGACCCTGCGGGGCGCTTCGGACAAGTGGGAGATCACCGGCAAGTACCACAGGAACGGCCCCGGCACTAAAGGCGACGGCTCGCAGGGCTACGTCTTCCACCCCGGGATCCGCGTCCTCTGCGGGGGTAAGGCTACGGCGGTTTACGCCCACGAGAAGGGATTCTTCTTCGCCACCGACCAGTGGTGGACCAAGCTCGGAAATATGCCGGTGTACGGCACCTCCCCGCTCGAGAAGGCGACCGCCGGCGCGGAGTTCTTTAATCAGTCCGCCCCGACAAAAGAGGACCTCTACTTCCGTTACCGCATTGAGGGAGGGACGCTCTACGCCTTCTTCGGCGACGCCCCGGACAAGCTGACCCTGTGCTGGGAGATCCCCCTCAACAAGAACGTCTACGGCTGGGACAACGGCAGTAAAACCTTTATCACGGACGCGGCCCACCTCTACTCGCCGGCCATAGGCGACGGCCCCTACGAGGTGCAGCTCATCTTCAACAACGACGAGGTAGTGGGGACGCTGAGCGACCTTCGGGTGAGCCTCGGCTCCGACGTGTCGGGCGTTCCCTTTACGCCGACTTACAATAGCGAGCGCGTCAAGAACTGGAACCCGGGCGACGGCTCCTTTGACGTGATGCCGCCGGCGGCCGGCGCAAAATGGGAGTCTTACGTGCAGTTCACCGACCTCGCCGTCCGCTGGCAGGCGAGCGGGAAGGTCACCCGGAGCGACCCTGTCGGGGACAAGTCCAAGTTCACCCTCGGTGTCTGGGTGAGGGACCCGAGCATCGACAGAAGCGTGAGGCTCTTCGGCTTCAAAGGCGGCGTCGCGATCAGCGGCCTCAACAAAAGCGGCGCGGCGTGGGTGAACGACTACGCCTCGCATACGGGCGAGGACGATGTAGTGAAGAACAGCGCGGTGCTCTCCTCCTTCTTTAACTGCGAGACAGTGGAGCGAACGGTAAACGAAATCTACTACCGCTTTGTAGTGGCGAACGACACCCTGTCGCTCTTCTTCGGCGACTCCCCCGCGAGCCTGAAGCTTTGCGCCGTGCTGGATCTGACGAGGGACGTCATACCCTCCGCCGACGAGAGCAAGAGACTGAACGGCTTCGCCCCGGGGACCAAGTACCAGTTCGCCATTTACTGCGGCGACTGCGCGGTGGGCGCGCACTTCAGCGACACCGAAGTGGCGTCGGGCGCCGCCGTAGACGCGGCCGGCATTGTCTCCTCAAGAAGCGTCGGCGGTCGGACGGTGACCTCCGCGCTCGGCAAGTGGAATCTCGACGGGCTCGCGAACGGCTACATCACCGGCTCCTACGCCGGCGGGTCCAAAGGGCAGCCCCTCTTCTTCGGGGGCGGCACCCGCGACGGGGTCTACTCCGCCTACTTCGAATACACGACCGAGATTACCGGCGACCAAAGCGCCTATCAGGGCGACCTTATGGGAGGGTTCTGCTTCTCCGACGGGACTAACAACGGCTTTTTATGCGTCAACCGCGCCGGACTTGTCCGCACGGGGTGGCAGTTCCACCCGAATCTTTATTCTCACGAGTGCCTGACGCTGCCGAACAAGACCCCCGTGGAGTTTACCCTTGTGCGGCGGGGCGCGGAGCTCTATTGCTACTTCGACGGCACGTTCGTGTATAAGCTCGCCCTCTCCGACGTCCTTCCCGGGGCGGGAGCCGACACCGACATAGCTGTCGGGCTTACTATGCAGACCGACAAGACCTCCGACATCAAAATCAGCAAAATTTACCACTCAGACTCCTCCGACGATGTCTCGGCTTACCTGGCCCAGCACGGCACCTCCAAGCCCGCCGCGGCCAAAACTTCAGCCCCCGCGCTGCCCCGGACGCTCGGCGGGTTCCTCGCTGCTGTAGCGGGGCTTGTCCGCAAGCTGCTGCCCTGGCTGTTCCGCTGAGACACCGCTACAGGAAGAAGGCGTTTGCTTGAAAGAAAAAGCGATTAGGAGAAAATACCCCCGCGGCTGGCAGGTGTCAATGCTCGTCACCTCGATCCCTCTGATAGGCTTCCTCATCTTCGGGGTGATCCCGCTGGTGCTGTCGGGGGTGGTCAGCTTCACCGAGCTTCATACTACCGATCTTTCCGAGATGCGGTTCATCGGCTTCTGTAACTTCATAACAATCATCACCAACGGAGACAACCGCACCTACTGGTCATATCTCAGCACGTTGGTCTACAGCCTGAACGTGCCCATCTGCATAGCCCTGGCGCTCTTCATAGCGAACCTTGTCAACAAGACCCGCTTCGGGCAGAGGTTCTTCCGCTCGGTGTTCTTCATCCCCTACGTCTGCTCCACGGTCGTCGTCTCGCTGACCTTCAAGACCCTCTACGCGAAGGAGGGGGGCGTGTTCAACGCCGTGCTCGCCGCCCTGGGCTTCGAGGGGATAGGCTGGATCAACGGCACCGCTACCGCCTTTATGGTCTCGGCCATTATTATGACGGTCTGGTCCGGGCTGGGCTACTGCATCGTGCTCTACCAGGCGGCTCTCTCGAAGGTCGACAGCACCTACTACGAGGCGGCCATAATCGACGGCGCGACCTCCGGGCAGATGTTCTGGAAGATCACCTGGCCCGCCATTACACCGACCACTTCTTATCTCATCACCATGAAGCTCATATGGGCGCTTCAATCGATGGCCGAGATGTGGGTCTTAGCGGATCGGCGCGGCATAGTGCCCTACTGGCCCGGCTCCGACGCCTGGGTGAGTGACACCGTGGTGAAGCACATTTACAATATGGTGTTCGAGCAAAGCTATCAGTACGGCTACGGGCTCGCCGCCGCCGCCGGGTGGATTTTGGCTCTAATCGTGCTCATCGTCACCCGTGTCAATATGAAGCTGCAGGAGAGGTGGGTCGTCTATGACTTCTAACCCCGCGGTTCCGGCCCCGTCCCGCGCGGCGTTCCCGCTTCGCTTTACAAAGGTGCTCTGCCGCCTGCTCCAGCCCGTATTTTGGATCGTCGCCCTCTTCGCCGGAATCCTCTGCTTCTTCCGCTCCGCGCCGGGCGGGAACGCGCGTGCCGTCGCGCTGGTGACCCTTGTTGTCTCGCTCGCGGCCGCGCTTGGGCTGTACTTCCTCGACCGCTCCCTCACCCGCGGCAACGAGGACTACCGCGTCTTCGAGCCGAAAGCCCTGAACCGTTTCAACCCCGGTGTGACGGTCCCCCTCGTGCTGATGGTCTTCGTCGTGGCGCTGCCGTTTTACATACTGCTGATAACCTCCTTCAAGACCCCGCTGGAATCGCTGGGGATCGAGTTCCACTGGTGGCCGAAAGAGGGCTTCGACTTCACCTCCTACCGGCAGATGCTCTCCTACGACGCCATAATCGGGGTCTCGATGGGCAGGGCGATAATCAACTCTTTCGTCTATGCCATCATCCCGACGCTGGTGGGGCTGTTCGTCTCGGCCCTGTCCGCCTACGGCTTCGCGAAGCTTGAGTTTCCCTTCCGCAAGGGACTCTATATGATCCTCATAATGACCATAATGATGCCCGGCTGCGTTACTATGACCACTTCATATATGATGTACAACTGGTACGGTTGGGTGAACACCCCCCTGCCGCTGATAGTCCCCGCCTGTTTCGGGGGCACCGCGACGGTGATGTTCCTGCGGGAGTTTTATATGGGCATCCCGAACGGGCTGTTGGAGGCGGCCAGGATAGACGGAGCGGGCAACTGGAAGAACTTCTTCTACATAATGCTCCCCCTCGGCCGCCCCGCGCTGATGGCACAGTTCATCCTGGGGTTCATCACCAAGTATAACGACTACTTAGGCCCCCTAATCTACCTTAACGACCCGGACGGGTACACCATACAGGTGGCGCTCGATATGATAAACGTCTCCGCGGCGGACAAGTCGCTTGTGGCGACGGCGGGGGTGTTCTCGCTCGCCCCTATGCTGCTGCTGTACGTGGTGTTCCAGAATAAGATCATCAACGGGATCTCGATGTCATCGGGACTGAAAGGCTAATTTGAAAGGACAGTATTTATGCGAAAGTTTTTGAAAACGGTAAGCTTGCTTCTCTGCGCCGCGATGGCGTTCTCCTTGGCCGCGTGCGGGGGCGGCTCGGGAGGCGGCGGCGGGACCGTAACCGTCGATATGATGTACGGCGGCGACTCCGCCCTGACGGAGATGTACTCTCTCGCCATCGACGAGTTCAACAAGACCGTCGGCAAGGAGCAGAAGATCCGCGTGAAGGGTATCCCCAAGAGCTCCTCCATAAATACGGTGCTCTCCCAGCAGCTGCCGAACGATACCGCGCCGGACATCGTGGTCTTAGCGGACGACTACTTCAAACGTTATACGCAGTATTTTACGGACCTCACCGACACGGTGGGCGCCGACGCCATAGCGGCGTTTTACCCGAACGCCGTCTCCCGTTACCGCTACAACATAGAGAACACCACCTCGGGCCCCGACGATCCTCTGTACGGTATCCCGAGCTACTCCGACACCACGGTGCTCTACTACAATAAGACCGTCTTAGAGGCGAACGGGGTCAAGTGCATAAGCGTCGACGCGGAGGACTTAGATGCCTTCAACGCCGGCGGCAAGGACTTAAACGGCAAGACCAAGGCCGACTACGGCATCACCGATAAGGTCCCCGCCAAGGGGTTTTACCGCAGCGAGCAGCCCTACGTCCCGGCGGAGGGCGAGTACGACGGCTCCTCCTGGTACGACCCGGATGACGGCGAGGTGTACATCTTCAACGACCGCATAGCTATGAACTGGGACGAGATAGAGGACGTGGCTATGCTCTGCACCCAGTCCCGCAACCCCAAATCAAAATCAAAATACGGCTACTACACCGAGTGGTGGTTCAACGAGGGCTGGACCGTCGGCGGCGACTGTATGGAGGATCTCTCCGGCAACGGCGACTGGACCTACACCCTCGCGTCCGACACTCCCAACTACATCGTGGGCGAGGGCAAGACCTACACCGGCGTTTTCACCGGGACCGTCTACAAGGCGGGCGAGACGCTGGACTTTAAGGACATCATAGCCGCCGCCCCGGGGGACACTGTCTCCTACGCGACAGACGGCAAGACCTATTACAACTTCACCGTCAACGGCAAGACCGCTTCCGTGCGGGACTTCTCCGCCGAGGAGGGGAACGGCACCCTCCGGAAGCTTCCCTCCATCAGAGACGCCTTCGCGAGGTTCTGTTACTACGCGGGAGTGGGCGGGCTCAATATTTGCCCCTACCCCGACGCGCTTAACGGGACTTCCTCGGTGCAGTATTTCGCGGGCGGCAGTCTCGCGTTCCTGCTCGAGCGGGTGTCCTATTCGAGGATGCTCGAGGGGCTTATGAAGGACGAGTGGGGCATCGCTCCCCTGCCTCAGTACAAGGCCTACACCGACCCCGGCGACCCCCAGTGCGACACCGTGGCGGTGGCGGGCAAAAAGGCGGGTCACTCCCTCGGGTACGCGATGTGCCTTAAGAAGACGAGCACCGTCGCGGACGCGGCCAAGACCTTTATCCGCTGGTTCGCGGGCGAGGGGCAGGCCTTCCTCGCGAAGAACGGCTACCTCTCCAACCGCGCGGAGGACGCGGAAGTTTTTGAGGAGAACGCGCACTATTCCAACGGCAAGATAGTTATAGAGCAGTTGGCGGCGGCGGAGCCGGGCGACTGGTGGTACCTCCTCGACAACAACTGGATCAACACCTGGTCCAACGACCTCAACAACAAGGTTCGCTACGGGAAGATGTCCTTCGACGACTTCCTCTACAGCAGGATCGAGCCCACGAATACGCGGCTTAAGGATTACAAATAGCCTTTTGGATTGCGGAACCCTTGCGTCTCAGTGTAGAAAGGAGAGTGACGCGGGTGAAGAGAGCGATAGTCCGGGGCCTCGCGGGAGCGTTAGCGGCGGTCTTAGCGCTGCTTTTGGCGGGGTGCGGAAAGGCGGGCGAGCCGGCGGAGAGCCTCGTCTACCTCGACTACGGCACCGGTCTCGGTGAGTCCGGCAATAAGTACAACCGCGAGCTGTACGGGATGAACGGGAATGACCCCAGCGGGGCGGACCCGGGGTGCTTCTACGTCTCGCCGGAGGAGGACCCCGAGTACGGCGGGTATTACTATATGTACCCCACCAGCTTCGCGACGAGCGATTTCGCGAACGCCAAGTTCGACACCGCCGATTATAAGGAGCGGAACATCACCAACCTTGTCGCCAGGTGCTACCGCTCCCGCGACCTCTACAACTGGGAACTCGCCGGCGCGCTCGAGGGCGGCTACGTGATGGAGGTCGAGGCGGCGGACTGGTGCCGAGACCTGTGGTGGGCGCCCGAGGTCATACGCAACCCCTCCGACGGGAAATATTATCTTTACTGCAACGCGGTCCCGTCCCGAGATTACGGCGTCGAGGGTTTGCCGACGTCTTCCAACACGAATAATAACCATATGATCGTCGTAGCGGTCTCGGACACGCCCGTGGGGCCCTTCGACGTGTTATACGATATCGACGAGGAGACGGGCAAGCGGATTCCCACCATAAACTTCCACACGGGATGCGGCAGCGACTACGATTGGGCGGTCATAGACGTGTCGCCGTTCTTCGACGATAACGGTGACTTCTATCTCTATTTTAACAAGCACGCCGACGACCACAACGCGATGAACGGGATGTGGGGGGTGAAGATGCTCAGTATGACCCACGCCGACTACTCCACCGTCTCCTGCGTCACGTGGCCGGGCGCCTCCACCGTGTCGAACGAGCCGGGGCACATCAACCGGGGCGATGTCAAGGTGGGCGAGACTTACGAGACCTCCAACGAGGGCGGCATCAACGAGGGGGTGTATATGATTAAGCACGCGGGCAGGTACTACGCCACCTACTCGCAGTACGGATACGGCAACATCTCATACTCGGTCATCCAAGCGGTCTCGGACGACCCGCTTAAGGGTTTCCGCAAGCTGACCCCGAACGAGGGCAACCCGGTGCTCGACGGCAGCCAGTTCGGCGTTATGAACGGCACCGGCCACCACGCCATAGCGCGGAAGGGCAACGAGTACGCTATCATTTACCACCGGCATATGAGCAACGTCTCCTGGGAGGACGGCGGCGGGCGCTGCCTATGCGCCGACAGGCTCTACTGGGTGAAGAACGCCGACGGGCTCGACGTGCTGACCGCCAGCGGCCCGACCAAGAGCCTCCAGTGGCTTGACGAGGACGTGAGCGGCGCCAAAAACTTAGCCCGCACCGCCACATACGAGGTTTCCGGCGGCGAGGGAGTGGAGTATCTGAACGACGGGTTGGAGCCGTTCTACTCCGTCGCGAGCGGGATGTTCTTTAAGACCACGGCGGCGCGGTGCACCATCACCCTTCGCTGGGACGAGCCCGTCAGCGTGCGCAGCGTTATGATTTTTAACTCGTCCAGCATCAACACGGCGTTCTCTAAGGTTCGGGAGATACGCTTTAAGTTGGCGAAGCGGCCCTCCTGGGCGAGCGGGGACTACGACGCCGCCGTCATAGAGAATTTGAAGCTCCCCGAGCGGTACTGCGACCCGGAGACGCAGGAGTATGTGACGGACGCATCCGCCGTGGCCGAGTTCGACCCGATACTGGTCAGCGAGATAACAATTACTCTCGACGGCCGGGACAAGTACGTCACCGAGGACAAGTTGGGCGACGCGTTTTATGAAATCGACCTATCCGAGCTTGTGGTGTTGGGAGGTGCGGAATGATGAAGAGTAACGCTAAAGCCACCGGCGCCGCGCGGTCCCGGAAGAAGCGGGTAATCATCGCGGTGTCTGCCTCGCTCGCGGTGCTGCTGATCGCGGCGGCCCTGATATTGTTATTCGCCCGCGGCAAGACCCCCGCGCGCCTCATCGCCGGCGCCGAGAACAAGTATAAGAAGACTTACTACAGCTACTGCACCCTTCCCCACGACGAGGGCATTACAATCGACGGCAACCTCGACGAGGATGTATGGCGGGGCAAGGATTGGTGGAGCCAGACCTTCATCAGCAACACCGACGGCAGTATGCCGAAGCTTCGCGCGACCGGCTTCACCACCGAGTACGGGGTGTATTTGGCCTCCGTAGTGGAGGACAGCAACCTGGTCTGCTCCGGGCAGCGCTCTTTCTCCTCCACCTCAATGTGGGAGATCAACTTCGCGGCGGACAGCGTGGGCGAGGAGCGCACAAACTCTCTCTACCGCGCCGAGTGCAACATTTGGCTGGACGCCGACCTAATGGCGCTCAATATTGACGTTGACCGCGCCGTTATGGTGGAGGGGGAGCTGAACAGCGGGGACACCAAGTCCGCGACGCTGGAGATGTTCTTACCTTGGAGCGCGCTTTATGTTGACCTATCCAAAGGGGTGCCGTCCGAGTTTCGGGCGATGCTCTGCTACCACGCGGTGCTGCCCGGTAACGATAAGATGACCGCTATGACTATGGTAAACTACTCCCGCTCGGCGACGGGCGACTGGACTCGGTTCGACGGGAACGGCTACATCTGCCCCGACCGCGAGGGGGCGGTGTTGGGCGACAGCAAGTTCGGCTACTCCAAGACCGGCAACTGGGACATTTCCCGCGAGGCGGAGGGCGAGGTGCGCTCGTCCCTCGGCTACGACCAGCACTTCATCTTCTTTAAGGACGCTTACGGGCCGAATTTTAAGGTTGAGGCGACTTTTATCCCCCACCACTCTCTCGGGACGGAGCAGTACCCCAAGGCGGGTTTCGCCTTTTACTCGGCGGATGTGCCGCTGAGCAGCCCCTACCACGCGGTGTCGTTTAATATGGCGGCATCCAACCTCGCAGACGGCCCCGGCGGGAGTAAGAATGTGGCAAAATACAGCCTCTATCGCCTCAATAACGTGGAAAGCTCGTGGAGCGAGTCCGCCATTCAGGAGTCGACGGGGCTTGTCAACCCCAACGCCGCGACAAAGGAGGGCGTGACCCTCACCGTTATCAAGTACGGGGACAAGTTCTGGTACTTCGCGGACGGGCAGTTTGTGGCGCAGGAAGTCCGCTCATTTATGGACACCGCCGTGATCCCCGCCGTTCGCGTGTCGGGTATGGATGTGACGGTTAAAGACTACTCCTGCGAGGCGCTGGACGACGGGCAGACCCGAGACTATCTCGCGGCGCGGGGGCTTTACCTCATCGATACGAAGAACACCGGCTCTCACGGGTCGGTCACGGCTTCGGTGCCGTCCGTGCGGAAGGGCGGCAGCTACACCCTCACTGTCACTTCCAAGTCCCGGTATGGGCTCTCCTCCCTTAAGATTAACGGCAAAGAGCGCGCGCCGGACGTGCGCGGGACCGCCGTCGGGGGGGTTTACACCGTGCGAGACGTCTCCTCCCACCAGACGGTTGAGGCGGATTTCGAGAAAGTAGACACGGTAAAGCTCAGCGGGACGGTTCGCGGCGGCAAAAGCGCGGTGCAGTGCGATGTCACCCTCACGGGGCTGGACGACCGCTCCCGCCGCTACGAGACGACTTCCAACGTCTCCAAGGGGTACAGCTTAGAGGTTCCTCCGGGCAGCTACAGGGTGGCGGTCACGGGGGCGAACTTCACCGCCCTGATAGAGAACATCACCCTCGGCAAAGATACGGTCCGGGACTTCGCTATGAAGGTTTCCGACTTTCCGAGCTCGGTCACCGTGAACGGCAAGACGGTCCGGAGCAATCGCGGCGTGTGGAATATGATATATGAATCCCAGGGGAGGATCACGGCGTCCTACGACGGCGGGGCCAAGGCGAAGCCGCTCTATTTTTCCTCCACCGCGAGCGATTTCGCAGTAGAGCTGACGGCCAAGTACACGACGGAGTTTCTTCCCGGCGTGGATTATCAGCCCGATCTGATGGCGGGGTTCTTCTTTAACGACGGCTCCAAGGAGAACTGGGTCTACGCTGCGAGCAGCGGGATAATCTCCACGGGTTGGAAGCAGAGGCAGGGGCTGATCCCCTACAGCGTCCTGCGGTACCCGACCAAGATTCCCGTCACGTTCGGCATAGCGAAGAAGGACAACACCGTCACAGTTCTGATGGACGGCTCCGCGGTCGCGACGCTGAACTGGAACGACATCGCCCCGGACATCGCTTCCGGCTCGAAGATGGCGGTCGGTATCGCTATGATGGCAGATAAGAAGGCCGATATTGAGATCTCGAACTGGCGGTACACGGTCGGCACCGCCGCCGCCGAAGCCTAC
Organism: uncultured Eubacteriales bacterium; assembly: GCA_964406705.1. GTDB lineage: Bacteria > Bacillota > Clostridia > Oscillospirales > Acutalibacteraceae > CAZRRV01. The sequence goes on from CAYOSS010000027.1 coordinate 14,948, forward strand.
GCCAAGAGCGGCGTCGTCCCAGACGGGCCCATAGCGGAAGGCTCCATTTTCGCCAAGACGGTTACGGTGAACGGCAAGCAGAAGCGCTCCTCCGAGAGCAAGTGGGACTTAAGCCGCGAGGCGAGCGGGGTCCTGGCCGGCTCGTTCGAGCGGGGAAGCAGGCTCTCCCCCGTGCTCTTCGGCAAGACGGGTACCCTCGCCGTGATGAGCCTTCACGCGGAGTACACGACCACGCGGTTCCTGCCGGGTGTCGAATATCAACCCGATCTGATGGCGGGGTTCTACATCACCGACGGCAGCGAGGAGGGCAACATAGTCGCGTGGAATGACGGCATCGCGATTATCAACTCTCAGTGGAAGTTCACCTCCGGGCTGATCGATTACAAGGCCCTGCGGGTGGAGGACAGGCGGCCCGTGACGATAGGGCTTGTCCTGCGGGACGGCGAGTTCTTAGTATTTCTCAACGATAATTACGTCACCAAAGTGGCGGTGACCGCCGTGCTGCCGAGCTACAAGGCGGGGACTCCTCTCGCGTTCGGCGTCACTATGGTCGCGGATAAGAACGCCGACCTCGAGGCGAGCGAAATCTATATGGATAACACCGCCTCGGCGGTCTCGGATTACCTCGGCACCCGCTACTACATCGGGGACGGCTCCCTTTTCGCCAGCAGCCTGCGGGTAAACGGCAAGCAGATAAATTCCGACCGCGCCCATTGGGATACCTCCCGGGTGAATGAGGGAATAGTCTGCGGCTCAAAGGCGATGGGGAGCAAGTTTACCGATCTTTACTTCACCACCCCCGCCACAAGCTCTCTTATGAGTATGAAGATTGAGTACACGACCGACTTCGGGCAGGGCGGCGCCTATCAGCGGGACTTAATGGCTGGCTTTGTCCTCACCGACGGGACCATAACGGAGTATGTGCTGTTGGTGAACACCGGCACGCTGACCATTTATAAGGACGCGTCCGGGGCGCTGTCCACCTGGAATTTCAACCAGTATCTCCTGCCCGAGCCGGTGCTGCTCCACGATGACGCCTACCCCTTGAAGTCTGTCGAAATGACCCTCGCGCTCCGTAAGGGCTACGTCTACATCTTCGCGGACGACAGGCCCGTCGTAAAGTACCGCGTGAGCTCGCTCAACTCGGCTTTCAACTCCGGGACCACCTTCGCCGCCGGGGTGAGTATGGTGGCCGACAACGACGCGGATGTGCGCTTCAGCGAGATCTCGTACCAGCCGGGGAGCTCCGCGGTTGACGCTTACCTCGCCGAGTATTACGGCCCCGCGAGCCAGCCCTCCATAGTCAGCGACGCGGACGACCTCTACGCGGACCAGTTGGGGCAGGGGTACAAGGTGGAGATGGAGAATAACCAGCCCAAAAACAAAGGCGAGGTGACCCTCGACCCCGACACAACACTCTTCATAGGCGACAGCTATTTTGACTATCAGGAGGGGTTCTACGGCTCCTTCTACACCGACCCGACAAACGGGCTGCCGGGCAAGAACGCGTTTTGCGCGGGGATCGGCGGCACCAGGGCGGAGCAGTGGCTGTACCTTTACAGGAAGGTCCTTCTGCAATACATCAGGAGCGGGACCTCGCCCCGGAACATAGTCGTCGACATAGGCTCGAACGACGTGTACAGCGGCTTTCCCGTGGCGTCGGTCACGGCGAATATCGAGAAGCTGTTGGGCGAGCTGCACGAGGCTTTCCCCGACGCGAAGATTTGGTGGTTCGGGGTGACCGTCCGCGCCAAGAACTCCTACCGCGCCGAGTGCGAGAGCGTGAACCGGCAGGTCGGCGAGTGGTGCGGCGGCAAAGACTGGGTGACTTACCTCGCCTCCCCGATCGAGGAGAGTATGTTGGGTGCCGACGGTATCCACCCGAAGCCCGAGCATTATCATCTCTTTTTAGAGGCTCTCACGGCGGCGGGCTGCCAGATAGCCGACCGCTGACGGGAAAAGGGGACTTGGTCGGCGGCCGACCGCTGACGGGCGGGGGAATTTAGCCGGCGGCCGGCAGCCTCCCCTCGCGGGGAAGTTGGCGGCCCGCCACGTGAAGCTTTGATGAGGCCGGGGGAGGATCGCTCTTCCGGCTTCGCCGTGTTTGGCAAATTTCTTCTCGCTATCGCGAAGGTAGCTTGCTTTTTCCCCCGCTGCGCCGGGGGGGGGGGGGACGATGTCCGCTTTTCTTCTCCCGACTATCAGCCGCTGCGGACCTCCTGCTTTTGGCGCCGCCCCTTTTTTTGACAGATTTCTTCTCGCTTCGCGAGGGCAGCTTACTTTTTCCTCCAGCTATGCTGGGGAACGATGTCCGCTTTTCTTCTCTGCGCCGGAACGGTCCGGCAGAAAGAAGAAAAGCGGACAGAAAAGAAGTTCAGGCGGACCGGCTTACTCCAACGCCGAACACCGAGTGGGTACGGGGTAGCCGCCACCTGTACGGCAGCCCTTGTGCTTCGCTTCGCGAGGAAGACCCGGAGGTCCCGCCGACGCTGGCTCCGGGACCCCGCCGTGTTCATTCGGGACCCGCCGAGTCCGGTACAAAAGCCTCGCCGGTTTAGGAAAGCTTGCCGCTATCGAACTGAGCTCGGTTCTTGCGGGGTAGCTTTTTGCTTATCGGTCGGAGGGGGGCTCTCAGATATGCAGGGGGTCTCTCTCCTCCGTGTTGGGGCGAGCCACTGCGTCCCCCGGTAAATGGAGCGGAGCCGGACGAGCTGCTTGTCGCCGCCGGGCTATTCTATAAACCGCTGCGCTTCCGGGTGGGGGGTCTGCCGATCGTCACCGAGCTATCTCTCACGCCGCCGAACCTCCGGGCTCCCCAGGCGGGGGCTCCCCGCACACCCGCGAGCCTACCTGAACCGGCAGACAAAAGCTACCCGGAAGCGCCGAACCCAAATCGACAGCGACAAGCCGCCCCCAAACCTGCGAGCCTTTTGTACCGGGCTCGGTAAGCCTGAAATGAATACGGCAGGGTTCCGGAGCCGGCGTTGGCGGGACCCCCGGGCTATCCTCGCAGGCACAAGACCCGCCGCACAGGTGGCGGCTACCCCCAAACCACCCGGTGAATGGCGTAGAAGTAAGCCGGCGCGCTGAACTTCTTTTCTGTCCGCTTTTCTTCTTTCAGCCGCGCCCGTCGGCGCAGAGAAGAAAAGCGGACAACGTTCCCCAGCCCAGCTGGGACAACGAGAAAACTACCCTCGCGTTAGCGAGAAGAAGCCTGCCTTAACGCGCAGAGCAAGGACAGCGAGGATAGCCGCGCCCGTCGGCCGAGAGAGAAAAGCGGACACGCTGCCCAGCCGCGCTGGGAATGAAGCCAAGCGCGTCCGGTGGACGAAGCAGCGAAGGCTTCATTTGTGCAGCGGTTGGCAAGTCGCCGCGCGGGGGTGTGCGACGAGCCGGGCACCGCAAGGTGGGCAAAAGGCTCCCAAACGCTGAAAGCTCTCAGCCATCATAGTCTACCTGGTGCAGCGAGAAGAAATTCCCGGAGGCGTGCGAAGCCGAGCAAGCAGCTCTCTTCACCGCAAAGCTACCCCGCGCAGCGAGATGAGACCCCCCGGCCGCGGAGCCGCCTCCCAAGTCCCTCGCCGCAAATCCCGGCATTAGACCGTATACTTGCGATTGAAAACCGCTTGACAAAGCGCGGGTGTGCCCTTAAAATGTAGCTATGGCGGCGCAGCGGGGCGGAAGGGGGCGGTTGCCTTTTTTTGCGTTTGCGTGCCGAGAATATTAACGTCAAGGGGAGTAATCATTATGTCAAGCCATTTTTCAACCGACATTCTTGTCGCGGCGGCGGGCAGCCCGGACAGCGAAAAGCGCTCGGCGGACTTCGTCTGCGCGGGCTCGCATGACGAGCGGACGCTGGCGGCGGCGGTGGACGAGTGCTTCCGGCGCGGCGGGAACCTTTACCTCGCGGACGGGATTTACCACGTGGACGGCTTTTTCGAGTACGATGACGGCGGCCCGGCGGCGGCGCTGCGCTTCCCCGGGGAGCACAGGGAGATACGCGTCACGGGCCAGAACCACGAGTACGGCTTTCAGCGTCGGTTTGACAACGGTGTGGTGCTCTATGTCTCGCTCGAGGCGCTGGAGTCGGCGGGCGACGCCGGCGCGGACGTCATCAGGAGCGCCTGGACAGCCTCCGGGATACAAAACGGCTCGTCTCTTTACCTTGAGAACATCGCGGTCGTCCTCGCCAATAATCAGCACCCGGTGAGAGCCGTCGACCTGCGGCGGACCGACCGCGTGGAGGTAAAAGACGTCACTCTCGTCTCCTACGGCGACCTGATAAGCCCCGACAGCGAGGTGGGGCTCGGCGCCGCGCCGCCCGTTCCCGCGAAGGGGTGCATAGGGCTCACTATGACGGACGGGAGCAATTACAACGTCAGTAACTATATAAACGTCCACGCCTACGGCTTCGACGAGGGGATACAGGTGGGCGGAGAGCACGTGGTCTGCGTAAACTGCGGCGCGACGATAGGGCGGTACGGGTTTACTTTCGGCAACTACCCCTCGCGCTGCGGGTCAAATCACCCGATAACGCTTATTAACTGCCTGGACGAGCGGAACATCAATCTCCCGTACTTCGGCAGGTGGTGCGGGGACGACGTCTGGGGCAGCGGCGAACGGCTTCACGGCAACCAGGAAGTGTCGCTGATTTCGTTTAATATGGAGCGCACCGAGCGCGTGCCCGGCGGGGTCCTCGGGGATCGTATGAGGGAGGAAATCCCCGGGATTTGGCGGGGGTACATAGATTTTACCGCCCAGTCCGCCTGGAACGCGATAAACGACGTCGCCTTCCAGCTTTTCGAGGAGGACGGCTCCGGCTCCGGGATTACGGCTCGCAACGCCGCTCACAAGGCGGTGTGCGGCACGGCGGAGCGGCTGAGCTACTACCCGACGCTGGGCGAGCGCGTCTTTGATTTGGATTTGAACCGCTCCGTCGTCTGCGTCGACCCCTCCCGCCGCCTCTGGGTGGACGAGATGGGAGGGCGGGTGTAAGGGGCCTGCCTCTTCCGCCTGTTTAGCTCATATCACGTCAAAATCCAATTTCGTTTTCTCCTCACCCCCGCGGGTAGTCCTCCCTCCCGCGGGGGATTTTGTCTGCGGTGGTTTAACGGTTACGCTTCCCGGATGCTCCCTCATCATCCGGTCCTTCCAATGCTCCGACAGCGGATCACGCCCGGACTTCCCTTGTCCGGGTTTCTTCATTTCATCGACTGTTTCCGCCTAGACCCGGCTCGGATTTTTCCCGCCCTGTCTTTCTCTTGCCCCGGCAACGGATTACGCTTGGACTCCCCTTGTCCGGTCTTCTTCTTATCTTATCTTATCTTATCTGCGGCTTGCGCCCTAATTTCATCCGGACGTCCCCTTGTCCGGGCTTCTTTATGTCTCTCCGGCAAGCTGTGCCCTGTCTCCGCGCGGGTTC